>CAZWWE010000035.1:0-2527 GCA_964637295.1 uncultured Pseudomonadales bacterium | reverse complement strand
GAGAGGCCTAGACGACTCCATCATTACAAAACTGCAAAATTTCTGTTTGGACTAGCCCAAACAACCTAACAATGGAATACTAGCCTATTCAAGAACTTGTTGCACTTGACTTGACAATGTGCTCTTTTTTTATTTTCAAAATAATGTAAAAAAAAAGAGGAGAAAATTCCTCTTTCCTATTCTATTGACTAATGAAGCTAAGCCATGCTTCGTCTTCTGCTAGGATGGCTGCTGTTGTGTAAGAACCACGGTATTCATTCCAGACATGGTCTGAATTGTCCTCGCTACTTGTTTCTTCCTCTGTGCTTGCTGGTTCATCGTAGGCTGTCAAACCATATTGCTCAATTAAAGCATTTAATTTATCAGCGTAAGATGTGTCTGTGGCATACAAACCAGTCAAGGCTGCCGTGGCATCTTGATAAGATGTAGTGTTAGATTTCCACGTTCCAGAATACAAATCCCAGCTAAGCAAATTAGCGTAATCATTCAAGGAGTCACTTAAACTATTATATGACCTGAATGCTTGGTCAACTTCGTAAGTATTGCCATTTCCGTCATCTTCCCAAGTTAGCATGGTCACAGAATTGCCATTGTAACTCCCCTTGATACCAAAGAAATTATAATAAGGAGACTGGCTAAGCGCAGACTGCCCACTACTTGATTCTAAGACAGATTGTGCAATCATAACAGAAGCGTAGAGATTACGATCTTGCCCAATTTGTCGTGCTGTTTCGCCAATGCTTGCAATAAAATCAGCTGTTGCTATATCTGATGTTTCCGAAGATTCTGCGACAACCGCTTTTGTAGAATGTTGAAAACAAAGGTTAACACCCAAGGTAATACAAGTAACCAAAGTTGCGCAGGTTAAAAAGAACTTTGTAATACGCTTTTCTTTCACGGTGCCTCCTTAATGTAAGTGCTATCTTAGTTCATTATAACAAAGTTTTCAGAAGCTGGCAACACACTCAAAATCGTCTATTGTCACGCTGATAATTCAATCTGCAAGATTTTGCAAGCCTCTAACGCTAAAAATCATGCAACATTTTCGCTGGAATCGTCTCAAGGCTATCAGGCGCAAGATTAACTGTCGCTGAATCAGTTTTTAGTTGTAAATTTCCTTCTAAAACATATATCAATTTGGTATTATTGCTACTTTCGCGACTAATGCTCTCACTTTTTGCCATTGCATATAAGGTAATAGAATTAGCTACTTCTAACGTTTTACTCAACGAACGGCTTGCAATTTGTCCATCATGATATTTGACAAGTGTTTTTAAGTCTTTAATCATGTTTAACCTCTGGTTTTACAACAATCAATAACATTTGAAATGCTTCTTCGGCATAGAGAGCATGTGGTACTTTTGCTAGCATGACAATGCTTTCACCTGCTTTCACAATATAGTCATTGTCAGCAATCGTAATTTTAGCAACTCCAGATAATACATTCACCATAGAGTCCCCTGGTGAAGAATGGCGCCCAATTTCTTGACCTTTGTCCAATGAAAAAATCGTCATGCCTAAATCATCACGTTGAACGAGTGTTTTTGAGAGCATTTGTTTTTCTTCAATCGAAACAATTTTCTTTAAATCGAGTACTTTGCTGTGTTCTAATTTTTCGATATATACCATGTTATTTCTCCTTTATTTTGTGCTAACTACTGCAATGTAACGTAAATCCTTACCAATTTTATTGAAAAAGCCATACATTTTCAGAAATTGAGGACAATTTTCTTTTTGTAAGCCTCGATATAAAATTTGACAAGTTTTTAAAAATCCTTCATCACGAATCATACCTGAAAATGACATCAAAGTCATATTGCCATGCGTTGCTTGCACACTTGAAAAGCCGATTTTCTGAAAAAGTTCTTGCCAATGGTCAACATGTAAAGGTTCAACATTAGCATTAATTGTTTGGCTTAGCTGGCGCAATTTTGCTTCTGCTTTATCAGAAATGTAGGAAACATCATGCGTTAAAAGGCGTCCGCCTGGTTTTAAAACTCGCAAATATTCCGTAATTGCTTTTGCTTTAGCTTCTCCGTGAAGCATGGTTGACATAGCTTCATTGATGACAATATCAAATGAACTATCAGGAAATGGGAGCTTTAATGCATTTCCTTGCTGAACGTGGATATGGTTCTCAAGTCCTACACTAGCAATGTTAGCACGCGCTTTTTCTAGCGCCTTACTATCCATATCAACACCAACAATCTGACAGTCATAAGTTTGTGACAATTCAATTGATGTGGTACACACATTGCAGGCGACCTCTAAAACCTTACTGTCTTTGGAAAAATTTCCTTGTTCAACCAACCAATTAGTAGCTTTTACGCCTCCTGGGCGCAAGCGTGTTTTTCCTAGCCTAGCCAAAAAATGATGTCCAATTTCTTTTTTAGCCATATACATGTCTCCTTTCGGATGTAAAACTTATTTTTATAGCGACTAGTCGCTATGGACCTTATTTTGGCATAAATTTTCATTCTCTTGTAAAAGGATTAAAAAAACCAGAACCGAGGTTCTGGTTAACTTG
>CAZWWE010000034.1:0-2532 GCA_964637295.1 uncultured Pseudomonadales bacterium | reverse complement strand
GTCAAGCCCCCAGGGCCCCGAATGGACGACCCTACACTGCCGAATATCCTCAGCCCGACCCCAAGAAGATACAGCACAGACACTGACGGCGGGGGAAGCCCCGGCCACGAACACATCCTAGGAAAAGAAAATCACAACAGCAAGCACTAATAGTGTTCCAAAGGCACTAAAAAACATAATCACGTTAGATTTGACGGTGTCGCGCAATTGATAAACGGTAATCATAAACATGGCGTAAAAAATAGAAGCGCCAAGACTAAGAGAATCACCGAGCAAACGGTCAGACGATAGACTGACTTTATTTGCCATAAGCACCAAAATACTGACCAAAGTTACCAAACCACCTAATAAAAATTTAGGAGTCATTTTTTCCTTGAAGAGAAAATAACTCACTGGGATAACCGTAAAAGGTGTTAAATTGACTAATAAATCGGCATTGGCAACGCTAGTGTAAGAAAAGGAACTGTTCCAAAAGGTCAAATCTCCTGCTAAGAACGCCCCTGCCAGAATAATGGGCATTATCTGTTTACGACTAAGCGCCTGTACATCTGATTTCTTGATAAAGGGCAGCAGCATCGGAATTGAAAATAAGACACGATAAAAGCCCGTATTGATTGGTGGGAGTGGGCTTAGTTTGACAAATATACCACCAGTAGCTAAAAAAACAAATGGCTAAAAAGATTAGACAAATGTCTTTAATTGAATTACAACGATTTCTTTTCATGACATTTTCACCTCGCTCTAAATTGTAATAAATAAGTGGTATAATAAAAAGTACAGTATTACAAAATTTTTAGGTGCCACTTTAAAGGAAATTGTGATTCATCTTAATCGAAAAAAGGGAAGTACTCCCCTATATCAACAAATTCATCAGCAGGTCAAATCGGATATTCTTTTGGGATACTTGTCGCCAAATGAGAAAATTTTAGGCACACGAACATTGGCTAAAATGCTTGGTGTTAGTCGTAATACGGTTGATCGATCCTATATGCAGCTGACTTTGGAAGGTTACATCGAAAGTCGCCAAAATGCGGGATTTTATGTCTTGAAATTGCCCAAGGCTTTTCAGTCAGAAAAAACGTTTACAAAAGAATTTTCGGATACGAAAAAACAAGCGACAGACGAGCATATTATCTATGATTTAACCAACAGCAGCCATACCAGTAATCTTTTTCCTAAAAAAGTGTGGAAGAAGCATTATCAAAATGCCATTGAGCAGTTAGATGAGGCAGAAAAATTATATACATTGCAGCCATTTCAAGGGGATTTTAGACTGAGAAAGGAAATCAGTCGTTATCTGGAGAGGATTCGTGGGGTGAGGTGCCAGCCGAGTCAGATTATCATTACCAGGGGTTTGCAACAATCGTTAGATTATATTTGTCAATTTTTAGGAGATACGCAAAAATCCGTTTTAATGGAAGAACCAAGCTATCCAAAGGCGCGAGAAATTTTCAAGAAAAATGCGTATCCTATCGTAACGGCAAAGGTTGATGAGGAAGCCTTAAATCTGGAGAACATTGACGAGAACGCAGGGATTGAAATGATTTACACCACACCCTCGCACCAATTTCCTTTGGGCATGATTATGCCGATTTCCAGACGTCAAGAGCTTTTAGCTTTTGCTCAAGAAAAGGATTCGTTTATCATTGAAGATGATTACGATAGTGAGCTGCGTTACTACGAGCGACCAATACCTGCTCTGAAATCAATTGATTATCTTGACCGTGTCATTTATTTGGGCACTTTTTCAAAAATTCTGTCGCCGTCATTTCGGATGAGCTATATCGTTTTGCCTGATCAATTTACAGAAGCTTTCTTGGAAAAATTTCAGCTGTACAATAGCACGGTGAATCTTCTTAATCAAATTGCGCTGGCTAATATTTTATCAAGTGGTGATTATGACCGCTTGGTGCGCAAGATGAATCATGTTTTTAAGAAGCGTTACGAGGCATTTAAAAAGGAATTTGAACGGTTTCAGTCGCCGATAAAGCTTTCATCAAATGTCAGCGGTCAATATTTTTTGGTGACTTTTCCAGATAAAATCAATCAGGGTGATTTGATAAAACAAGCTGAAAACGAAGGGGTTCGTGTTTACGATACCATGCAATTCTGGCAAGAAAAGGCAGCTTGTCCGCAGGAAAGTTTTTTTCTTGGGTTTAGTAAAATTGATTTGGAAAATATCCCAGATTGTGTCAGTCGCCTTAGACGAGCTTGGGATTGATCGCAGTATTTCATTGAGGAATTCTTCCAAGCAAATTAAGAGACTGAAAGCGGCGATTTTGCTATACTATCCTTATATGTTATAAAAGGAGCTTTCGCATGAAATATATTGTCAATAACTCCCATAATCCTGCTTACAATGTGGCTTTGGAAGCTTACGCTTTTCGTGAATTGTTAGCTGAAGATGAGCTTTTTATTCTTTGGATTAATGAGCCAACGATTGTTATTGGTAAACACCAAAATGCTATCGAAGAAATTAACAAAACTTATACAGATGAACATGGTATTCATGTGGTTCGTCGTTTATCAGGT
>CAZWWE010000033.1:0-2543 GCA_964637295.1 uncultured Pseudomonadales bacterium | reverse complement strand
AGATTTCGGACAAAATTAAGACAATAAAATGCAAAAAATTCGATCACAACTACGCCAGTCTAACATCAGCGTCGACACGGAAAAACCGGCCGGATCACGGGTCTTGCTTACGCAACACCCGCGCCCGTCTCGTTTTTCCGGTCACGGCAACCGTTAGGCCCGCTGAAGACAAAGACAAAAAATACCCACACAATCCGCCTCTAAGGCGGAAGAAGAAGTTATAGCGGCATTGAATGTTGAAGAAATTAATACACCTGAAACATTGCTTTTTGTGAAGCTTTAAATGTATATCATCAACAAAAGAGAAAAAATCGAAATCAATTTTTCTTCAAAATGTCTTTCACAGCTGCGTCTCTGGAGGAAGAATGTCTGAATCTCCCGTCTCAAGAATTTTCATAAGTGTAGTAACAACTCTCGTGACCGCATTTGTTTTGTGGCTAAGTGGCTACCTTCCAAGCCTTTTGAACTGGATATACTTAATCTTGTCAGCTACATGGAGTTGGTGTTGGAATAAACAGATTCTTGAATTACCAGGCTGTGCCTACATTTTCATTGTATTAATGATAATTTTCGGGGTTACATCACTTGCAAAAATTATATGGGAGCAAACGCCCTTTTATCACGAATCCTACTTGCGATACACATCAGACCATTTTTGGGGCGCCAAATGGATTTGGAAATATTCACTGGGCCAACCTGTAAACATTTGGTGCGAATGCCCAAAGTGCTCAACCACACTGGTTTACAATATAAGCCTTAATTCTTTCAATCATGAACAAATCAATTTATTCTGCGAGACATGTGGCTATTCACCAGAATCTCACGAGGGCTCGAAATCGTGTCTAATAGGGAAAATTACTCGCCAAATTGACCGGAAGATAAAAACTAAAGACTTTATAAACGCCTTGTTGGCACAAGGCTTGGGCGGAAAAAACATAAAAGATAAGCAAATTGACACTAAAACCGGCTAACAGAGAGTTATTTGCCAATGTTATTCAGACCGAAACCCAATTATTATTGTGACGCAGCATTACCGGTAAATAGCTCATAATCTTTTAAATATTTATTATGACTATTTAAAAATTCCTCATAGCTTTTCGATTTTTCTACTGCAGTTTTTGTTGCAATAAAAAATTCCCGCCTTTGGTTGTCATATTTGTATGCACTGGAGATAGTTAACATTATGGACGGCAAAGCAAATACAGTTATGCATAAAGGCAAAAGATAACCCAGTTCAAGAATGCCATAAACAGTTTGATTGTTTTTTCCAACGATCAAAGCGAGGGCATATGCAGAAATAGCAAATAAACCCGCACGCAAAAAAAATCTCTCATACATCTTTGAAACTTTTTTCCCCATAGAATAAATTGGGTCAGAAATTAGTGTGTCAAATTTTTCTGAAGAAAATTTCAGCATATTTTTGAATTCAGTATAGTCAATTGATGAGAATCTCTTGGGTATAAATGTGTAACTATCATAACTAATCTTTGGCATAGACTAAATCGCCTCCACTTTTTCCTTTTACTATCGACAAATTGCTAGAATTTTTATAGAAAATTCTAGCAATGAGAAATATAACACTTGCATCTAGGCAGAAAATGGCTGCCGCTCAAGATCTACGTTGGATTTGCCCAAGACAAAGGAATCATACAATCCGACTCTACATGCGCCAGAAGAAGTTATGACGGCATTGAATGGTTGAAAAAATTAAGACAATTTAGGACAATGAAGGCAATACGGGCGCAATGCAACTTTGCGGTGAACAAGTTCATTTATAAGGGGTTGAAGCGATGCGATTAAAAAGTTACCTGGCCGGGTTGCCTTCGCCAGTGTGCCTGAAATCGCTTGTCACAGGCCTTGACGATCATAACCAAAGGCAAGTCCAGTGCCAACCGCTTTCAGTCGTGGCAGGTCGATCATGAACGGGCTAGACGGTCTTTTTTCAGGACAAATCAGGACAATGAGGGCAAATTTAGGGCAAATTTCGGACAACATTAAGACAATAAAATGCAAAAAATTAGATCACAACTACGCAAGCCTAACATTTGCGTCGAGACGGAAAAACCGGCCGGATCACGGGTCTTGCTTGCGCAACACCCGCGCCCGTCTCGTTTTTCCGCTCACGACTCGCGTTAGACCCGCTGAAGACAAAGACAAAATTTACTCACACAATCCGGCTCTACAGGCGGCAGAAGAAGTTATGACGGCATTGAATGGTTGAAAAAATTAAGACAATTTAGGACAATGAAGACAATACGGGCGCAATGCAACTTTGCGGCGAACATGTGCATTTATAGTGGACTGAAAGTATAGATTAAAAAGTTACCTGGGCTGGGCGCCTTCGACAGTGGGCCTGAAATCGCTTGTCACAGTTCTTGACGATCGCATAACCAAAAGGCAAGCCCAGTGCCAACCGCTTTCAGGCGTAGCAGGTCGATCATGAACGGGCTAGACGGTCTTTTTTCAAGACAAAATAGGACAATGAGGGCAAATTTAGGGCAGATTTAGGACAAAATTAAGACAATAAAATGCAAAAAATTCGA
>CAZWWE010000032.1:0-2629 GCA_964637295.1 uncultured Pseudomonadales bacterium | reverse complement strand
GCTTTACCAAAATGTTGAGGCTCTATTAATGCATTTGAAAGAATTAGCACAATCTAAAGGATTGTTCTTGTTTGAAGCTATCACGACACGTTATTTTAAAACCTATCAAAAAATCCGTGAATGGTTACCGAAAATCGGTCAGATAAAATTAGTTGAAAGCAAGTACAGTCAATATTCTCGTCGTTATGATGCTTTTCAGAAAGATGAGATTTTACCTGTTTTTGACCCTGCCAAAGCTGGCGGTGCCATGATGGATTTAAATTTGTATAACTTGCACTTTGTCATGGGACTTTTCGGTCAACCAGAAAATCAGCATTATTTTGCAAATGTGGAACGTGGCATTGATACAAGTGGTGTTGCTGTGTTAAACTACCCAAACTTTATCGCGGTTTGTACAGCAGCAAAAGACAGCAAAGGAAAATCTGGCAGCCTTATCCAAGGAACAAAGGGTTATATCGAAACAACGCTATCTCCAAATCTCATCGGTGAGGTCAAATTGGTCTTAAATGACGGTAGCAAAGAAAGTTTTGATGACGGTTTGTCACAAGCAAGACTTATTCCAGAATTTCAATCCTTTGTCAAAATGATTAATGACAATGATTTGGAAGCTTGTTACAAAGAACTTGAAGCCAGTCTTTCTGTCAGCAAAGTTCAAACACAATTGCGTAAAGAAGCAGGCATTATTTTCCCAATGGATAACTAATTATATGGCAAATGAAACGATTTTAGAGAAAACAAAAGGCTATTATAAAACTGAACATTTGGAGGAGTTAGAGAAACTTGAACATCAGCTGCGCTTTCAAAGTTTTGGAAGCCAAGAGGCACTTGCTTTGGGTGGAAAAATACTCAAAAATACAGAGCAAGCTGAAAAACTCGCTATCCAAATCATCAGAGTATCTGACAAAGTCTCCATTTTTCAATACGTTGGTAACCAAGCGAAAGAA
Organism: uncultured Pseudomonadales bacterium; assembly: GCA_964637295.1. GTDB lineage: Bacteria > Patescibacteriota > Microgenomatia > UBA1400 > PJMF01 > UBA1364. Next base: position 1,685 of record CAZWWE010000032.1, on the reverse strand, counting down.
CGAAATCTTGGTTTTGTCCAAGCAAAAATAAAAACTGTGTTAAAAACAGAGCACAATAGTCTCTGGGCTTTGGTTGCTCACCACGTAGGAGAAATAACTTTGACAGAAACGGAAATCCATTCACAGTTACCCGTTAGCGGTGCTTTTCCGATTAAGGTGGGCGAGGAATTGGTCGCCGTAGTTGGATTATCAGGTTTAAAAAATGGTGATGATTTTCGTGTTCTAGTAGCAGGAATGACAGATTATCTTTCGGTTCAAGCAGAGCCATTCACAGGATTTTTGATTTAATTTGTAAAAGGAGACCTATCATGACAAAACGATTAACAATTGGTTATTATGGCAATGGTAAAAGCACGAATCGTTACCATTTACCGTTTTTAATGCGTCGGAAAGATACTATTTTTGTAAAGACAATTTATGCCCCAACTTTGCGAGATGATTGGGCTAGGTGGGAAGGTGTTCATTACACCGATAAATTAGATGACTTGTTGAACGACCCAGAAATTGATGTTGTTGTTGTGACGACCCCTGCCCCCGCACATTATGAGACAGCTAAGCAGGTCTTAGAAGCAGGTAAAAATCTTGTTCTTGAAAAACCATTTACTCAGTCTGTTAAGAAATCACAAGAATTATTTGATTTGGCAAGAGAAAAAGGGGTCATGATACAAGGGTATCAAAATCGCCGATTTGACAGTGATTTTTTGACAACGCAAGCGGTGATTGCTTCTGGAAAATTGGGTGATTTGTTAGAAATTGAAATGCACTACGATTACTACCGCCCTGAGGTGCCAGAGAATGTTACACAATATTCGAAAGATGAATCTTATGTTTATAACCACGCTTGCCATACGGTAGACCAAGTGATTTCTTATTTTGGCAAGCCTGATGATGTACATTATGATGTGCGTCAGCTTTTAGGTGCTGGGCGCATGAACGATTATTTTGACATTGATTTTTATTATCAAAATTCAACAGATACATTTCATGTTGCCCCTGGCGGCTTAAAAGTTTTGGTAAAATCAAGCTATTTCAGAGTAAAAGAACGTCCAAGTTTTGTCGTTTATGGTCGCAAGGGCATGTTTGTTAAATACGAAAAAGACCGCCAAGAAGCGGATCTCAAGAAATTCTATTTGCCAGACAATGACGACTTTGGTTTGGATAAACCAGAAAATTTTGGCACGTTAACGTATTACGATGACAATGGACATTACCATGAAGAGGCAATAGAGACAGTCGCAGGAGATAACGGTCGCTTTTACGACGCCCTGTATGAAACCCTCATCAATCACAAACCAATTTTGGTAACAGAGGAACAAACCATGCTCCAAATGCACATCCTAGAAGAAGCCACAAAAGATTTGAAATAACGAAACTCATGATTCGCTTTTTCATTTCTAGGCTTATTAAAAAACTGTCCACTGGACTTAACTTGTTTTTCAATTTTTAGGCTCATGAAAAAACTGTCCACTGGACAGTTTTTTTAATAATGGTCTTTGCAAGAATAAAAGTAAATAGTAGTCTTATCAACACTGTAAATTAAACGATGTTCATCGGTTATGCGTCGTGACCACTTGCCAGATAAATCGTGTTTAAGTGGTTCAGGTTTACCAATGCCAGTAAAAGGAGTGTGGTCAATCTCCTTGATTAGGCGATTAATTTTTTTAATTGTCGCTTTATTTCCTTGA
>CAZWWE010000031.1:0-2820 GCA_964637295.1 uncultured Pseudomonadales bacterium | reverse complement strand
TTGGTCGTTATCGTTAATAATGACAATCGTATTTGTCCCTTCTGTTGCGATTTAGTTTAGCCCTTCATACGCCATACCACCTGAAAGATAACCATCACCAATAACCGCCACAACATTATAAGCTTCATCTTTCAAATCACGCGCTTTAGCCACACCAGAAGCAAGTGACAATGATGTTGACGTATGACCTACTGTGAAGAGGTCGTGTTCGCTTTCTTTAGGATTTGTGTAACCTGATACGTCATCATAATGCGCTGGGTCAAGAAAAGCTTGCACACGTCCAGTCAACATTTTATGAACATATGATTGGTGTGACACGTCAAAAATGAATTTATCTACTGGTGAATTAAAGACATAGTGCATAGCAACTGTCATTTCAACCATACCAAAGTTTGGTCCGTTGTGTCCACCATGTTGGCTTGTTTTTTTTCAAGAAGCGCTTGTCGTGCTTCATCAACAACACGGTGCAAATCTTCACGTGATAATTGTTTTAAATCTTGTGGTGATGAAATTATTTCAAGTACCATAAATTCTCATTCTTTCATCTAAGAATCAATTGAAAATGTCATAGCATTCTGTTCTCAGATTGATTAAATATCCTTAAAAATCAGCTAAAAACTCACTAATTTTTGCAAGTAATGCTATCATACACCCTAGAGTGCACTCCAAGTCAAATACTTTTTTTAATTTTTTTCAATAACAATAAACTAACTAATCAGACCGTTATCTGTCAACCAGCTATTAATTGACGTTTCGCTTGATAAAATACGCCCCTTGACAGGATTTTTTAGCAAATTATCCATTTCAATCTGGGCATCACTATAAGTTGAACCGCCAGAGGTTGCAAAACTAGCCACTTTTTTATCAGTCAAGTCCAAAGCTTCGATGACCCTATAGATGATACGTGGCGGAATTCCCCACCAAATCGGATGATCAAAAATAACCGTGTCATATTGGCTAATATCAGGCAATTTCCCGTGATAAGCTGGGCGACTGGCTGAATCTTTTTGTTCAACATTGGCACGACAATTTGGAATTATCCAGTCTAAATCCTTACTTGTATAGAGATTTTCAACGTCAATTTGATACAAATCAGCGCCTATTTTACGTGCCATTTGCTGTGCAACACGTTTCGTATTTCCTGTAATGGAAAAGTAAATAATCAATAATTTCGACATCAGAATGCTCCCTTCTGAAAGTCATTAAACTTTCCATGTGTCCTTATCATACACCTTAGAGTCAACTCTAAGCCAAGCGTTTTTTTGCATTTAATCAAATAATTGTGAAATGGCTGTGCTGCCTGGATTAATCGCAATCACACGTTTAAAAGTTGACGATTTGTCAACAATTTCTGCTAAAACACTCGCCACATCTTCAATTGAAATAGCGGTAAAGCCTTTATCTCCCAAAGCAATGTGACCTTGCCCTGCTTCTTCCAATAAATTTCCCGGCTGAACAATCGTGTAGTCCAAACCAGATTGATTCACCAGATAATTATCCGCAAAGAATTTAGCGATGTAATAATCAGTCAGATTATCTGGCCATTTATCAGGTGTTAAGGAATAAAGTGCACTCAACATCACAAAGCGAGTAATGCCAGCTTTTTTAGTTGCCTGCATTAATTTGACAGCGCCGTAGGCATCGGTTTGTAGCAAATCCTTACCACGAGAACCCGCCGTAAACACAACAACGTCAGCACCTTTTAAAAGTGCTGCAATATTATCAACCGAAGCATGCAAATCCATTTTCTGCGGTGTAACATTGGGCAGTTCAACAACTGCTTCTGGACGACGAGCACCCGCAATCACTTGGTAATTTTTTGCTGATATTTTTTTCAAAAGTTCTGTCGCTACACGACCTGTCAAACCTGCCACAAAAATCTTCATTTAGATACCCCTTTCTTGTCTCATTCGTCCCAACCAAATAAACCATGTCCACGGTCAAGCTGACGAATTGCTTCCATATCTTTAGCAGACAATTCAAAATCAAAAACCTCAAAATTCTGTTTCATCCGCTCACTATTGACTGATTTTGGAATAGCTACCACACCTTCTTGAAGTAAAAAGCGTAAAATAACCTGCGCAGCTGTCTTGTGATATTGGCTGCCAATCGTTGTTAACAAAGGATGATTAAAAATATTTTCCTTGCCTTCGCCAAAGGGCGCCCAAGATTCAAATTGAATATCATTTTTGTGGCAAAATTGTCGCATAGCAACTTGTTGCTGAAAAACGTGCATTTCATTTTGGAGCACCGCTGGTTTCACAGAAAATTTAGCTAAAATTCCTTTGATTTGTTCTTGGTTAAAATTCAACAAACCGATTGCTTTTAATTGACCTGCTTGATAAGCTTCTTGCAAAGCTTGGTAAGTTCCTTCGTAATCAGATACCACCCAATGAATCAACATCAAATCAATATAATCTGTTTGCAAATTCTTTAAAGACTGCGCAATCTGTGCCTTTGTCGCACGATAACCTGACGTTGCTAATTTGGTTGTGATGAAAAAGTCCTCTCTTGGCAGACCAGATGCCTTAATCGCCTGACCAACACCAACTTCATTACGATAATATTGTGCCGTATCAATGTGACGGTAGCCTGTTTTTATCGCTTGACTAACAATTCTCTCTGTCTCTTTTTCAGGAATTTGATAAACACCAAATCCCAACTGAGGCATCTGTGCCCCAGTATTGAGTGTTACGTATTGCATCGCTTTCTCCTTTCGCTTTGAAATGAAAGAAAAGATTAAAAAGTCACCTTACAAAGCCCCAACAATTTTATGTGGTAAATAGTTTTCGTCCAAATAAGCCATATCGTCATTTGTCA
>CAZWWE010000030.1:1304-2861 GCA_964637295.1 uncultured Pseudomonadales bacterium | reverse complement strand
CGCAAGCAAGACCCGTGATCCGGCCGGTTTTTCCGCCTCGACGCAAATGTTAGAGGCCTTTATATTTTGATTCATTTTAGAATTGTCCTAATCATATACAATATGAAAGGATTCTCAATTTTTGGAAACTGCAATAGTATCCGCTGTCTTTCAATGGGAGAATAAATTGCGACCGCCTCACCAATTACATTTTCTATTGGTAAAAACCCCCAATATCTACTATCTGCAGAACAATTTCGATTGTCGCCCATAACAAATAGTGAATTTGGAGGTACAATAGTCTCCTCAAAATCGTTCTTAGTTAATTCAGCCACATAATCTTCAGTCATGATCACTCCATTTACTGAAATATAGCCATTCTTGCAAGAAACTTTATCATTTGGTAGGCCAATTACTCTTTGAACCATGTCTCTTCGAGTTGCTTTTTTGTCTTTATTGGGAAAAATAAAAACTACCAGATCTTTTCGTTGTGGCTGTGAAAATGTATAAGACAAACAGTTCACCAAAATTTTGTCTGACTCACTTACTTGAATGCCATTTTTGTATTCCGCGCAATTGATGGTGGGAGCCATAGATCCTGTTGGGATCTGGTAACCTTTAAACCCCATTATGGGTAGAAAAAGAGCCAATAGAATTGTAAACATTTTCTGTAAAAAGCAGATAATTTCGATCATGATATTATTTTCCTCCGGCCTCTAACGGCAGTCGTGAGCGGACGCCGATATTAGACTGATTAATTTTTTCATTTTTTTTCTATTTATCGTTTGGAGCTTCTTTGGGAAAGTGCTCCATACCATCAGAAGTGCGCATTTTTACTGATTTTATTGTCCCATTCTCTGTTTTGCAAAAAAGCACCCAATCTGTAGCGCCAAATTCATATGGCATTGATATAGAAGTGTTAACAGAATCGGTTGAAATCTCAAGTTCTCCTGTTTGATACATTTTAAATGATTCAATAATTTTTTCTGAGTTGCTACCAATTTTCAAACTATTATGTATTTTGGTCAATGCGATTTTATTCTTCTCATTTGCAATTCGAGCTTTAAAGAATAAATCGAAAATAAGTCCAGTCAACATAAAGAAGACGATAAGAATCACAACTAATTCGTATTTTTTCATTCTAGATCGCCAAGTCTATTCAATTTGCAGATCAAAAAAGCAGATAGCGAGCAACAATACAGGAAGTAACATTGTTTATAACTTTTTGTCTGAGCTAACGTCGTAATTTCGGGACTGTAGCGTTTCAATTTTGGCGTGGAGAGCTGTCAAATTGGCGTTTATGGCTTTGAGTTCTGCTAATTGTTCTTGGCTTACTGCCATCATTTCGTTTACATTCTTCTTGTAGTCTGTTGTACCTGTGTGTCTAGCTATAAAGTAATAAGCGCATAAGAGTAACACCATTGGCCCCCAGTTGATGACTAACTTCTCAATTAGTTGTGCCATGTTGCCTCTCCTTTCTATTTTTTATTGGTTATTTTTTAAGTCTAACAGATATTAGAGTTCCGCAGTTGTGATCGAATTTTTTGCATTTTATTGTCTTAATTTTGTCCTAAATCT
>CAZWWE010000030.1:0-1163 GCA_964637295.1 uncultured Pseudomonadales bacterium | reverse complement strand
TGTGACAATCGATTTCAGGCACACTGTCGAAGGCACCCAGGCCAGGTAACTTTTAATAGTATCGCTTCAACTCCTCTATAAATGAACTTGTTCACCGTGAACGGCGGTCATTTTTCGCCTCGACGCAAATTATGTTTTTTTCTTTTTGCATTTCTCTTCTAAAGACTTAATCTCACTTTTTACTTCATCCCAAAATGGAAATCTTTTATGTAGCTCCTTCAATGATTTTAAATCTCTTTTGTGTCTGTTGATTTGGAACTGAATCACCATTTTGTAACTTTCAATATAATCAATATTTTTGGTGAAATCGGATTTGTAAAATGAATCGTAAGAGATAAAAATTCCACTCTTCATTCTCTCAACAATGCCTTGAAAAATAACCCAAATTTCCGGAGAACACTCCACCTCCTGTGGCATGAAGAACCAATCTGAATACTGCAACTCAAAACTTTCTTTGCGACAAGAAATTTTGGACCATTCTTGTAAATATTGTGTTGAATCATTTAAGGCTCCATAACAACGGGCTCTTGCCAGACAAAAGTCGGTTTTTCTTTTGAATTTCAGCAATTCTAATCCCTTTTGGGGTTTACCATCTGCCAAAAGTTCATCCACTTTCCAAATCACATTATTAGGCTTATACAAAGGTCTTGTTTTTTTTATCTTTGCTTCTAACAACCAATTATAATCCCCTTGAGCAGATTTATCATCAGGTTGTTGTTTAAGAGCGATCTTAACGAACTTTTCCGCCTTTGAGTAATTGCCCATCATTTCAAACATGCTGCCGATTTCTCTATATGCAGCTGAATTGCCCTTATCAAAAAAAATTGCTTTTTTATATGCTTTAATTGCAGCTAGAGGCGCGTTGTTGAAATCATAAATATCCCCAAGAACGTAAAAACAATCTGAGAGAAGATTTCGTTCGTTCTTATTCTCAGGAACAAAGTTCAACAGGCACGGTAACATTTTAGATTTTAGCCAATGAAAACCCTTTTGATGCGCCCAAGCAACGCAGTTTTTAGAAATCGATTTTAGCATTTTTATGCTTGCTGATCGAGTCACGATTTACCTCTCCGGAAAACATAACGCAAGTCGTGAACGGCGGTCATTTTCGCCTCGACGCAAATGTTAGAATTACGCAGTTGTGATCGAATTTTTTGCATTTT
>CAZWWE010000029.1:0-2955 GCA_964637295.1 uncultured Pseudomonadales bacterium | reverse complement strand
TTTTTCGGAATTTTTAATGTTATAACGTTGAAAATGACACAAACGACAATCCACCCTATCAATGTCCAGATAATCTGTGTTGCTCGGCTATTTCCATAAGCTAAAATAGCGTTAACTGGCAAGGCTATCGGTATCCAAAAATAATTTACAAAGACACCATTTGAAGCAAAAAGGATGAAAAGACATTCGACAAAAGCAATGATGATAGTTAGGCTTCTACTAGAAAATATCGTCAGTAATAAGTGATGAAAATGATTAAGAAATATCAATAAAAGCCACGTCACAAAGCCTACGTAATTAGCATAGACGGTCTGGTTCACTACTACTCCAATCAGTTGCCACAGTAGTACACTTGGTAAAAAGAGCAGAAAATCAATAGTCACCAATTTGCTTATCCATATTAGCCTTTTCTGAGTACAATTGACATTTTGCCAATGATTGGCTTTTTCTTCTTGTTCAAACGTTTGAAGAGCCACAATAGACAGCAATAAACAATATCCCATCACTGGAAAATAAATTGCTGCTTGAGTAGCATAGACATTACGGCTTATGGCAAGATATGCGGGAACTGTAAGCAATTCGACTACAAAAACACCGCTTATAAGATATAAAGTAAATGAATGTTTTAGTTTTAACACCTCACTTTTGAAAGCCTTAAACACGTTTTTCCTCCCGCAATAATTTAATAAATAATCCGAATAGAATTATAGATAGAAAACTAGCGATAAAAAGCACCGAAAAAGGGTGAGAAACATTTAAGTTTTCTAAATCCCCAGAGGGTTTCAAATGAATGAGAACTTGTGAGATTTTATAATGATAAGTGTATGGAAAGAGATAACAAAAAGAAGTTTGTGCTAAAAATGGCGCTAATAATAAGCATGCCAAGGCATTCAGCACTAACAATACATAATTATTAAACCATGTTGACAGATAATATAGCATTGGAATATTCCAAAGTGAAGCTACTAAAATAAAGAAAAGTACCTCTATATCACGAATGATATTTAACATCATTATTCCACTAAAAAGAATTGAAACCAGATATAAAATCAAAAGAAAGAAAAGACTTGCAAGGATAAGGTCTTTAACCGTTAAAATGATTTTTGCGATTTGAATACGATAGGTTAGCTGCCCAAGAATAATGTTCTGAAAATGCCCTGCTCCCTCTTCTTCTTTCTGGTCATAAGTAAAAAATAACCCAATCAATGTAAAAAGAAACAAAGCTTCCCACCAATAAATCGAAAAACTTTCTAAAAGAGAGGGACCACAAAGTAAGAATGCGATAAAGACAGAAATAAGTGGAATAATAAAACACAATTTACCATAAATCCCTTTTTTACGTTTTAACATCTCCGATTGTAAGACTTTATTCATTTTCAATGTCCTCCGTGAACGATAGTAAAGAATAGATTTTCTAAATCTTGATGATGATTTGGCTGATTATAACGGATTTCTCCGTTGTGTAAAATCATGATATCATCTGCCACCTGACTAATCTCATGCAATTGATGACTTGAAATCAGAATAGTCATTCCTTGTCTTTTTAGTGATGTTATTAATTCTAAAAGTTCTTGAATACCATCTGGGTCTAAACCGTTGGTTGGTTCATCTAAAATCAAAAACTCAGGATTTGTGATAATTGCCATTCCAATCCCTAAGCGTTGCTTCATTCCCAACGAAAACTTTCCTGCCTTCTTTCGTCCTGTATCGGCTAAACCAATTAAAGCAAGTGTTTCCTTTATTTTTGAATCAGGAATATCATAAAGAAGAGCTCGCGTTTTTAAATTCTCAAATGCTGATAAATTCATATAAATGGCTGGCGATTCAATTAACGCTCCTAATTTTCCATCAGATTTTTTGATTTCTTGTGGTGTTTTCTCATCAAACAATATATTTCCTGAACTTGGCTTTTCTAGACCGAAAAGAATTTTCATAATCGTTGATTTTCCCGCTCCGTTGACCCCTAAAAGCCCACAAATGGTTCCTGCTTTAATGGTAAAAGAAATATCTTTTAAAATATCTCGGCCTTTGTATGATTTTTGAAGATTTGTCACTTTGACTCGCATATTATTTTCCTCCCTTTCACTGATAATGTACATTATATTTTTCAGAATTTGTTCAGAAAATCAAAAAAAGAGACGCAATGTCTCTTTTTTCTATATGTTACATAAGTTCGTTAAAGTCCCAGACTTCTGTCCAGCCTTCGTAAAAATCAGGTTCGTGACAAACCATGAGAATGCTTCCTTTGTAGGCTTTTAGGGCACGTTTGAGTTCTTCTTTGGCATCAACGTCCAAGTGGTTGGTTGGTTCGTCAAGGACAAGAACGTTATTTTCACGATTCATTAATAAACAGAAGCGAACTTTGGCTTGTTCACCACCTGAGAGCACCTGAATTTGACTTTCAATGTGTTTTGAAGTCAGTCCACAACGTGCAAGGGCTGCACGGACTTCTGCTTGATTGAGTGCTGGGAAAGCATCCCAGACAGCTTCAAGGGGTGTTTGACGATTTCCAGCTGCGACTTCTTGTTCAAAATAACCGAGCTCGATATAATCACCGCGTTCTACATTGCCTGAAATTGGCGGGATAACACCAAGCAAGCTTTTCAGCAAAGTCGTTTTACCGATACCATTGGCACCAATGATAGCCACTTTCTGATTGCGCTCAAAAGTGAGATTGAGTGGTTTTGTCAATGGGTGGTCATAACCAATTTCTAAATCTTGTGTCTGGAAGATGAAACGACTTGGTGTACGTGACTCTTTAAATTCAAAAGAGGGTTTCGGTTTTTCAGATTGTAACTCGATGCGTTCCATCTTATCCAATTTTTTCTGACGTGACATTGCCATATTACGTGTTGCAACACGCGCCTTGTTACGATTAACAAAATCTTGCAAGTCTGCGATTTCTTTCTGTTGACGTTCATAAGCTGCTTCTAATTGTGCTTTTTTCATGGCATA
>CAZWWE010000028.1:0-3062 GCA_964637295.1 uncultured Pseudomonadales bacterium | reverse complement strand
TGTACCTGCTTGGATGGCCCAGCCTTTATTAGAATTGAGACTACGTTTATGGTAACCACGTGGTTGTTTGTAATAAGCATAATAATCTTTGACAAATTGTGGTGCATCTTCTGGCAATGGATCAACCACACCACCAGCTAATTTGTAGCTATCATTCTTGTAATCTTCTGTACGTTGGTTAGCAAGCGCTAAGCGCATTTGGTAACGTGATTCCTCATTATCTGACGTATCAAAATAACCATTTCCAGTCACACGAGACATATCGTACATTGTTGAAACAACTGTTACTTTGATACGTGGATCAATAGCCGCTGCATTAAGCGCAATGCCACCCCAACCACAGATACCGATAATACCGATTTTATCTGTGTCAACATTTTCAAGTGTTGAAAGGTAATCAACTGCTGCTTGAAAATCTTCTGTATTCACATCAGGTGATTGCATATAACGTGGGAAACCAGCTGATTCTCCTGTGTAAGATGGGTCAAATGCAATTGTCAAGAACCCGCGTTCTGCCATTTCTTGAGCATAGAGCCCTGAAGATTGTTCTTTCACAGCTCCAAAAGGTCCTGAAACAGCAAGGGCTGGCAATTTGCCTGAAGCATTTTTCGGAGTGTACATATCAGCAACTAAAGTAATTCCAAAGTGGTTATGGAAAGTCACTTTTTTGTGGTCAACCTTATCACTTTTTGGAAAAACTTTGTCCCATTCTTGGGTTAAATGTAATTGTTCAGTCATGTTCTTTTTTCCTCTCTTTATTCTAAAGTTATGATAACAAAGGTTATCAGATATTACAAATACTTATATTTTATAGATATTATGCTTAAAAAGCATAAAAGATATATTTCACTTTAACAGCGCAAGCCATTTTTGACGAGTAAGGATAGCTACAAAAGCTACGATAAGCATAATGATACTTCCCCAAATGCTGAATTGACTTCCGCCACCAAGTGTAATGAATACACCTGTAAACGATGTTCCAACGGTCACACCAAGATTGGCAGCTGCAAGAAACAGACCATTAGCAAAATCTGGCGCATCCTCACCAACACTATAAATCATATATTGATTCACATTTCCGACAAGTCCGCCAAGTATTCCAAAAATAGTGACGAAAATAATCATCGCTAGCGCTTGATTTCCAAAGAAAAACAATAAAGCTAAATCAAAAATAAGAACAAGTGGCAAACTAAGTAATAGTTGATGAGCGTTTTTATCTAAAAGTTGTCCTGCCAAAGCATTTCCAACAATGTTAGCTAACCCAATACCTAGCAAAACTAAAGCGATTAGATTAACATTGATTTGTGAAAAACTTGCTAAGAAATCTGACATATACGAATTAAACCCTAGCACCGCGCCATTCAATAACAGAACGCTTATAATAGAAATCCAAATCGTTTTTCGCTTTAAAATGCTTAATTGCTGTCCATAAGATAATCCAGTTGTTACTGGCATAGACGGTACTAGAAAAATTGTTCCGATAAAAACAAGTAAATTAACAACAGCAAAGAAAATCATTGCTAAGCTAAGTGAAAATTGACTTGCTAAGAAATTAGACACTAGTACTCCTAAAAGTGTTCCAGCTGAAACACCCATGAAAACTTGAGCAACTGCTTTTCATGATTCAGTTTCAGGAACAGATGTGGCTGCTACCGTCATTGCCATGAAGACATAGACAGGATGAAAAATCGCTGGTAAAACACGCGCAATCAGTAAAACAGTAAAGTTTGGCACAAAAATTGAAACGATAGTGCTCAAGGTAAAAGCACCTGTGGCTAAAAGCATAACTAATCTGCGGTTAACCTTTGAAAAGAGTAAAGGCATGGTTGGTCCTGCAATAGCAACGACTAAAGCAAAACCAGATACCAACAAACCAGCCGTTGTCAATAAAACACCGTAATGCTCAGAAATATGTGGCAATACGCCCGTTATTCCCATTTCTGTGTTGAGAATTCCAAATACACCGACTGTTAAAAGTAAAACCAATGAACGGTTTGAAGTTTTCTGCATAAATTAATCCTTTTCTTTATTACTAAAGCTATCTTAACAAGGATTAACAACTATTACAAATACTTATATTTTATAGATATTATGCTTAAGAGGCATGTTTCTCTTCTAAAATTTCCTTGCTAGAATACAAGGTTTGATTGTTGATTTTCGGGCGTGTAGCGGAGCCAAATGGCACCGTCTGGATAGGTTTTTACCTCTTTTAAAGTAACCGCTGTTGGTTCGTTTTCCATAGAAAAGCCGTCAAAGACACTTGCCATGCCTTCTCTACCGTCAATTCCAAGACCGATAAGAAGGCTAGTCTCGTCTAAAAGCCCTGCCTGCAAGAATCCCGCATTGATATGTCCGCCACCAACAACCGCTAAACGTGAAACGGCAAATTCTTCAGTCAAAATTTCCATGGCACGTGCAAGATGGATTTTCTCCTTACCGCAGGCAATCCAGGAAATGTGCTTGCTGTCTAAATAATCCAAATAGTCTGTTGAGACAACTTCACTAGTAATGATAAGGTGAGGTTTCTCATAGCTCGAATCATCTCGCCAAAGCAATGTCCCCTTTGTTTCAACGATAATTTCATAGCCTTCTGCCGACACTTTCTTTGAAAAATCTTCTTTTCCAAGCGTTCTTGCATTCGTCGCATGAAACTCACCATATTCTGCCATTTCAAGCATGCCTGTTACTTTACCACTTAGTGTTGATGGCGCGTCAAGTTTGGCTCAACTATCATAATAAGCCTCCACACCTTTAATTTTTGAGGTCATTGTACAATCAATTCGACCGTCCAATGAGGTCATCATATGACAAACGATATAAGGTTTTTTCATTTTCTCTTCCTTTCTACAACGACTTATACTTTACACCTTTAAGTTAACTCAAAGTCAAGGCATTTTCAAAAATTTTTTTAAATTATTTTGTTTTTTCTAGACTAACTTATAATTTTTCCATGTTCCTTTTCGGTAGCGGATTTCATAAATGATTCCTTTGATAAACCAATCTAAAAACATAGCTGCCCACGTTCCTAGCATTCCCATACCAAGCGTAACAGAAAAAATGTA
>CAZWWE010000027.1:0-3178 GCA_964637295.1 uncultured Pseudomonadales bacterium | reverse complement strand
CCACGCCTGAAAGCGGTTGGCACTGGACTTGCCTTTGGTTATGCGATCGTCAAGAACTGTGACAAGCGATTTCAGGCACACTGTCGAAGGCGCTTGGCCAGGGAAAGCAATAACTTGCCAATTTTCCCGGACTGTCACTGCTGATTTGGGATCACTTTTGTAACCTAAATTTAATTACACAACGCTACGAACCTCTGGAGATTTCTCCTCTAGAATTTTTTTGTATGCCTGATTAATTTTCTTTGCCATGTCTTCTGCAAGTTTTTTTATCTCTGGTGCCATTTCTGAAACCTTGTCTGGATGGCAACTATGCATTTTTTTTCTATAAGCATTTTTAACTTCTTCAAGACTGGCACCGTAGTCTATCCCCAAAACATTGTATGGTTCTAAGTCTGGTTTATTGTGAGTTATTTTTTTGTGGCCGGAAAACACAGTAAAAATTTCTGCGCCAAATTGGAAAGCTCTAAATTCACTTTGACATTCAGGACAAGAATATATGCCCTTTTGTAACGGGGAGTAAAGTCGAAGCCTTTTGCCACAAAATTCACAACTGATAATCTGGCTAATTTGTTGAGAAGTCTGATCAGTCACTCTTTCGGCAATTAACTGAATTTCACCGGTCAGATCGGCATCGCTTAAAGAAAGCATCTTTTTGAGCATTTGAATCTCATTGCTGCCTAAGAATTCGCGCAAGCATCTGGAACTTAGAATCCCCTTCTGATTCGACACAAATTTTTCCAGTTTGTATTTCAACCACTCTCGGTCTTTGCTGCGAAACATTCCTTCTAAATCAAATATTGACCCTGTCATATTTATGCATTCTCGCTCTTTAGTCTGCTGCGACAAATAATGTAATCGAATAAGAATAACATAAGATTCATAAATAGCTAACCTATTCAGCAGGAATTTTTGCTCTGATTTCGCTAGGCAGTTGATCAATAGGACAGTATTGTCTTTTGATTTCCTTTTTATAGCCACTTTGGGGTTTTCTTGCATTAGAAAATATTTCGAATGTGATTATCAAAGCCTTACCTGATTCAATGTAGTATTCAGATACAACTTCTTCTTCTTGCCAGCCAGAATCCCGTTCTTTTGAGCTTTCAATTTTAATGAAAAATGGCTTCATTGCAATTTCCTCATAAAGTAAAATTTTGAAAAAACAGATCGATTGATGAACTCTTATAGCTTGCAAGAGTTTTTTATTTTTTTGCAGGCGTTGAATTCAGTTCATTTGCCCTTTTTTCCGCTTCGTTTTTACATTTTTCTCCAATGTAGATCACAAAAACTTTACCTGATTTTTGATCTATTACTTGAGAAAATCCTGGCTGAGAATCAACCGTATATTGATCAGTATTTTTTTTCTGACAAAAATCTTTCTCTTTGTCGGTGGTCGTTTCAGAGTGGACTTTTCGAATATGTTTATCAAGCTTTTTTAGTGCAACTCCACAGATTGGGCAAAGAATAAAGTTATTGTCTTGTCGTTTCTTTCTTTTGCTGGCGTAATACTCTTTCAGATCAATTTCTGGTAATAGCAATGGTTCTTCGTTATGTTCAGTTAGAAGGTGCTTATTTATTGAATTTTTGGTGTGCTTTTGATGGCATTTCAAACATTCGGCAGTGTTGTTATCAATGAAACGAAAATTGGGTGTTAAGGTCTTTTTTACAACATTTTTTTCAATTGCTTTTGTAGCCGGGATGGGGTGGGGTATTTTATTTTCAATGGAGCCAGAAGTATTAGCATGATCGTTGAGTCCTGGGACAATCGGACCTCTTGCGGCTGTGCCCTGTTGCCGAATTGCTGAAATGAACTGTCTTTCATTGTAAGGCAATTCTCTTTTTTGTATGTCTGTGAGTTTGACATTTGTGAAAGAGTCTGAAAATCCTGTGTTGTTTGTAAAAATTAAATGGTTTTTTTTCAGCAAAAACAAAGAAAATTTTGAAATAATAGTATTTTCTTCAGAAAGGCCAAAGCTGCGTAGAATTATCTCACCTTCACTCGTAATTTGCCATGTACAATGTTTTTGATTTTCTAATCGAGAAACAATGTAAAGGGAACCCCCGTCCTTTTCATGAATAACTGGCATTTTATCCTCACAAATGTTTCATAAATTCGTTTTTTTTCCCGTCGTGAAATATAAAAATACTAACAACTATTGGAATGTCCGTCTATGGCTAAGCATTTTTTTGTATAAAGCAAGTTGCGAAAATTTTAGATATGCCATTTTACTTGTTTTTCAATTTTTTGAAGTTGTTTATTTTTACCGTCAGGTCTAATGACAAATTCAAGATTGCAGGGGATAGTATTTTCTGGAGCTGGAGAAGAGGCTACTGCATTGTGAATCAAAACAATGTCTCCACGATTGGAACCCAATATATTTCCAGGGCTAACTTGAGAGGAAATGACACCAGAAATTTGGCTATATTTTGGATCAAGAAAAATATCTGTTGAAACTGAACTACCAGACTTTTTGGGAATTGATTCTCTGGAAGTCCAGAAAGAACCCGACACTTCTAAGCTTTCGCTGTTAATCGTTATGCATTCGTGCCTAAATGGGTATACAGCTTTTGCAATTAGCGGAAGTGAGTCCTCAAGAATAATTGAACAAATGGAATACAAATTAATTGCTATGAAAAGGGAATCCTCTTTTTTCACAATACCTTCAAGTAAATATTGATTAAACTTTTCAGACTTCGATTCAATTGCGTTTCTCACTCGAAGCAGGATTGGCTCATCATTAAAGCTTCTTGCCTCGATTTTTGAAAAATCGGGCTCATTCGGAGCGTCTGGACCAGAACCAGAATTTGCTGCTATTGCTTCGATCCAAAAACGTTTTTCATCCTTTTTGAAATGAAAATCAGGACCTTTTGCCTGGAATGGCTCTAGATTTACTCCATTGCTAGTAAAAAAGGTCCACAAATACATCTCCCAGAATCGCTGCTGGAAATTCCAGCAAGCATCTGTGAGGAAATTTTTGTCGTGCTTGCCAGCATAACTAACGTAGAGTTTCTCAACATAATCTTTTCGGCATTTGTTGCTTGGGAGATCGCGAATATTCTTATATGCAGCGCAGCAATCATTATTTTCTAGAAAGAACATAACTATATCCTTTGATAGTCAGCGGGTATTTTATTGTCTTAATTTTGTCCTAAATCTGCCCTAAATTTGTCCTGATTGTCT
>CAZWWE010000026.1:0-3184 GCA_964637295.1 uncultured Pseudomonadales bacterium | reverse complement strand
GACTGCATCACCTGATTTCATGTCAAGAATTCCACGTCCAAAAAGCCAATCACCAGATTGAGCGTGTTTTTGAATGAGGGGATCTTCGTCATAAGTCTTGAAAAATGCTTGCAGTGCATCAGAGTCATGGGCTATTTCTTTTAAAGGACCATAATCTTCAACGCCAACCGTATCCATGTGAGAATGAAGAATGACAGTCTGCTTTGTTCCTTCTTTTTTCAAAAGAGCAAAGTTATTTTTACGCTTCAAACTATCTTGTTCCAAAGCTTGCTGCCAGACACACCTAGGGTGTTCTTTAAAATAAGGTGCTGATTTGACGAGCTTATAAATGGCATCTGCAACAGCAACTTCCCCACTTGTTCCATTAACCGAAAGAATAGAGACTAAATATTTTGAAATGGCTTCGATACGTTCTGGCAGATTATAGGCTTCTATGGTTTCAAATTTCATGATGATACTCCTTTAAAATCGCGACAGCATTTTTGACGGTTTGTGTTTGCAAGGTATCAAGACTCTCTTGACTGTAAAAAGCAGCATGCGGTGTGATGAGCACATTATCACGTCCAATAAAAAGATTTTCAGAAAGGTCTGGATTCTCACTTTCAAGGACGTCTAATCCTACTCCGATAACTTTTCCCTCATCAAGGGCTTCTGCTAATGCCAATTCATCCACTAGACTGCCACGCGCTACATTAATAAAAATAATCGGCTTTTTCAGCCCCTTGAAAAACGCTCGGTTAAAGAAATGTTTGTTAGCAGAGTTCGCAAATAAATGCAGACTAATGACATCTGCTTGCGCTTGTATCGTTTCAATCGAAACCAATTTCACACCCAATTCATCAGCCACTTTTTCTGGTAAAAATGGGTCGTAAGCAATAACTGTCATCCCAAAACTTTGAGCACGTTTGGCAACAGCTTGCCCAATACGCCCCAAGCCAAAAATAGCTAAAGTTTGCGAGGACAAGCGCTTCACATTGCCAACTTTCTGGTAATTCCAAAAGCCTGCTTCAATGTACTTACGATGTAAAAACAATTTTTGATTGAGCGCTAGCAAAAGAGAAATCGTATGATTAGCCACATCTTCAGTTGAATAAGCACCTAAATGCCGCACAGCGATTCCCAACTTCTCAGCATAATTAAGGTCAATCGTATTGGTGCCAGTAGCATTCACGGCAATGCCTTTCAAATCTGGAAAATGCTCCAATACAGTCTCTCCAAGTGGCAAGAAAGCTGTCAAAAGGACATCAACACCTGACATTCTCTCGATAAATTCACCCTCATTAACATAAGGATAAACCGAAATCTCGCTATCAGCAGGCAAAAATTCTTTCAAAAGATTAACTTCAATGCTCAAATCACGCTCTTCCAAAACATTTGGATAATCAGAAATTAACACTTTTAACATGGTCTTTCTCCTTTAAAATGGCATCAATTTCACTCACTAAACAGTGCATTTCTTGTTTTGTCCCAATTGAAATTCGTACAAAATCCTTGACTTCTTCTGTCGCATAATGACGAATCAAAATATGACGAGCTCGCAATTTCTCGTACAATTCCGCACCAGAAATCACTTTCGAAGACGCATAGACAAAATTGGCTTTACTGTTTAACACCGTGAAGCCTAGAATACGTAAGGCTGATGTTAAAAAATCACGATTTTCTATGATTTCTTTGATGTGTTTTTCAAAATGAAATTCATCCTCAAGACTAGCCAAAGAAACTTCTTCTTGCAAAAGGCTAATATTAAATGGATTGACAGTCATTTTTAAAGCTTTCATATCTTTGATGAGCTCTTTACAAGCCACGGCATAGCCAATACGAGCGCCAGCCAATTGACGAGATTTTGAAAAAGTCCGAACGACAATCACGTTTGAAAAATCATTGACAAGGCTAATGGCGGTCTCTGATTCACCACCAAAATCAATATAAGCCTCATCAACAATAACCAGTCGCTCTGGGTGCGAAGCTACCAATTTTTTGATAGCAGATAAAGGTTTGAGAAAACCTGTTGGAGCATCTGGATTCACCACCAAAACTGCATGAGGAAGTTCTTCATAATCTGATAAATCAACGTGTAAATCCTTTATTAATGGCACTTCTAACGCTTCATACCCAAACGTATCAGCATATCCTTTGTAAAATGGATAGGTGATTTTTGGAAAGGCAATTTTGTCTCCGCGTTCAAAAAAGGTTCTGAAAATTAAATCTAAAACATCATCTGCCCCTGTCCCAACAAGAATATTTGACATTTCAAGAGAGTGTAAATCGGCTAACTTCTGACGTAATTTACTTTGGAAAGGGTCGTTGTAATAATTTAATTTTTGAGCATTTTTTAACACCTCTGAAACACGAGGACTAGGCTCTTGCGAACTTTCATTGGCATTTAATTTTAAATAATCATCTCCAAGTTGTTCACCAGGATTATAAGCGACAATAGTTTCAAATGATTTAGCTAAAAATGTTGACATAACAAACTTTCTAAATTGTTTTTAACGTGGCAATCCACTTCTACAAATTAAGATTAACAGCAAGTATTTGATTAATAACGCTCTAGCGGAAAGGTCATACAATGCACGCCACCACCAGCTTTTAATAGCTCGGTAATATCGACTTCGATAACTTCCATTCCCTCTTTGCGCAGCGCATCATTGATAAAAGTATTCTGCTTCAAACTCATCACACGATTATCACCAAGCGCTTCAACGTTGTAACCATGCTTAAATATCATTTCTTCTGTGCCAGCAATCACTTTGATACCTTTTTCTTTTAGCAAGGCTAAAAAATCATCTGGCAAACCAGCTTCATAGGCAA
Source organism: uncultured Pseudomonadales bacterium (assembly GCA_964637295.1). Taxonomy (GTDB): domain Bacteria; phylum Patescibacteriota; class Microgenomatia; order UBA1400; family PJMF01; genus UBA1364. The sequence continues at coordinate 373 of CAZWWE010000026.1, read as the reverse complement.
TGGCAAGCTTTGGAGCTACTAGGTTAAAACACATATCCAGATGAAGATAATCAGGATTGGCTTTAACAGCATAAACCTTATAACCATAAGGTTCTAATTGCTTGCGGATTTCATCAACACCTGTAAGATTCGTGCGGTCAATCACACCAATTGCAAGTGTTTTTTCATCAATAAAAGCAAAATCACCTCCTTCAAAATAACCTTCACTCACTTCAGCAATTTTAGGAATTCCTAACTCTTCCATGATTTTGCGATAATGAGAACGTTCTAAAAAACGAATAGATTTCTTAAAATGTCCAAGAATATAACCCTCTTTGACATTGCCACCAAAATCTCTGGCAAAAACCGCATTCGGCATATTCTCTGTTGAAGT
>CAZWWE010000025.1:0-3242 GCA_964637295.1 uncultured Pseudomonadales bacterium | reverse complement strand
GTGTTATGTCTGGTGATATGGAAAAAGCAATGAAGAAAATGGGAATAAACCCAAATAATCTCCCTAAAAATATGCCAAACGGTATGGATATGTCATCACTTGAAGACATGATGGGCGGTAATGGTATGCCAGACCTTTCAGCACTTGGTGGCGGAGATATGGATCTTAGCCAAATGATGGGCGGTGGTCTAAAAGGGAAAGTCGGCGAATTTGCGATGAAGCAATCAATGAAACGCATGGCAAATAAAATGAAAAAAGCGAAGAAAAAACGCCGTAAATAAGGTTAGATAAAACAAACGAAGCTGAGACAAAAGTCTAGCTTCGTTTTTAGTGTACGACGGGCATGTCGTACATCTGAGGTGTAAGTCCTCTGGGACACCCGCTACCGGTGAACCCTATAGCGACTCTGCATCCTGACCATCGTGAGGTGGCGGGGAGAGGAAGGGATAGCGAAATCGTGGCACTACGAACAGGAACGTGATACTAAGGCGTATATAGCGGATGAGGTGGCACAAAACACTAAAGTCCCAATAGGTAGTCGTAACCTATATGTGTAAATCACGAGTGTAAACGAGGAAAGATGTACGGCTTATCCCGTGAGGTCTCATGAGCCTCTTGGACGTAGTAACAACGAACCATGAGAAGTCAGCCGAAGCCATATTAGTGATGAAGTTTCTGTAATGGGAATGGAGCGAAGGGTTAAACAACTAATCGAAGTATACCTACTTCACTTGTGTCTACGGTCTGATAGAACTGGAAATGGTCACGTAATGACTAGAAGAGAGTTCGCCAATATAAGATGTCCATCAGACACCGAAATAAGAAAGGAATACACACATGTCACAGCTACTAGATAATATCCTACAAGGTTCAGCTGGAATTGATGGCGTAACCATTGACGAAATAGATGACTATCTCCGCCAGAACTGGCGGCCCACCAAAAAACTCATAATGCAAAGGAAGTACACCCCCCAACCAGTCTTACGAGTTGCCTAAACCAAATGGAGGAGTCCGTCAGCTTGGCATCCCAACGGTCATGGACAGAATGATACAACAAGCTATTGTTCAAGTCATCAGTCCTATCTGTGAGCCTCACTTTTCTGAAACGAGCTATGGTTTTAGACCAGAAATGAAATTGCCTGATGCTCTAATCATTCCGATTTCGGTTATGTTTCGTTTCTTTTATACGGTCAAAGAAGATTATCAGCAAGTCACAGAAGCCATGTATCTGCATGGGCTTGTTGGGCGACAATTTTTCCGCCAACCGCTACGCATGATTGAATATCGTTTTGTTCCTTTATTGCTTTGCTTGTCACGCACAGCAGACGACGTTGCTATCTCTGCCACATCAAGAGGAATGGTCGTTGAGCAAAAACGTTCAACGATTTCAAATACAAACCTAAGAACCCTTGATTATGTTCTTATATTAGCGATGTTAGCAGTATTAGTGTTAAATTTTTGGAGTCAATATGCTTAAAATAAAAAATTTTACGTTAACTTATGACGAACCTGTTCTGGAAAATGTCAATCTCAGCTTTAAATCTGGTGAAATCACAGTATTAACTGGGACATCAGGAAGCGGAAAGAGCAGTCTTTTAAAGGTCATCAATAGTGTTATTCCTTATTTTCAACCAGCTGAACTATCAGGTGAAATTGCTTATCAAGGTAAAAATCTGATTGATTTGGATATGTCTGAGCGTAGCAATACCATAGCTACCGTTTTTCAAAATCCAAAGACACAATTTTATGCTGTTAATTCCACAGATGAAATGGCTTTTGCATTAGAAAACCGCCATTTACCACCAAAAACCATTTTTCAGCGTATCAATCAATTCACACAATATTTTCGCCTTATCAGGTGGTGAAAAGCAGCTTTTAGCCATTACCAGCGTTGCTTGCATGGATAAACGACATCTATATTTTTGACGAACCGTTGTCATCGCTTGACCGAGAAGCTATTGCACGCTTTAAAAAGTCTTGGTTAAATTGAAAGAAATGGGCAAAATCGTCATTATTGTCGAACATAGATTGTATTATTTAAAAGAATTAACAAACCAATTAATCGTTATCAAAGATAAAAAAGTGACTAGTTATCCAGCAATTGACATTACAGACGACTTTACTCAAACACAGAATCTTCGTCAATTAAACGAAATCAGCAAAACAGAGTTAATCGAAAGCCTACCGTATCAAAAGCATTCCAAAAAATCACAAACTTTGCCTGAATCAAGCGATTTAATTTGCCAAAATTATCGCTATAAACACCGTGATAATAAGGATAATATCTTTGATTTCAACCTTGGATTGGATAAAGGGATTAACTTTATTATTGGAAAAAATGGTGTCGGAAAAACAACCTTTTTACGTTGCCTATCGGGGCTCAATAAAACGTTCAAAGGGCAAACATTCTATGAAAAACAACCTGTAAAACCCACAGATGAAAAAGTCAAAAAGGATGCGCTTACACAATTTGGTTTAATCGATAAAATCGAAAGACATCCGCAAAGTTTATCAGGTGGTAAAAAACAACGATTGTTATTAGCCATGGCTAAAGCTTCAAATAAGACAATTATCGTTCTAGACGAGCCAACAAGCGGACTTTGCAGACTGCAAGTGGAACGTATGATTGAAGATTTACATGACATGGCACAAACAGGGAAATTAATCATCATTGTGACACATGATTACGAACTTATCAAAAACTGCAGTGGAAACATCATCGAATTCGTTGAATAAAACACCCACATAAGATAAGCATTAAAATTCAATACAAAAACAACATCAATAAATAACATAATATTTGTTGACGTTTTTTAGCGCAAAAAATAGAAAAAATAAAATAAGACAATACAGAAAAAAAGTAAAAGTAGTTCCGAAAAAATATTAATTGCCAAAAAATGATAAAAACAATGTTTAAGGACATTAATTGTGATTAATTTGACATTCTTTGTTTCAGTGAATTTCTCATAACATCTTTCCGAAAAACTGTAATTTTCTTGAAAAATAAATCAACCTGTGATATACTCCTATTATAAAGACATCTCAGGAGATTTTAAATGAAACGTGAAAAATTACTTGAAAAAATTGATGAACTTAAAGAAATAATGCCATGGTACGTCTTGGACTATTACCAATCAAAACTTTCAGTTCCTTATAGCTTCACAACTTTATATGAATACCTAAAAGAATATCGCCGATTTTTCGAATGGCTTTTGGATTCTGGCATTTCAGATGTTACTAAA
>CAZWWE010000024.1:0-3263 GCA_964637295.1 uncultured Pseudomonadales bacterium | reverse complement strand
CTTATTGGTCGCGCAGCTGATGTGGCTTTAAAAGAACAACGTAAACTCATCATTGTCCCACGTGAGACACCGTTAAATACGATTCATTTGGAAAATTTGACAAAATTATCACGGATGGGTGTACAAGTCATTCCGCCTGTACCAGCCTTTTACAATCATCCTAAGACTTTGCAAGATATTATTGACCACAATACTGCTAAATTGCTAGATGCTTTGCATATTCGCAATGATTATGCTGGACGTTGGGATGGTGATTAGATGGCAACATTTGAAGTGACAGACTATGGTTATTCTATTCAAGCGCAAGTTGACTATATTGGTGCTGACTTATTTATTCAATTGACGGGCGGAAGCCACCCTCATATTGGTACAGTAACCACCTATTGTAAAGAAAACGCTGACAAACAAGTGGTTCGTTTTCCAAGTCATTCAGGACGTTTTCATAAAGATGACGTCTTGGCTGATGTTCTTTTGGAAAAAATAGCAGAGCTGTTGCCACAAAATTGTGTGATTACTTCTGGTGTCCATGTTGACGGTATTAGCAAAGAACAAATCGCTGGCGCTTTTGAAATGACCAAAGGACTTGCTAGCAAGATTGCCACATGGTTGAAAAACGAAGAATCCCCAACGAGCCACCCCAAATACCAAAAAAAGAACATCAAATAATAAACTAGGTTAGACAGATACAACTCAAAAAGACGAAATTCCTTTTAAATTCATTTCAGTGAAAAGATAATAAGCCACCCGCGCGTGATAAACGGGTGGCTTTTAGTTGTTGTATTAGTTTTTTACTTGTTTGGCATAATGTGTGACAAGAAGCTCTGTAAAAACGTCAAACATAATTGGGGAAATAGAATCATATTCCCAGTAACCCGAAAGTGTTGGAAGTGTGATTACTTTGTCAAAATATTGACGGTATTTGGCGTTGGGATTGGCTGTTATTAAAAGTGTAGCGCATTTCAAATTTGTTATTTTTTGAATATAATTTGAATCGCCACTAGCTGAAAAAATAAGCAATAAATCATCTTTTTTGAGATAATTAACTGCATCATCAAGGTAATCTATGGAATACGAAGAGACATAAATTTCCATTTTTCGCATCAAGGTTTCAAATAATTTGGCACTTAAAAAACTTTTAGCCCCACCAGTTGCAAATAAGTGTTTTTTGGGGGAGATAAACGTCACTAATTCTGCCATGATTTCATCAGTTAAAGTAGCCTTAGTTAGTTCAAGTAGTTTATTGAGTCGTGCAAAATACTCATTATCTTCATTAGGATTAGAGGTGCTAGTTGATGAGAGCCAGTTGATAAAATCAAAACGAAAATCTTGATAACGCTTATAGCCAAGTTGTTTCTTCACAAAACGGGTTAGTGTAGGCTGGGAAACCCCTGCTTTTTTTGCTAAATCAGTTGTTGTAGCATGGGTGACTAAAGACGGTTGTTTTTTGATTAAATCATAAATAGCTAATTCTGCTGGTGAGAATCGTTCTTTCAAACTTTCCATGATAATTAGTGGATTCATATACCATTCGTTCCCTTCTCTTAAATTTATTATAGGTGATGACGTGAATAATGTAAATGAAAAATTTAAAAAATATTAAATAAAATATTCACAAAATATAAATAATTTGTATGTTATATTTATAAAAGTGCTTCCAAAAATAATATGTATTTGAAACAAGCTTTTAACGGGCTTTGTATCTTAGTTTAATTGAACACGGGCTAAACGCCGTGGAAAAAAGATGCCCTGACTTATGACTTAGAATCTGACGCTTCATCAGTCAGTTCCCTATTTTCCCTTTGCGTTTTAACGCCCTTTGTATCTTAGTTTAATTGAACATGCCCTAAGCTCTTTGTATCTTAAGTAATCAGGAGGATTAAATGTCGATTAATCAATGGATTTTTGATGAAACGAATAATTGTTATATGTCTTTGAAGAATGTTTATTGTGCTCAGCCGAAGGAGAGTGAACTAGAGGCTTTGCATATCTTTGTGCCAGCAGTTTATATGACTGCAGATGGTACCATTGATAGAGACGCTGTGGTCACAAACAAAAATGGCACAATCTACACAAGCCAGACGGTTCCTATCATTTTTTACAATGATATTGGTGGCTATGCTGAATGTCAACCTGCAATGGTAACGCCGCGTAATCAACGCTATTTGGAAGATGATTATGTCCTTGTCAGCCTGGGAGCTAGAGGTCGTCAGTCGCAAAATGGCATTGGAAAAGCTCCTGCAAGCTTGGTGGATTTAAAAGCGGCTGTTAGGTGGCTTAGAAAACATCACAATGACATTCCTGGTGATATTGAAAAAATCATTAGTGTGGGAACGAGTGCTGGCGGTGCGATGAGCAGCTTACTAGGTAGCACAGGAAATCGAGCAGAATATCTTCCTTTTTTAGAAGAAATTGGTGCTGAGCTTGACCAATGTGATGATATCTTTGCCGCACAATGTTTTTGTCCGATTACAAATTTGGAACACGCTGATATGGCCTATGAATGGATGTTCTAAGCAAAGAAAATTTATACGTTTAATTCACGTGTTAGACCTCAAATTATCAATAAACGTCAACAGCTTTTAAGTCAGTTTTTAGCAGCTGAATTTCCTGAGTATGTGAACAGTTTGCATTTGGGTGAATCTTTGACGGCAGATGGTCGTGGTGGGAATTTTTATCAAGGTATTCTCAATCAACTTAGCTTATCACTCAATAAATTTCTCGCCAAACATGCTCAAACAAACGATGAAAAGGAAGAATTGGTTCGTGAATTAGACCCGCAAGGATTGTGGTGCCATTTTAGGAGAGTTATTGGGAACTAACTTATTGAAATTATCAGACGGTTTTACAAAGCCTACGCCAACCGTTTCTGCCCTACTTAGCTATGGCGTTTGTTTCTATTTCTTATCACTCGCAATGCGAAAAATTCCTTTAGGAGTAACTTATGCAACATGGCCAGCTGTCGGTTTAGTTTTGATAGCCTTTATCTCAGTAATGATTTTCAAAGAAACACTAAATGTTTATAGCATTATCGGTTTAATTTTGATTATCATTGGTGTTGTCATGGTTAACTTATTAGGAAATGCAGGACATTAATAAAACCAAGCCATTTGGCTTGGTTTTTGTGTATTACCCTTCAAAATAGAGCAATTCTTTTGGTGTGTGTGTAAAGACTTCAAAGCCAGATTTTGTGACGTGTCCGCAATCTTCGATACGTACGCCAACTTTTCCAGGGATGTAAATGCCAGGTTCGACAGAGAAGCACA
>CAZWWE010000023.1:0-3289 GCA_964637295.1 uncultured Pseudomonadales bacterium | reverse complement strand
GAAGTTCAATCATAAGAATTAGTTTGCTAAGTCACTACTAATAGAGAAGCCATGGTTTATACATAGCCATTTGAGGATACTAAAGGGAAAGAGAATTCCACGCTCCCAAAATTTTGGCAAGAGCACTCGAATAAAGTTCGTAGAACCCTATTTTTGCATTAAAATATCTGCACCCGCAAAAAATCAAGTCATTTTTAACTCACGTTCTTTCAGAAGTAGCCTCCTGCCAACATTAGACTACACAATGGCTGATTTGGATAATTTAATCAGAAAAGGAACCAACAACCCTTAAAATTAAAACAGAAAACGGGAAAAAATGGAAACTACCTTACTAATAATCATTACTGCATTGCTCCTGCTGGCAATAGTATTAATCATTGCACTCCGTAACAAAGGCAATAACGATTTGCCACAAATTCAAATTAAGATTGATGAACTACAAAACAGCCTATCGAGAATTGAAAAGAATCTCAAAGAAGAGTTTAGATTAAACCGATTAGAGAACACCACAAATGCAAAAGCAGACCGTGAAGAATTAACCAAAGCCATCGGTGATTTCAGAACAGAGATTATGACTTCCGTAAAAACAATGACTGACCAAAACAGTTCTGCATTAGAAAAGCTAAATCAGACCCTGGAACAAAAAGTATCAACACTCATTGAAAAGAACATGAGTGCTTTCAATGGCTTCCAAGAGTCCTTCGATAAAAACGTAAGATCATTCAACGAACTTCAAAAGGAAAAGTTTGAATTAATGGAATCCAAACAAAATGAGTTGGTAAAAGGAACCGAGACGAAACTGGATATTATAAGGGCAACCGTTGAAGAGAAACTGGAGAAAACCCTCAGTGAAAGATTGGGGCAAAGCTTCGAAACAGTGGGAAAACAACTAATTGAGGTACAAAGAGGACTTGGCGAAATGCAAACGCTTGCCCAAGATGTTGGCGGATTGAAAAGAGTGTTAAGCAATGTAAAAATGCGAGGCGGTATAGGTGAAGTACAGCTAGCTATGCTGCTTGAGCAAATACTGGCACCAGACCAGTATGATTCTAACGTAAAAACCAAATCAAGCAGCAGCGATTTGGTTGAGTTTGCCATTAAACTTCCGGGCAGAGACAATGACAAATCGGTTTGGTTGCCGGTAGATGCTAAATTCCCAAAAGATGTTTATGAGCAATTACAAACGGCTTATGACAATGGGGATATAACCCAAATTGAACAGACCCAAAGAAACCTAGAGAACACCATTAAAAAAATGGCAAAAGATATTAGTGATAAATATTTAGACCCTCCCCATACAACCGATTTTGGGATCATGTTCTTGCCTTTTGAAGGTATCTATGCTGAAGTAGTGCGAAAAGCAAGCTTACTTGAAGATCTACAACGCAATTATAAAATAATAGTAACCGGTCCCACCACTTTGGCCGCAATTCTCAACAGCCTGCAAATGGGGTTTAAAACATTGGCTATTCAAAAAAGAAGCAGCGAAGTATGGCAGGTATTAGGCGCAGTGAAAAAAGAATTTGAAAACTTCGGTGGCCTAATGCAAAAGGCCCAAAAAAACATCCAAACGGGTCTTGATCAATTAGACGATGTGATGGGTAAACGAACTAAAGCCATACAACGAAAATTACGGAGCGTAGAATCGTTGAGTGAAGAGGAGGCAAAATTAATGTTACCTGAATTAACGGATGCTGATTTATTAGATGACGACTCAGATAATACCCCTATTGAAATCAGAAAATAAGAGATTGACCAAAAACAGAACTTAAAGAGGTAGAATATATTCATCTTGATTCTGTTGCTAACTATGCGTAATACAAAAGGAAGAAAGAGCAATTTAATGAAAAAAAATCGGTATTTTTACCGATAAAGCATACTTATGTGTATTTTTACCGATAAAAGAGCTGTTTTATGTATAGCGCAACCATCTCAGCCGACATCATATCGTATACATCCTTAAAGGAGCTTGAAAGAAGAAAGTTAGAAGAATCTATTCAACAACTCATCAAAGAACTTGCGGAATTATACAAAGGGGAGAAATTTTTCGGGAGACTTATCCAAGGAGATTACATCGAATTTGCAATGGATTCACCTGTTCACTCCCTGCGCATTGCACTACTTTTAAAAGCGTTTATCAAATCATTCTCCCTTGATAGAATTGAAAAAACCACGACTAAATTAAAGCATTTCAACGAGCATGGAATAAGATTTGCGCTAGCGGTGGCGCCATTAGACACATTAGATCCGGAAAATGGTATAATAGATGGGGAAGCAATCTATCTTTCAGGAAGAGAAATAAAAAAATACTCAACTTCGAACAAACAAAAAGTAGTCATTAAAAATACCATGTATTTCTGCAGTCCAAATAAAAAGATGGAAAATGAGTTTGACGTTATCTTAGCATTACTCGATACCATCTTTTCTAAGTTCTCTTCAAAACAGAGCGAAGTTATTTATTATAAACTTCTCGGTTATTCCGAGAAAGAGATAGCCACTAAATTAGATAAATACCAATCTACCATTAGCCAACACTCAACCTCTGCCGGCTGGATATCCATTGAAAAAGCAGTGAATTATTTCGAAAACTATTTCAATCATGCTTATTAAACTAATCCTTCTGCTCTTCTTGGCCCACTTACTCTCTGACTTTATTTTCCAAAGTCAATCTATGTCAAATAAGAAAAAAGAGAAGATTTTCACATGGCATCATCTCAAACATGTGATTGTTGTTGGTGTTTTAAGCTATCTCGCTTCTCTTAATATAAACTTCTGGATAGCGGCTATCATCCTAGCCATACTCCATCTACTCACCGATATCGCCAAAAGTGCCCTCCAATTAAAATATCCCACAAAAAACTTTTTCTTTATCGATCAAGCAATTCATATTTTGATTATCGGTGGAGTAGCCTTAATTTATAGTTTTATTCACTCCATTTATTTTCTTTTTAACATTGAACTCTCATCATTAATTACTATCATAGGATTTGTTTTCATTACAAAGCCAACAAATATCATTATAGCAAATCTGCTGAACGTTTTTGAAATAGAGATACCAGAAACAACGAAGAAGGATGAAAGCTTACCCAATGCCGGAAAATTAATCGGTATAGTCGAACGATTTCTGGTTCTATCATTGATTTTAATAGGAGAGTTTGCAAGTATCGGATTAATTCTAGCAGCTAAGTCAATTTTAAGATTCAATGATACTCAAAAAAGTGAATATGTTCTGGTTGGAACTCTCCTAAGTTTTGGATTCGCAGTCTTAATTGGAATCTTTATAACCCAA
>CAZWWE010000022.1:0-3336 GCA_964637295.1 uncultured Pseudomonadales bacterium | reverse complement strand
GTTTACTATTAAAAAAAATGATACAGATTATATTCTCCTTGCAACAGTAGGTAATTATGCAAATTTGAATGTTAAAAATACATCAAATCCCATAAATAATATCATAAAACATAATAAAAAATAATTAAAATTAAAAACTTTAAAATTTTTTGGATTTTAAGGCTTTTTAAGTTGTTTTTGTTTGCATTTTTCTGACAATTTTGTTATAATATCATTATAGAAAATCAAAAAAAGGAGCAGAAGCGGGTAACTTCTACTCCACCGATTAAGACAAAATTCCGCTTTGCTTAATCAGTCTGAAGTTATTGTAACACAAAAAAGCCAATAAAGTCAAGACTGAAGCAAGGAAACCTTTGTTTCGGTATTTTTTTTGAAAAAATTCAACAGAGAAATCTCTTGATTTATAGGCTTGATGATTATTCTCAAAAAAATAGACACAAACCAAAACCAAGTAGTCCTTGACAGCTTTCTATTCTTATTATAAAATAGTATGGTATGTTTAGTAACTGATCAAATATAGCCGGCTAAACGAATACGAAAATCTATGAGGAGGTATTCATCGTGAAACGTACTTATCAACCAAGTAAAATCCGTCGCCAACGTAAACACGGATTCCGTCACCGTATGTCAACTAAAAACGGACGTCGCGTGCTTGCTGCTCGCCGTCGTAAAGGACGTAAAGTTTTATCTGCTTAATTGATAGAATACAAAAAGTCACCGTCAGTGCTCGAGTCTGACGGTTTTTTTATTTTCTTGAAATCAGTCTTACTTTTTTGGGTTCATGAAAAAATATGATATAATAAGCAGTATATTCTGTAAGCGCACACACTAATAAAAGACTATCATTTTCAGTTATTAAAAACGGAGTTTTATTTGAGTTCTGTTTTGTTAGCAATTGAAAATTTTTGCAATTGATATTTGACAATTAAAACCTATCATGATTAGTAACGTGATAGGTTTTTTGTTAGGAATAGAGCTATGCGAATATGGAATAAGACTAAAAATACTTAACATTTGCTAATATTCTCGTGTTAATTTTGGTACAATAAAGGTAATTATTGAGAGGAGGTGTCATGGTGGCAAATTCCATTTTAGAAACAATGCAGGGTATTGAAGCCGAAGCAAAGCAAATTTTGGCGGATTATGATGCAAAGGTTCAAGGATTACGTTCGCAATTTACACAAGAATTGGAATGTATCGAAACGGATTGTGACAAGAAAACTCAAATTGAAGTTGAGGGGCTTTCAAAAGAACTTGCGGAGAAAACTACTCAGTTGAAAGAAAACTTGACGAGAACCATTGCAAAAAATGACAGCAATGTCAGGTCGGTTTTGATGACGAGAAAAGACGGTCTGGTTCAGCAAATCGTGGACAGGGTGGTAGAAAAGTATGGCAATTAGTCAAATGAAGAAGATTTCTCTAATCTTCTCAAAAGAAACGCTTGACGCTCTGTTGCTTGTTCTTCAGCAATCACAAGTGGTTCAGGTACGTGATATCACACAGATGACGGATTGGCAAGAGGCTTTTGAAACTGCTCAAGTTAATCTCCCACAGATTCATTTGCAAGAGTTTGATAAGGAGTTGACTGGAGAAGAAGCGCTCTCGCATTTGGCAAAAAGACACCAATCTTTGGAAACAACTATTGGAAAATTGCAACATTTTATTCCAAAAGAGGGAACGATACCATCGTTACGAAAAGCTGATTTTTCCATGTCTTTTGCTGAATTAGAAGTGTTTGGTCGTGATAATTCCGCTGATGTTTTAATCAATCGAGTGAATGATAAAATCAAGCAGAATCGTAATTTGGAGCGACGAATTGCAGAACATCAAGCCGAAATCAATCGTTTAATAAACTGGCGCTCGCTTGAGGTTACTCCAAAAGAATTAAGCCATTTTGATTTTGTTCATGCGGTTGTTGGAACGATTCCTAAAACAGATGACGATGCTTTATATCATAATCTTAAAGCTAATTTAGCCTTGGAAGTTCAAGATGTCTTTAGTTCAGAATTAGAGTATGGTGTGATTGTATTTCAAAGTGGCAAAGCGATGTCATCACTTGATGACTATGGCTTTAAGCCTTTTGATTATGACAAAAACATACTGCCAGCGCAAGCTATTTCTCAAATGCAAGATGAAGTGGCTACTTGGACAGCTGAAAAGCTGGAAATCGAGGGTGAACTGAAGGTTTCGCAACGAGAACTTCAAGAGTTGAAAGTTCAGACAGATTATGTCTTAGGGCTTTATGCGCGTCAGGAAGCTAAGAAAAAATTGGCTAGTACCAAGCATTTGGTGGCTTTGGAAGGCTGGACAGAAGCAGAGCAAATTGACCGTCTGAAGTCAGATATTCAGGCACAATTTGGCGATGGTGTTTTTATTCAAGAGTTGGATGTGGTTGAAGATGATTGGGAAAATGTTCCTATCAAGCTTAAAAATCACCCATTGATAGAACCCTTTGAATTAGTGACAGAAATGTACGCTTTGCCAAAATATTATGAGAAAGACCCGACACCAATGTTGATGCCATTTTATTTTACTTTCTTTGGAATGATGGTAGCGGATTTGGGTTATGGTTTGTTCTTATTCTTAGCGACGTTTTTGGCGTTGAAACTGTTCAATTTACCTAAGGGAACAAAGCGTTTCTTGAAATTCTTTAATATTTTAGCGGTTGCGGTATCCTTGTGGGGAATTGTTTATGGTTCTTTCTTTGGCTATACAATGCCAATCGTTCTTTTGTCAACGACGACTGATGTGATGACTATTTTACTTTTATCAGTTGCATTTGGTTTTGTGACAGTGGTTGTTGGGCTACTTTTGGGTGGTTTGCAAAAACTGCGGCTAAAAGATTATGCGGAAAGTTACAATTCTGGCTTTGCTTGGTGTTTGATATTGATTGGTATTTTACTGATTGTGTTAGGGGCAATGCTTCCTCATCTATCAGTATTGACAACAATTGGTGCGGTATTTGCCATTGCAAATGCGATTGGTATTGTGATTGTCTCGATTATTCAAGCAAAGAGTTTGGTCGGCTTAGGAAGTGGTTTTTACAATCTCTACAATATTAGTGGTTATGTGGGAGACTTGGTCAGCTTTACGCGTTTGATGGCGCTTGGTTTGTCAGGGGCAAGCATTGGCTCTGCTTTCAATTTGATTGTTGAAATTTTCCCACCAGTAGCACGTTTTACTATTGGTATTGTCATCTTTATACTTCTACACGCTATTAATATTTTCTTATCATTGTTATCAGGTTATGTGCATGGGGCACGTCTGATGTTTGTTGAATTTTTTGGAAAATTCTATGAAGGTGGAGGAAAACCTTTCCGACCTTTAAAATCATCT
>CAZWWE010000021.1:0-3681 GCA_964637295.1 uncultured Pseudomonadales bacterium | reverse complement strand
GCGTTCATAATAGCGAATGGTATCTGCTGAAATTCCTGTCTGTTCGCTTACTTTTTTGATATTCATACGTCATCTCCTTTCTTATTTCACTCACAGTATATACCTTAGAGCTAACTCCAAGTCAAGCAAAAAACGTCAAATTTATTGAAAAATCGTTGATTTTTTAACGATACAAGCCTAAGCTGGTGTTAAGATAAGTTTCTGGTTGGTTAATAATGTGTTTTACGAGTGTTACGATTGCTTTGCGAGAAACGTCATGTCCATAGAAAGTCTCACCTTTTTGCGTAATCTGACATGTGCCTTCTTGTCCATTGTCAAACCACCCCGGGCGCAAAATCGTGTAATCAAGTCCTGACTGTTCAACAATGTCTGTCGCTTTGCGATATGGTTTAAGAATCGGTGCGACAACACCTTTTGGTTCTCCTGCCACTTTCCCATAAATGCCCATTGATGAGACAAAGACAATTCTAGCCACACCAACACGTTTCATACTAGCAACGATTTCTCTTGCCATTTTGGGTAAATCACCTGATAGAGCCACAAAAACAATATCTTGGTCGGCTAAAACCTTGTCTAAATCATTGCCAGATGTTGCTGAGCCATTGATAGATTTTTCATTACTTGCCAAAGCTAAGCTTTCTGCACGACGTGAGAAAAGCGTTACCTTGTAGTCAGCTTTATCTTTTAATTCTTCACGCAAACTGCGTCCTAATGAACCAGTTGCACCAATAATCGCTACATTTGTCATCATATCTACCTTTCTAATCTAGTAAGTGCTTGCGCTTTGTTTGATAATTTTCCAATCACCGTCAATCTTTTCAAAATCCATTTTAATTTGCAGGCGCCAAGTGGCTGGTCCTGCTCCCCAAACTCGTGCTTTAACACGACTTTGCCCAACAAGACTAGCTGTATTGTCAGTGATATGAATGGCTTTTATGGCATCTCCTTGCCATGCATAATAGCACATTTCTTCGCTCTCAATTTGCGCTAGCCATTCTTTCACAGATTGTACATAACCCGTCATATGAACGAGAATCGAGTTAGGTGTTATCAATTCAGCCAAAGTTTTCGTGTCCTTTGCGACCATGGCATCGTTGACTTGGCGATAACGATTTTTTAGGATTTCTTCAATCATTTAATCTTTTCCTTCTGCCATACCAGTTTCGGTATTTGGATTTAATGGTCCATAGAAATAAGAAGCTGTTGCGCCACCGTCAATAAGGAAGGTTGAGCCAGTAATAAACTGCGCACGTTCACTCATAAGCAATTCAGCGACATCTGCCACTTCATCTGCTGTCCCAGGACGTCCAGCTGGTGATTTGGCAAACATATTTTTGTAGAAATCGCCTCGAATACCATTGGATTCGTCAATAGCAAGTGGCGTAACAATAATTCCTGGTGCAATATCGTTAATTCTGGCACCACGTTCTCCCCAACGAACGGCTTTGTACATGGTACGTTTTTCATTGGCACGTTTTGCCAATTGGTAAGCATGGAGGCTATTTTCAATCTTATTTTCTTGTAGAAAATCAAGTGTCAACAATTCTTCCGTTGGTGTCATGGCAAGTGCCAGGTCTTGTTCAGCAGTCAAGGCAGGCATACGGTGACCTGATTGGCTAGAAATAGTGACACCTGCACCGCCTTTTGCAATGACTTTTCCAACTTCTTCTAGTAAAACAGATGTTCCGTAAAGGTCAACTTTTAGCACGGTTTTAATCGAAGCTTGCGATGGCGAAACACCCGCACCATTAACCAAATACTTAATGTCACCAAAAGTTTGCGCATAAGCAATCATCTCTTTAATTGACTGACGTGATGACAAATTTATTTCAAATGTCACGACATCAAAACCAGCTTCTGTTAAGGTCTTAGCAATTGCTTTGGCATTATCAATCGAACGGTCACCTAAAACAATTTTTTACCATATCCCATGCGACGTGCAATCGCCATTGAAATTTGCCCAGCACCTGTTACTAACATAACATCTTTTGTCATTTATCTTTCCTCCTGATTGTTTTTACTTTAACTTATCGGCAGCTTCATTGACACAACGAAGAGCATTTAAACTACGTGGATAACCAATGAATGGTAAGGCATTTGAAATAACTGCGATTAGAAATGCTTTATCGTTGCCAATTTTCATATTTGCAGCCGCGTGGCTAGTCAATCGTGGCTCAACACCACCTTGAGCTGCCAAGAAACAAAATGTTATCAACTCACGTTGCTTATAATCAAGACCTTTACGTGTGTAATAATCTCCGAAACAATTATCACCTAACCAATAATTGATATGGGTACTTTCCTTAGCACCTGATTGCCAAAAATCACGCATGCCTTCACCAAAAATATCCACTTGCGCTTGTGTACCAGCTTCACGACGATTGTCAATGGTTGTAGTTGCTTGTCCTTCAAGTGGCAATGTAACGCCTTGTTCTTCCAATACTTTATTGGCTGCTTTTAGAAATGGAAAGACAGGCCCAATTCCCAAATAAGCCACCGCTTGATAGACAATTTCTTTGATTTCAACTGGTGTAACGCCAAAATTTAGCGCTGCTGGCACAATAGCTTGAAATTCATCAATGCCTTGGCAACCTAGTAACGTCGCTAAAATCACCATAAATCGTGTCTTGTCATCCAATGTCGCATTCGGGTGATTAACCACTTCATCAAAGGCAAAGTTGTCAAATCGTTCAATGAATTCAGGGTCAGTTCTCAAAAAATCAGAGACATATCCTGGAAACATTTTTCATGATATTGTTTCGCATTTTCTGTAATAGCCATGCTATTTCCTCCCGCTTTTTCGCTGTCAGTTATGATGTTGCTTAACTTCTAACATCTTTATGGCTACATTATAAATCCAAGCTATCGGCTTATCAATTTTAAAAAAAGGCACTTCGGATAAGAAAAACTTATCTGAAATACCTTTTTGGTTTTAGTTTTATTGAAAAGCTTTGGCTGGAAGCTCTGCCATTGTTTCGACGTAATAGCCTGAGTTATCTTTTTTCCAAAATGCGCACATTCGACGTAAAATGGTAAATCAGTCAAAACTAAATTTTCATAATCTGTCGAAAAAGCACGTCTCTGGTCATTGATGACCAAATCGATTTTGCCAAAGCGTAAGTCATCATAAAGTTGGTCATGCGTTCCTGTTTTGACCGTTAGCGCCACATCAGGAAATTGACTAGCAAAACTCGCAATCGCTTTTTGGATTTCACTGCCTTCATAGGAATACAAATAACCAACGGACAGTTGCGCAGCTTGTTGGTTGGCAATTGCTTGTGTCTCTTAGCTAAGAGCATCAAAATCAGCCACCAGCGCCAGCGATTTTTCATAAAAATAACGCCCTGCTTCTGTCAACTCTAAGCCACGATTTTACGCGTTAAAAGTGTCACACCCAGTTCTGCCTCTAAACTCCGAATCTGCTGTGAAATAGCTGACTGTGAGATAAAATGCGAATCGGCTGCCTTGGTAAAGGAATCTTCTTCAACAACTGATTGAAAATATTTGATTTGTTTTAGCAAGCTGGCAACCTCCTTCTTAGGCTAAAAAGCCATTTTTATTTCAATTTTTTAGTATTCAAATAGCTCAACAAGCTGTTAAAATCAGGAAAATTAAGGGCAATACGGTCCTTTCCCAGACTTCCCAGTTTACTATGTCCGACAAAAGCTTGAAGAAATAACT
>CAZWWE010000020.1:0-3779 GCA_964637295.1 uncultured Pseudomonadales bacterium | reverse complement strand
AATGGACGTTTATATTATACCTTTTTTGTAGCAAATTGCAACCCTGTTTTTTTACGCAACCCTCGATATTTTTTCTCAGGCCGTTTCAGCTGGTTGCCAACTCGTTTTTCAAATGTCTCGCCGGTGAAGGAATTAACCAGAATTTTTTAATCTAATGTAAACTCTGTTCTGATTATTAATGGTTTTGCTTTCGAATTCAAAAATACCTCTGCTCTCGTAAATATTTTTGGCTTTTTTTAAGTCCATTTTTATTTCCAAAGTTGTCTGGTGGGGCTTTTTGTTATTCTCTTGCGTCAATCTATTGAAATGTGAAGCAAAACTTTGAAAGAGAACCCAGCCCTCTTTGTCTTTTTTTATTTTTTCCAGCCGAAATATGGCTATTCCAATTGCAATAAATATAAGATCATGAGCCATATTTTTTTTAATTTTTGCCATTGCCATTATTTGCGCTTCTAAGCGGTCTAAAGTTTTTTGAGTAGTTTCAAACTGATTTTCGATTCTTTTGAAAATAGTCTCTTTTTCAGCGCCGTTTAGGCTAAAATCAATATAAGAATTATGAACAAGCCAATTTCTTTCTTCATTCAAGTTTTTCATCAGCTGCGTCCATTTATTTCTTTCATTATCATCTACTAACCAGCTGAACTTAGAGCCAATAAATAAACTATTTTCAAACTCAGGAAAAATTTCTCCATTTTCCATGATTTTCAAAAATTCTGGAATCGATTGCCCAAGCGTTATTTTGCTGCCAATCATCTTGCCATTTTCGATCAATTCTTTATCAATTATTTCTAACTTATGCATTGATGAATCAACAAGTGCTTTTATATAATATTCAAGCAGTTGAAATGCCTTAAGATTCCGGCCAAGCAGGCTAATAAATAGATTTTCAGTCTGATCGCTCATTTGTTTTAAATCTTTGAATTTTGGACAACGCTTGCCGTAACCGGAAAAAAGAGACGGGCGCGGGTGCTGTGCAAGCAAGACCCGTGATCCGGCCTTATTTTCCGCGTCTATGCATTTGTTCGGTGTTTTCTTCTAAATTCCAAATTCGAAAGTGAGAATAGGGTTTATCTATAGCTTCAAATAAATTTTCTTCGGAATAATTTTTTGTTATGCAATCCAATAGAAATGTACTTTGCTTATGGCAGGCATTAATTAGTAAATTTGCAAGATTTTCTTCTTTCTTATCTCTTCCATAAATTAAAGAAAAATTTTCAGGCAAAAAGAAGCTATCTATCAACGCGATCTTTCTTTCATTTATTTTTGCAAGATTTCCAAGGTCAGAGTCAACAAAAATGCCAATTTTCTCGCCCTTGTATTGCGGATGCGAAATTATTCCATCAATTAAAAATTTCCAAGCTTGGTTTTCTGGTTTTAAATTTAAGTTATGAAACTCAAAGCATTGAGTAAATGCATAATGAAAGCCTGTTTTATTTGGAAAGACTTGGGTTTTAATTGGTTTTGCGAGAATTACGCTTGCGAGTGAAATCGCGATTTCTCCAAAATTTCTATTATTGGTGTCAATTGCAAAAATCTTATCAAACCCCTGATAAACGAAATTTGGGTCCACCAAAAGCTGATTTGGCGAAATATTATGACTGCTCAAAATTCGATCCTTATTTTGCCCTTTATAAAAGGTTTCAAGTTTAGCACTTAAAGGAATTATTTCTTGTCCCAAAAAATCAAAAACTTTTACCCCTTCTTTAGAGTTTATAGAAATTTTTGGCGAATACACCGATCGACCCAAGTCAATATTGAGTGTTATGAATTTTTCTTTTTTGTTAATACAACAATGCTTATATTTTTTACCACTGCCACACGGACAAGGTCTATTTCGATTGCTACTCATAAATTTTCACCGAACGCCTTTCGTGATCAAAAAGAGAGACAGGCGCGCGGGCGCGGAACTTGCGTCAGCAAAACTCATGACAGGCCTCATTTCCCGCGTCGACGCACTGGTTCGGTGTGTGATTTTGCTAGAATTTTGCCATTGCATTGATGATTTTCTGAATTTTTTCTCTTTCATTTGTTTCAAGAACTTTAATGTAACGATTTTGAGCTTCGGCCGCTGTTATGCAATCAAAATCAAAATTTCCTGAAGCGTATTTCATCGCATTTACAGCATCAACAACCGAAGCCCCTTTTTTGAACAAGTGATAGAATGTGGAAAATCCAATCAAAGTATCCGAATATGTTGGTTTTCTTCGATTGCCAATGACTCCAAAAAATGGATGTGTCACACTTTCCTTTTTCATTGCCATCTTGCATGCAGAAAATCCTTCACAAGATGACATGCACAACAATAATTGCCCGCTTTGAACGTCGTTAATTGCTTGAAAAAAATCTGTCAGAAAACTCCATTCAAGAATTTGCCCTTGATCTGCCTCATTGGTTAGTTGAAAACCATTTTTGTCGCCATGAGCACTAATGTGAAGGATTGGAATGGCCCCAACCGACTTGCTGAAAAAATCTAATAATGCCATTTTGAAAAAATTGCGGTTAACTACTCTTCGGCATTCATTTTTAACTCCTGCCAATGTGAGAGTCTTGGATATAATTTCTCCCTCATGAACATCTTCAAAAAAATCCTTAGGGGAAGGCGATTCGATGATGTAAACAAAAATATTTCTGGGTTGCAATTTAATTGGGCTGGGGGGGAATTTTGTAGAGCTCATTGGATTATCCTTTTATGTAACAACGAAGAAGTTCACTTTTTCTGCAAAAAAATGCCTAAAGGGACAGTTGCCATTCTCGACACAAAGAAAAACTCCTAGTTCTGCGCTCCAATATTACTATTTTTTGAGCCAGGGTAGGTTTGTCACCTGATAATCTGCAAACTCTTTAACGAATTTCTCAGCCCAGGCGGCTGCCGATTCAACAACCGTCTCTAACTCTTCATCTTTGTATGGTAATTTTTGCCAGTGTTTATGCTTTGCATACGCATCCTCAAACATCCAAGTTGCCCCTTTACCGACCTCTTGCAACACCACTGTCACGCACTCGGCAGCCTTCGCCACGTGGGGGATTTCATATAAGTGACCGGATGGCTCTGTATTTTCAATTAACACAAACTTGGAGGAAAGGGCATAGCGCATTACTTTTTGAATGACACTCTCTCCAACTTTGTCGGGCTGGTCCTTAATGATGTAGGTATAGTAACCAAGTGTCTGCAATTTGGCCGCAATCCTTCTTAGTCGCCCTAACGCTGGTTCGGTGTCCTTACCCAATATCAGAACAGAATCGGAATTTTCAAGAATAGAATCAGCTCTTTTCCAAACCAAATCAAAAGCTGATCGTATTGATTCGATTAATAATTCAGGTTTTGTGTTACGGATAAGGCATAGTTGCCATTTTACAAAAATATGTACATCCTCATCGTTTCGCGATGGATTAGCCAATGGGTGCCCTTCATGTGCAAGTCGAAGCACCGCTCGTTCCATGGCTTCAGCAAATGCATAGGCAGAGAATTTGTGCTCCCAATACTTTGTAAATAAATGTTCTTGAATTTCACAAATAAGAGTCTCACCTTGTCGTATCACAACCGTTTCTGGGAAATAATTATCCATTATCAAGAGACTAATATCTTCGGGCATATCGGCCAAATTTAACTGCTTCAATTCTTCAATGTCAATAGGATCACAATCTTCTTCACGGAATTCTTCCCATTCGTCTGCGCCATTCGTAAAGTTGTCTTCAAATGCCATATATTGCCCTTTCATTATTTTTGTGAATGGTAGCATAAATTCCCTGCTATCGCGGAAGGGTAAATTCCCTGCGAA
>CAZWWE010000019.1:0-3793 GCA_964637295.1 uncultured Pseudomonadales bacterium | reverse complement strand
GTTTGCGTATGAGAATCGTAATCAAAGCATTTTCAATCACCTGTCAGTTACCTTTGAAAATCATAAAATCATTGGTTTGGTTGGACAATCTGGTTCTGGAAAATCTACTCTGATGAAGCTTGTCATGAGATGGTATGATAATACTAAAGGACAAATTTTAGTAAATCATAAGCCACTTTCAACTCTTGCAGCACGTGATATTCAAAATCGTATTGTCTATATTCCACAAATTCCTCAAGTATTCAGCCAAAGTATTCGTGAGAATTTGAAACTTGGCAATCCAGATATTACAGATGACATGATTTTAGAAGCGGCAGAAAAATGTCGCATTAAAGACAAGATTTTGTCAACTAAGAATGGTTTAGATACGCTCTTAAACAGCGAGCAAACGCTATTTTCAGCAGGTGAATTACAACGTTTAGAGTTGACACGAGCTTTACTAAAAGATGCTGATTGTTACATTTTTGATGAACCAACAAGTAACCTCGATTCACTTAACGAGGCAGCATTTTTACAAGTTGTTCGTGAACATTGTAAAGGTTATGTTTTCCTTATTTTTCATCGTTTGAGTACAGTAGCAGCTAGCGATGTTATTTACAAAGTTGAAAATGAAACCTTGACCCAGATATAGTATATGAATATATGTTGGTATTTTAATACTAAATTTAAAAATTCTGTCTTAAAACGAGACAGCTTATTAGATTGGAGTTATTTTAAAAACTAAAGATATTATTACAACAGGAATTTATACAGCACTTTATTTTGTTTTTCTATGTTTAGGAACATTATTATCTGTTTTCTTAGCGTATAGTGCAAATATGAAATATGCGCCAGCTTTCATTGCTTTGTTAGCAGGAACAGTTTACATGCTCTTAATTGCTAAAACAAAGAAATTTGGTTGTTTAATACTAATGTCAGCTGTTATTTCCGTTTTCTTCTTTATGTCAGGACATTTCGCTTTTTCATTTCTTCCAAATTTGATTTGCGGTATTTTAGCGGATGTCATTGCAAAATTTGGTAAATATGAAAATAAACTTTACAATTTGATTTCTTACATTGTCTTTTCGTTCGGAAATTTAGGTTCTGTCATTATGATGTGGGTTGTTCGAGACGCTTATATTGAACATTTGGTTGCGATTGGAAAAGACCCAAATTATATCAATGAAGTAATGGTTAATTTTGATTTTTCAAACGTTGCTTGGCTTTCTTTAACTATCATTATCGGTGGTTTACTTGGCGGTTTATTTGGAAAATATATGCTTAAAAAACACTTTAATAAAGCTGGTATGGTAGAGTAATGAATGCAGTTACTATTGATGTTCGCACTAAAATAATCTTACTCTTTTTTACCAATATTTTATTGCTGCTTCATATTTCTGACGGTTATGAATGCCTTTTAATGATTAGCTTAGGAATATTGTTTTTTCTTGAAGGTGATCGAAAAAGAGCGCTATATTATGTCATTCCGTTCTTAGCACTGATTATTTTAGAAGATTATCTATTATCGCCAGAGTATGTGACGTCTTATATTGTTTTGTTTCTAGTTGGTGGGCGTAGATTTTTACCTTGTTTTATGATTGGTGGGAGTATTTTAAAGGGTTCGGTGCATGAATTCATCGTCACTATGCGTACACGGCACATGCCAGAAGGACTTTTAATCGCTATTGCCGTCATGATGCGCTTTTTACCAACGATAAAAGAGCATTACCGAATGATTTGTGATAGCCTAAAAATCAGAGGAATTTTTACGAGCCGTTGGATGATTATTCGTCATCCGCTGATGTTTTTTGAATATATTTTAGTGCCTTTGCTGATGAATACTACTCGTATCGCACAAGATTTGACAATTGCTAGTATGACAAAAGGTGTCGCTAGTAAAAAAAGAAAGACTTCTTATGTGACTTATCGATTCGGCTTAGTTGATCATGCTGCCTATGGCTTTATGGTTATTTTCGTATTAGCTCTCATAACAGGGGTGACATTGTGATGATTTCCGTTAAAAATCTTAAATTCACTTATTTGAATAGTAAGAAATTAAGTCTGAAAATCGATTCTCTCCAAGTTGCTAAGGGGGAATGTTTGGTGCTCTGTGGAAAAAGCGGTAGTGGTAAGACAGCCTTTGCAAGATTATTGAATGGTTTAGTACCCGAATACTATCAAGGTAAATTAGAAGGTGACATTCAAGTTGTTGGCATGCAACCAGGGCAAAATTCTGTCGAAAAGATGTCGCAAAAAATCGCCTCTGTATTTCAAAATCCTGCCACATAATTTTTCCACCGCAAAGTTGAACACGAGCTAGTTTTTCCTTGTGAAAACCAAGGGATTGCTCAAGCCGACATCCAAAGCCGTCTAAAGCAAACAACCGAGTTGTTTAATCTTGAACAGTTGTTGAATTATGATTTACTAAACACTTCAGGTGGGGAGCAACAGCGTGTTGCCATTGCGACAGCTAACATGCAAAATCCTCAACTTTTGATACTAGATGAGCCGAGTGCCAATTTAGACCAAACAAGCGTCGAAAGGTCAAAATCACATCTTAAAGCTTTAAAAGCACTCGGAGTGACGATTGTGATAGTTAAGTACCGTCTAGATTTCTTAAAAGATTTAGGTGATACCTATCTGTACTTTGAAAATGGTGAGGGGACTCATACTTGGTCACGTAAGGAGTGGCTAGCCCTAAGCGAAGATAAGCGTCATCAGCTTGGTTTACGTGGTGGCAAAAATCTTTCTTTTGTGAGTCAAACATTACCAGAAACGCCTGCTCAAGATAGCCTTCAGGTACACGAGCTTACGCTGACAGCAGGGAAAAAATCTTTGGGGGCTATAAGTCATTTATCTTTTCCAGCTGGGGAAATAATAGCTATTCTTGGGCAAAATGGTCTTGAAAAATCAAGTTTTGCAAAGCTTCTTTCTGGTTTAAATAAGTCAAATGGCATTATTTCTCTTTAAGACGTTCCCTTTCAGAAAAAGAACGTCTTAAAGAGACAGCTTACGTTATACAAGAAATCTCCCTTCAACTCTTTTCAGATAGTGTTAAAAAAGAGTTGCTTCTTGGCAATCAGCCAAAAAAGGATTACCAAAAAATCGCTGAGAACTTAGGCTTTAGAGACTTGTTACAACGTCATCCGCTATCTTTATCAGGCGGTGAACAACAACGTGTTCTTATCGGAAATGCTTTGCTATCGGATAAGAAAATTTTCATCTTTGATGAGCCAACAAGCGGTCTTGATTACGAGCATATGTTAGCTGTTGGGAAACTTTTGCAAGAGTTAAAAGCAGCAGGAAAAATCGTTCTTGTTATCACACACAATAAAGAATTAGTCACGACTGTTTGTGACTATCAACTAGATTTTGCAAAATATATTTCGAATGAATAAGATAGTGGCAAATAAAGTCACTAACAGAGACTTGAAGTCAATGGTTTTGTAGAAAAAGATTCCTCTGCAAGCTTTGATTTCTTGTTGTTATCTAATAAAAAAACGGTCTATCCCTAGACCGTTTTACTTGTCAAAAAATAGTTTTAGTATTATAATACTAAAATGTAAAGGAGATAGCTATGAACGAACTTGTTGAAAATTACAAATCAAATAAGATTGCTAAGATTCCTTTAAAGGAGATTACAGAATATTTTAAAGGTAAGGCAGTTTCAAAATTAGGAGATAGTGGCAATATTTCTGTGATTAATTTAAGTGACATGGACGATATGGGAATTGATTATGCTCACTTAAAGAAAATTGATTGTGATGAAAAAAGTGTCTCACGCTATCTGTTACAAGAAGGAGATGTGTTAATC
>CAZWWE010000018.1:0-3815 GCA_964637295.1 uncultured Pseudomonadales bacterium | reverse complement strand
TTCCTGTTTGGGCCGCCTCCACTGATTGAAAACTCGTCCGCGTCGCAAAAAGCGGGCGAGTTTTCTTTTGCTCAGCTCAATTTTTGCTTGGCAAAAATTGGCGTTTCTGACATTATAAGCAAAACTAGTAATGATTGAATTGCTTAATGCGGATAAATGAATAGTATGGCAGAGGAATCACAGCCCGGTTTAATTGCTCTAAGAGGTTTCGCTTACCAGATTAAGGTGTTTCTTTTCTTTTTTGCTTCGTTAAAAGAAGGCGAGCAGATAGAATTTGAGACTATTGATGATTTGGCCATGAATGGGAAAGACAGCTATAAACTGTTGGAATCCAAATCCGAATCTTTTTGTCAATTTTTTAGCCAAAAAGGTGAAAGAATTGCGATCCAGGTAAAACAAACTAAGGTAACTAATACCTTAAAAGAAAAAATTCTTATGAATTGGCTGCTTTTAAAGCATGCAAATAAAGGTGTTAGTAAATTTGTTCTTTTCTCTGACTCCTCATATAACCTCCAAATAGAGCTATTTTCACAGGATCTTGTTAATTCCTTATGGAAAAAGATTGTGAGCCCATCCAAAAAGAGATCAGATTCATTGCTGAAGAAAACAGGTCTGATTTACCAAGGTGAAAAAAGTAAATTTGTAGACGATCTGGAGGAAATTAATAAATGTCACAACATTATTTTGACCAACTCATTGGAGGAGAAAATTCTTGGTAGCTTTTCAGAGTCTTTACATAGAACTGCAATTCAGGAAGAAAGATACCGGCTTAGAGTAAAAGAATTAGGAAATTGCGTGTTAGGCCAAATAATTAGGAATGCATCTGAAAAAAAACCTTACATTTGTAATTTTTCGGAAAAAATGACTTTTATTGAAGATGTTTGTCAAAGAATAAATAATGAAATTTTTTGTCCGGATTTTAGCGTGTTTAAAAGGATCAACCAAGTTGACTTGAGGGATCCAAAAGTAATGAATTCAAGAGAGTTTAAACAGCTTAGTCATTGTTTTACTAATCAAAAATCAGATCAAGTTGTGGAACATTTAGTTTTCCAATTATATTATGAGTACATTCGATTCAGAAACTATGAAGACAATAGGGGCAATTTGTCAGAGAACATTGAGAATATAACTTATGGAAATTTTTGTGATGCAAAAGACCGATTAAATGCTAACGGCAATGATTCACCCAAGTTAAGATTAATAGAAACAAAATGTATGGGAAACAGCTATTGTAAAAATGAGCAGATTAGATTCGGTTCCTGTATTTATCTAACTCGCGAAGAAATAGAGCAAAACAAAAAGGTTTCTTGGAAGGATGAAGATGAGGACTAAAAACGATCTGGAATTAGAGGTGATTTTGACAAGCCTCTATTGTGATATCGTCTATAAAATGATTCATTCCCATGGGAGTTTAAGTGTTTTAAAGACACTGTGTTTTGCTTTTCTTTCCAAGAAAAATAAGTTTTTGATCTCAGAAATATTTAGAGTTACTAATACAAAAGAGGTTTCTTACAAGGCCTTGTCTATGTTAAATGGACATTTTAAACCGTTTATTAAGGATTTAAAGTTTATTTTTTCTGCAATTCATCTGCTAATAATAAATGAAAAAATCTTTTATGAATCTGGAATTTTGTGTGTCGAGCAAAAATCATTCATTGCAACAAATGATAGCTTCCTTTCTTTGGCAATTAATGAATGCCGCAAAATGTCTGATGTTCAATTTTTGAAAGAGATGTTGAACAATGTTTAAGCTTGAAAAATTAGTTTTAATCGACTTTAAGGGGAAATCTTTTTGTTATTTTTTTAGAGAAGGAATTAACTTTTTTAAAGGTACAAATGCCAGTGGGAAAACGGAATTTTATAAATTCATAGATTATATGTTAGGCGCAAATGATGAAAAGATTAGCGAAAAAAAGTGGTTTGAAAAAACCTTGAAATGGGCTTTAATGCAGTTTGAATATAGAGGAATAAAATATCTTGTAGGAAGAGAATTGGTCGGAAAAGTAGCCTATTTCAAATATTTGAATGAAAAAAAACTGGAGAGGTGCACATTAGAGGAGCTTTGCGACAGATTAAATGCAATTTTTGCCTCTGACAAGAACGACTTGCAACATCTTCGAGAATTTGTTGAAGAAGATTTTTCTTTTAGAGCATTCACGCTTTTCAATTTTTACGGTGAGAAATCATTAGGTAGAATCAGGGACTTTTTTGATAAATGTATAAACGACATAAAATATTCAATAAAGCTTCCCTTGATCCTTGATTACATATTTAATAAGCAACAAGAGGAAATTCTAAGAAAGAAGAAAATCTTAGAAGGATTAGAAGTTCAATTTCATGACCTTGAAGGTAAGGCCCAAAGTTTTGAATTTGTTCTCGAAAAAATTAACCACTTTTTGCGATTATTAAACGTGACGATCGAATTTGATGGGAGAAATCAAGAAAAAATTGTTGCAGAGCTTAATAGAATAAAAGAAATGGAAAAGCCACGAAGCACCCGTCAGAGGAAATCAGTGGCAGAGCTTGAGACTATTTTAAATAACCTTGATGATCAAATAAAAATTGCAGAAAATCGAACTAGAGATACAGAACAGATTCAAATTGAAAATGAGAATCGAAAAATGATTCTCGACGAACTAAAATGCTTGATAGAAGATAAGGCTGAGTTTGAATATCTTATTGAACCAATATACAAAATATCCAACAACCTAGATAAAAGCATCTCATTTAGTAAGTATTATACCAACACTCTCGCGATTAAAAAATTGAAAGAGCAAAGGGATGATATAAAAAAGGAGATTGGAAAAGATCATTACAGGTTTTCTTCCTACAATCTTACGGAAAAAGTGCGGGCTCTTGCTACCGTAGAGGAATTAATAAATGTTAAAATAGAAAATCCCAAAGAAAAGCTCAGGAATTTGAAGAAACAAATTAGAGATTTGAAAGCTGAAATTAAGGAACTTTTGTATTCAAAGGATGAAAAGAAGCTTTCAGAGTTTTCGGATTTTGTTACAAGGCTATATTCTTCTGCAAAAAATGTTTCCAGTTTTGTGAAGTCTGATTTCAAGCAAGATGGATTTAGAATCAAGTATTTCTATAAAGGGAACAGCCTCCAGCCACAAGTTTTAAATGAACCAGAAAATCCTGAGAAAATTTTTCGAGATGTAGAGGTTGGGAGCTTGGCAAGACATACCCTTATTCAGCTTTGTGGATACTTAGCTTTTTTGAGACAGTTGGTGTTGGAAGAAAAAGTTCCTATTATCCCAATTCTTGTTATTGATCATATTTCTAAGCCATTTGATAAAGATAATTTGCCTGCGGTAGGAAAAATTCTAGAAGAATTTTACAAGCATGTTTTACCTAGTGAAATTCAAATTATTATGTTTGACGATGAAAATTTCGAAGATCTTTCAATTATTCCGAATAAATATGATTGCTTATTTGGCATGGATAAACGCAGTAAAAATAAAAGCGGCTTTAATCCATTTTATACGTCTATTTCACCAGATTGAAACAATTTCAATCTAGTTGCGTATTCTTGAAAATCCGGCCGGTCGTTCTGATTTAATCCGGCCACTTTACGAAACAGAATTACGTGCACAGTAAAATTTTACCACAGGTGGCCGGATTAGGTCTCAGTCTTGTTTATTCTTTTCTTTCTCATCGAATCTCCTTTTAAATTCAGGATTTGAGCGTTATGGATCAGGCGATCCATAATACTTCATTGATGGTGGGCGTTTGTAATGCCCGCCGTCAAGACACTTTTTTGAAAAATTTAAGGTGGTTCCTTTCATAGTTTTTCAAGCGGCCTTTTT
>CAZWWE010000017.1:0-4428 GCA_964637295.1 uncultured Pseudomonadales bacterium | reverse complement strand
CGCCGGGATCTGTGAGGGGGCCGCTCGGGCAACCAGCGGTTCTACCTTAACGTGCCTAAAAAGGAGAGCCTGTGAGTAAATTTTATCTACCACCAGAAAAGCGCCAGATAGTTCTGATTGGTAACAAAGAACTAGCTGAAAAGTTTTCCAGATCTTATGATTGGGTTGCGATTTTAAAAGAAGTTAACCGGGTGTTAAATCCACTAACAGCACTAATCGTGGATTACTTTACAAGAGAATTACAAAAGAAAAATCCAAGTATTCTCTTTCCCTATTTATCACCAGAAGAAGCCAAAGCTCATTTCCGTTTTGATTTTGGCCATCCAATTGAAAACGTTCTATATGTTTTGAATCCATGTTTCGAAGACCAATATCTATTACCAGCTACTGCAGGGGAAAGATTTATTCAAGAGAAAATAGGCGCTTTTCTTCAAATCGCTGCTCAGCTTGGAGCTAAGCAAATCACCATAATTTCAGGTCAAGTAGATTCTTCGGAAGCTGGTTCCAATGTGAAGCTTAAGGAAGTTTCTGAACAAATAGGTTTATCTGCCTCTTTTAAAAATGAAAATCAAATAGAACGCCAATCATATGCCGAATTTAATGAACCAACTGAACCACCACATATCTCTGACGATCTAATGAGGTGGTGCGATAATGATCCATTTATTAATGCCATGGTTAAAACAAGGCTATCTGGTCGAATAAAAAAGTTGAAAACGACTCTTAAACTAACCAATTCTATGGGGCTACAGGCAAAGTTACTCTACGATATGGGTATTTCTGGAATCAACTTAGGTGGCAATTATAAAGAAACTCATTCAACCTCATGGGAACTTGAAATAGAATTCTTTTAGGCACTAAAGAGTGCGTCAACGAGGAAAATGAGGCTTCCAAGGTCAACTAGCCTTTACCGTCAGGAATTTTTATTCAGCCAGACAAATTTGTCTAAAAAATCTTGAGCAAATTTTCAAGCGTCTGCTATAATCGCCTTAATTAACAAATGGCCGTTCGGGCTAATCACATGAGAACAGACACGAGAAGATACGTTGAAAAATCAAACCTACAAGCAGATTGTGCGCAAAACAGAAATAACTCGATTCCTTGCGACAGACCTGTTTTGACATGAGGTCTAAAACGCCGGGGTGCGAATGTTAAAACTTCTGGCGCGCTTATTGAACAACTCTTTACTGATAGGAAAAACCAGAACTTGAACAAAAAGACTTTTGTTCTCAGATAATCACCCGGCATATTTTGAGAAAAAATGACATGGTTACGGTCGAGATGCTTTTATTTAAGCTTACATTTGTCATGATATTCTGATAGCAGAGAATTCTTCAATAACATTGCCGAGTCGGTTGAGTTTTAAGTTGCAGAAAAAATGAACGTAGTGGGAGAAAAAAATGTTTCTTGCAAAATTAAGTCGTACGCAACAAAGCGCCTTTGGTTTTCTAGCAAAATCAGTAATAATGGCTGACGAAGTTAGGACTAAGGCTGAAGAAGCTCTATTTGAAAAAATCAAAATCGAAATGAATAATGACGATTTCCCAAATGAACTTTCTGAAAGCGAAATACTTCGAATTTTTGATAATCCCCAAGCAAAAAAAATTGTGCTTTTTGAGCTCTACGGGATTGCCTTGTGTGACGGGGAATTTCATGAAAAAGAGCAGGAATTAATTGAAAACCTTGCTGAGCAATTTAAGATTTCAAAGCTTGAGCAAGCTGCACTATGTGACTTGGTTTTGAGACTTTTTAAAATATATGCAGAGACAAACGACTTTATTTTCTCGAACAATGAGAGGTAATTATGGCTTGGGGAAAAAAGGAAGAAGAAAAAAAGCAATCAGGAATAGGTCTGCCCGAAGTGGCCGCTGGGTTTGCTGCAATTCTTGGAGTTTGTGGCTTAGTTAAAGGCATTTCAGATAAGCAAAAAATCGCAAGCATCAAACTTACTATTGAGCAGGATAAACAGGAAGCACAAATTTTTATTGAAAGCAAAGTCCGCGATATTGAGGCTCTGTTAATAGATATAGAAAAATCAAAAATTGAAGTTGAGGAAGAAACTATCCTAAAATTTTTAGAACTATTCAGTGAATTAAAAAAAACGGGATATACTCCAATAGACACAAAAAGAGAAGAAGAGATTGACGATCTCATCAAGCAAATAGAGTCTGGGAGAACCAAAGTTGGAGCAATCAGAAGAATAGTTAGCAATGATAGCAAAAATGCCAGCCACAGCTTAGCTTGCACGACCGCCACGGGCGCAATAGCAATAGCCGCAGGGGGTAGTTGGCTTGTTGCGGCAGGCCCAGCTGCTTTTTTTGGCGGTATTTTTTTTGCGATAAAAACTTGTCAAGATCTGACTGAGGCGCAAAGGGAAAAGGCCAGAATTGATGTTGAGATTTGCAATGCGAGAAAAAATGCAGAAGTTTCGAAAGTTTTTGTTGAAGCCAGATGCTTGGAATTGAAAAACTCATTTAACAAATTGAAAAAAATATTTAAAAGCGAGCTGGTGAAATTTCAAAAGCTCATAAAAGAAAAAATACCAACTGAAAAGGATGCTCATGGACAAATTTTATCCGAGCTAAAAGCACGAAAAGCAGGCCTCGACGTGCCCGGAATGCAGGAGAACAATCTGCTTATTGGTTGGTATTACAAAAAGGCTAGATTGAAAAATTTGGAACTTACTACCAACGAAATTATTAACCGGGAAAACTATATTAAGACACTATCTTTCCTTGATAAAGAAGACTTTAGCACTATTCAATGTTGCAAAATATTGACCAAAGGGACAAAGCTGATTTTAGAGGCAAAGATAATTGAAAGCGTTAAGCCGGAAAACGAATCATTTGAGGGGTTTCAGGCTCAGTTGCTTAACAAAACTAAAATGGTTAGTGGAACGGTTGAGAATCTAAATGAAGAAGTGAAAAAGGAATATCAAAAACCTTGTGGAAAGCCTTTTGTCAATGGAGCTAACAACACTTTACCAAGCATGATTTTTTTAGGGACTGCCATTTTCATCTTGGTTTGGGCTTCGATTTTCTTGTAAACAAGCCTACTGTCGCTGGCATTAATTGTTACAGGAATCTTTAAGTTGTTGATTTTAACGGATTTATTGATGTTTATGTTATTAACTGACAAAAAATAGGAGAATTTAAATGGAACCCGGTGCAATCCTAGCTGCTGGTGCTTTAACAGAAGGACTCAAAGCCCTTACAGAAATGTTTAAGGAAAAAGAAACGACTACAAGAAGGTTGAAAGAAATTGAGTCAGGAGAAAAAATTGCAGAGAGAGAACAGACAAAAGATGCAATAATTGCAATGGGCTCTCTGCTACAGGATTTCTGCAAAACAGTTCAGGTGGAAAATACAAAAAGAGAACAAATTCAGGCTGCCAAAGACGTTGCTCTGAAAAAACTTGAAAGCCAAAAAAATGTAATTCTTAAATATCTTGAAATAGAAGGTTCAAGGAGATCAAAAGTAATTGACGGGTTATTTGGTAATATTGAGAAGGTGTTGAATTCAGGTTCGTCGGATGAAAAGGTGAAACTGCTAGGCATGTTCTTAGATTCTTTGAACACGCAGATTAAAGAGCCACTACTTAGAGGAGCTTTTGCTGATCCCAAAGCAAGTGTTCAAGCGATGTTATTGAGCGATGAACCAGAAGAGTTCTAAGCTACATTTTGAGCTTTACCGAAAAGCATTACCAGTGCGTAAAAACGAAAATGAATATCTAGCCTAGTTAAACTAGGAATCAAATACCATAACCAGTAGATAGGGGCAAATATAAAGCTGGTTGAATTTCGAATAAAAAAATTACAGAAAAAATTTCCCGGTCTTTAAAATCTTTTGAGGAAGAAAAAAATGAATGAAAAGACTGCAAAAGAATATTTGGTTCTTTTTGCGTTTTTGGTTATTTTAATATTGTTGCTTATTTTTGGCCCTCAATTTTTGGGCTGGCTTTCAAAACTCCAAGCCATTTCAACATTATTAAACTTTATTGAGATAATTCTTAGGCCATTCATTTTTATTGTTATTATAGCAACTATGCTTTCATATATTGGCCTTCCTGGTTTTGCTATTTTTTACATTTTTATTCTCCCATTTAAACTGATTGAAGCTATTTTCGTTCTAATAGCCGGGAAAGAAAAAGACAAAAACGAATGAAATCTGGTTTTGTGATTTGTTGCCCTATGACCTGTGAGTCAGGTGAAAAAAATTGCTGACTATGCTGAAAATTGGCCTTTTCGTAACAAGCAATTATTTAATTTTGCCGATGAAAATGTGCAGTTGGCATTAATTTTGAGCTGCCTTGGCAGCGAAATCCTCTTATTTCCATGCTTCATAATAATTCCAGGAGCGATGTCGTTTGAAAACGAACCAATACTTAATTGACTTTTACAATAATTACGACGAGAACAACCGGCTGGTG
>CAZWWE010000016.1:0-4559 GCA_964637295.1 uncultured Pseudomonadales bacterium | reverse complement strand
CATTCAATGCCGCAATAACTTCTTCTGCCGCCTGTAGAGCCGGATTGTGTGAGTAAATTTTGTCTTTGTCTTCAGCGGGTCTAACGCGAGTCGTGAGCGGAAAAACGAGACGGGCGCGGGTGTTGCGCAAGCAAGACCCGTGATCCGGCCGGTTTTTCCGCCTCGACGCAAATGTTAGACTTGCGTAGTTGTGATCGAAATTTTAGACTTTTTTTTCTTTATTTTGTCCTCAATTTGCCCTCATTTGCCAACATAATTTTCAAAAAAGTTGTCTAGCAATTGTCTGACAAAGGTATCACAAATTGGGAAAGACAAAAAAATGAAATCTATCTTATTATCAATATGAAAACTAGTTAAACTTTATTCCCATATTTTTTCTACTTCGTAAACCCAAAAAGTATTTATAAAGATATGCAAAGGAAAACCATTTTCTACCGCCAGGTATAAATTTAACAAAAACTATTCCATTGGATAGAAGTGTTGCAATCATTTCTTCCAAGCCTACTTCTGATAAAAACTGATGCCTTCTTTTTATTGAAAGCATAAGTTCTTCAAAATCTCTTTGGCTCATTGACAAAATTTTAAAACTATTTGATACTTTATCATCCCTAATATCGCTAATGATCTGGCTTAAAACTTCATTTCCTTCCTCTTTTGCTAGATCCTTGAAATGATTTTCAACCGCAGCTCTCCTAACTTCATAATTTATACACAATGTACTTAGGATGGGATAATCATCTGAATCGAGCGCGTTACAATTCTGCATGCCATTCTCAATAGCCAATCTAACAAGATCCAGAAATGGCCTTAAACTAATTGTTTTATCTGCATTTTTTAGATTTGCATAGATCCATTCATATGCCGTAGAACCGTTTCTTTGCTGATTCTGAGGCAATCCAAAAAAAATGTTAATAAATGGCTTTAGATAAAATTCTTCGGCAGGCAACTGACTTAATGAATTTTTCTTCTCCATTTTTTTTCTAGCCGAATCAATGAAATCGTGATCCAAATATTTTTTTGAATACTCAAAAAATGAATTCTCGGTAGTTGAAAAAACCAACTTCAGGAAAAATGCATACAATTCATCTATAGACCATTCTAAATTGATTGTCCTTTGTTCAAGCATGTTTTTATTTGTGAGATTGCTTAATTTGTCATACAAATCTCTTCTCAAAAAAAGTTTTGGATTTATCCTCTTGTAGGGTTTACTTTGACAAAGTTGTATTAGCGGAGAAATTCCTTTATCCCATTCAATTGGTTTGATTATCTGGTCTAGGTAGTCGAAGGTAAGAAGAAAGTCCGTTTCAACGGAATTCAAGTATTTATCAATAATCTCAATCTCAGTTTCGATCTTTTTCAACAATTCATTGTCATCTATTATTTTAAGGAAAAAGTCAGCAGTTTTTTGATTGTTCTCAATTGGGAAATAAGGGAGGCTTAAGTTGATATTAGTATCCATTTTACTGACTTCTTCCCTTAATGCCGACCAAATATAAGCAAGCCAAAACCTTCTAAAAAAGAAATCTGAAATCTTACTATATTGATCTGGTTTAAATTGATCTGCAATTTTAAAAAAACGAACTTCTCTTTCTTTTGCCACCTGATCTGGAGGGTTAACCATACTAAGAATTTTGGTTTTCCTGCTGCTCTTTTGCGAACGTTCTTGCAATTTTGTGAAAAATGTCCTATCGCTCAAAGCCCTGTAAAAAGCAGTTTTCCCAGTTCCTTTGCCTCCAAGCAAAATAAATTTTTCCTTAATAAATATATCTTCCATACACATTCTAAAATAGAATATTTTAGCCAAATACTCTTCGCTATAGACTATGTTTTCTGCATAAATCTCTGGATATTTTTTTAGCAGCGGTTCTAATAGAATCCTTTTTATGGAGCTATGATTAGTATTATTGGTCTGTTGGTATGAAAAAGGTGCATTCTCGATAATGTCAGAGTTATTGCCATCTGCCTCATCAAAGCCAAATTTTTCTATTCTGTCATCAAATTTTGACGGAAAAAGTTGGTTGTAAATTTTCTCGAATAATTGAAAATATTCAGGCAAATGTTTTTCTTTTATTAAAGTAACAAAATCACCAAGGTCTTCATTCCAACTTCCTAGTTTTTCAAGACTGGAATATCTTTGAAGGTAGTGCGTTGGAAAGCTTGGCAAGCCTTCAGTTTTTTCATCATCATTAAACAAGACGACACTTTCAATTTCATCGTTAAACTTGGCAATCTCTTGTGTAAATGATGATGAAATTATAGAGAGAACTAGAAAAAGGTTCTTAGTATTGGATTCCAACATTCTTTCAATTAAAAAATGTAGACCAGGTTTATTTTGAACATTATTACCAAAAAAGCCAACCACAACATCAGAAATATAGTTGCCCAAAATTCCAATTAAATCATTAAACCCGGTTCTTGAATCGATACAAATAATATCTGGTTTAAATGTTTCTTCGATTATTGAAATCATTTCCTTAAATTGATTTTCAAAATGAAGCGAATCTCTAATATCGATTCTCCCTAATCCTTCAAGATAGCAATTTCTATCCGAAGCTGCAAAAACATTTCCTGAAGGCATTAGCCAAATTTTTCCATCTCCACAATATTCGTTAGAAACTTCATATAAATAATCTTCTAAATTTATTTTGAAGCCAGCTTCTTTATCTTTAAAGTATTCTACGACCCCAGATTTTGGTGTGCTTTCTGAGCTTACATTAAAAAAATTAATTAAACCAGGTGCCTCAAAGTCGCAATCAATAACAAACACCTTTTTCTCTTGATGGATTGATAGGTATGAAGCAAATAAAGCTAATGCTGTAGTTCTACCGACACCGCCCTTATAACTGTAAAAAGTAACAATTCGACTATTCTTCTTATAATTTCTAATTTCTGGTTTTTCAATGATGCTTGATAACCCTTGTCGAACCCCCAAACTAACCTTATTTGATTTTTTTAAAAAATCAGAATAGAAAGAGTCATTGCTTGCTTCGTTTAAACTTATTACCTCAATTTCCAGGGTTGGTCCCTTGTTCCCAAGTTTTTCTTGAATCTCTTTTGAAGTAATTTTGTCAGAAACTATTAGAATGTCCACAGACATGTTAAAGCGTAATGAAACTCGAAAATCAGAAATAATGTTGTCCTGAGTCATTTTTATGAAGATATTTTCAATATCTTGCAAAAATTCTTTAATTTTTAGCATTTCAATTACCTTTACACGTTTTCAACAATTTGAGTAAGAACTTGGTTTGCGAATTTATAGAATTCTAAGTAATCAGAACTTGAAAATGCTCCTAGTTCAAAATGGTACCTTACTGGCCCATCCCATTTATTGAATAGTTCTTTGGTTTTGCCAAGAGCAAAACTTTTTTTCTTCAAATCCCTCAAAGAGCCTGGTAACTTCGCGAGGAGATAGTCCTCATAAACATTAAATCTATGATGCTGAATATTATTTTTATAGCTTAAATCCCTAAGATCTAGTTCTTTTACATCCTTGGTTGGAGGGTATCTATATAATGCATAAATCCCGTATTTAAAAGAACATTCAATAACATAACCTGATAAATAGTAAAGATTATGAAATAAATATCTTGATTCAGCTGTTCTTATTTCTCTAATACCGAGGTCGCCTATTTTCTTGTTTATGATAGAACAAGTGTGGCTAAATCTTTTGGCTGTCTCGAGAAATTCCTTAAAAAACATTTTGTTGCCCAAATTTTGCCTCTACCTTAACTCCGGAAGATAGTGCCATAAAAAGACACAATTATTGATCCAAATTAGAAAGTTTGGAAGAAATCAATTGCAAACAGACAAACAGAATATCACTTGCCAACTATAAAGTCACATAAATTAGAAAATGGGCAATTGCTGCATTGCATCTAATTTCTCCTAATCTGTCATTCATATTCATCAAAATGAATTCTTACAACAATAAAGCTGAATTAAGTTATTATTTTTTTTCTCAGTAATTCTAACGCAAGTCGTTATCAGAAAAGGCGTTCCGGTCGATACCAATGTTAGAAATGGCAGCTTTGATCCAATTTTTTGCATTTTTATTGTCTTCATTTTGTCACTAAGTCTGCCCTAAATTTGTCCTCATTGTCCTATTTTGTCTTGAAAAAAGACCGTCTATCCCGTTCATGATCGACCTGCTACGCCTGAAAGCGATTGGCGCTGGACTTGCCTTTGGTTATGCGATCGTCAAGGACTGTGACAATCGATTTCAGGCACATTGTCGAAGGCGCCCCGGTCAGGTAACTTTTTAATCTATACTTTCAGTCCACTATAAATGCACATGTTCGCCGCAAAGTTGCATTGCGCCCGTATTGTCTTCATTGTCCTAAATTGTCTTAATTTTTTCAACCATTCAATGCCGCAATAACTTCTTCTGCCGCCTGTAGAGCCGGATTGTGTGAGTATTTTTTGTCTTTGTCTTCAGCGGGTCTAACGACGGTCGTGAGCGGAAAGGGCCGACGGGCGCGGGGCTTGCTCCGCAAGACCCGTGATCCGGCGGTCATTTTCCGCCTCGACGCACATGTTAGAACTGAGCAATTGTGATCGAA
>CAZWWE010000015.1:0-5282 GCA_964637295.1 uncultured Pseudomonadales bacterium | reverse complement strand
CTTGACTTGACATTTATCCAGAAGACTTGTAACATCGCT
Organism: uncultured Pseudomonadales bacterium; assembly: GCA_964637295.1. Classification (GTDB taxonomy): domain Bacteria; phylum Patescibacteriota; class Microgenomatia; order UBA1400; family PJMF01; genus UBA1364. The sequence continues at coordinate 5,243 of CAZWWE010000015.1, read as the reverse complement.
AAGATTTTATAGGAAGGTCAAAATGCAGAATCAACTGCTCTTGAAACAAGAAGCAATTAATGCAGCCAAAAATGCTGATTGGGCAAAAGCGATTTCCATTAACCAAGAAATTTTAGATACTTACGGACCAGATTTAGAAGCGATGAATCGCTTGGGCTTGGCTTTATTAAAAAATCAACAAGAATCAGCTGCTTTGAAAATCTTTAAACAAGTTTTAGCTTTAGATGGTTCTAATATTATTGCCAATAAACATCTGGAGAAAATTAAAAAGAAAGAACATAGCGCCGACATTATCTTCGACCAAAATAATGATTTCATTGAAGAACCAGGTAAAAGTAAAATTGTTGCTTTGCATCGCTTGGCTGGTAAAGAACAATTGCAAAAATTAAAAGTCGGTCAAGCTTGTTTGTTGCAATTGAAAAACCGTTATATCAGTGCCACAGATGAAAATGGCAAGCACATCGGAGCTTTACCAGAAGATATTTCTTTTCGCTTGAGCAAACTCATTTGCCATGGCAACCAATATCGTTGTGTGATTTACACGATCAATGATAAACAATGTTTAATTCAGATTAAAGAAACTTTTCGCTCTAAAAAAAATGAGCAAATTATTTCTTTTCCTAGTAAAACACAAAATAACCTAGTCATTCCTGATGACGATTTTATTCTTGAAGAAGACATTCCTTTCGAAGTTACCTCTGATGAAGAAGGCGAAGAAGAATTAGAATTGGCCATGGAAAAAATCAATAAAAACAACGTTGACTAAAAACGCCCTTTTTCCAATAACCCTTGCTCCATTAAAAAATTGTACACCGAAGCTAAATCTTGGCCCAAATAAATCACTAAAGCTGCTCGATGTTGGGTGACTTCTTTTTCATCAATCACTACTAAACTTTGTGGCAAAATTTTCTGTAATTTAGATAGTAAATCGACACAGGCGGGTTGGTTTTGATCATAAATAATTTTGCTTTGCAGCAAATTACTGTTGTCGCTATCTTTTTTAATAATTGAAAAAGAACTTTTTTCTAACATTTGAGCAAAAGTACTAGCCAAGCCAGTTTCAGGAGTGGTGTTGATCAAAGCGATCGGACATTCAAAAAGTGGTTCAATTAACGAAGCATTCTGTGGATCAAAAGTCTGTTCTCTCCACAAAATATTTTCGTCTTGCAAAAAAAGATCGTAGCTTTTGTACTTGCTAAAAAACGCCATTAAACTGGCTCTATCTAAATCATCCTGATCGTAACTAAAACTACGATCATAAAGCGTATTCAGTAAAAAAGCATAAAACAAATTTTGTTCTAAATAGCTTGCTGTAGATGCTTCTTTTTGTAATTGATCAAAGTGAAAATTCCAATTGTAGTCTCTCAAATCAATCAAGTTTAATTGCTGATGCACCAAATCAAAATATAAAAAAGCCACTGGTTTTTTATCTTTTAATAATAAAACGCGTTCGCTGGCTTTTAATTGATAAAAATGATCAATGACTTGCTTAACAGCTAAAAGAGCCAAGCCCAAAATAAAAATAGCAGAGATAAAGATTAGAAAATATTTTTGACAAAACCAACCAGTTAAAAAATTTTGGCGAGGCTTTTTTTTTGATGAACAATAATCATTGAACATGAATGCTTTCATGCTACAAAAAAGCCCGCTCTCTAGCAAGCGGGCTTCTCTTTTTTCGATTAAAAAATACTTAAGCGCCTATAGCAAAACGCTCAAAACGACTTAAAATCATTTTTTCACCAATTTTGCCACTTAAAGATTTAATTAATAAATCAATAGTTTTCTCTGGATCTTTGATAAAATCTTGTTGCAATAAATCTGCCACATTTTCTGCACCCATAGCCGCCACTTGCATGGCAATGTCGCGAGTCATTTGACGAAATTCTTCATTTTGGGCGACAAAATCAGTCTCACAGAGCATTTCAACCATCGCACCCACCATACCGGTGTTATGAGTATAGGTGGCTACATAGCCCACCTTGGTTTCACGATCTTGATTCTTCTCTGCTCTAGCCAAGCCTTTAGCTTCAACTATTTTTACAGCTTGATCCAAATCACCATTAGCTTCTTGCATTGCTTTTTGGCAATCTAAGATTCTAGCCCCAGTGATTTCTCTCAGTTTTTTAATTTGGTCCATGGAAATAGCCATATAGTTCACGAATGATTTTTACTCGTCAGTGATGCCTCGACCAGATACATCTTTTCGGGTCATCAAATGCTTCGTAAAAATTATTCGCTCCTTTCTTGTTTGTTAATTGATGTTATTTTCGATCAGCTCGACCGGCTTTGTAAGCGGCAGTGATTTGTTCCACAAAAAACTTAATGCTTTTGACCGCATCATCATTGCCGGGCAAAACAAATTGCACTGGTCTAGGATCACTGTCAGAGTCAATTAGAGCCATCACTGGCACGTCGACACTGTTGGCTTCAGCCACAGTAATGCGCTCTTTTTTGGGATCAATCACAAAAATGCAATCTGGCTTGGCTTTCAAACCTCTTAAGCCTCCAAAAAAACGTTCTAATTTGATTTGTTCTTTTTCCAATTGGACGCGCTCGTATTTGGTGTAACCTTTGTATTTATCAGTGGCTAAACCTTCGCGAATTTCTTCCATACGCTTGATGGATTTGCTGACTTGAGGCCAATTGGTCAACATGCCGCCCATCCAACGAGCATTGATGTAGAAGCAAGAAGCGTCTAAAGCGGCTTCTTTGACGATGTCACGAGCTTGTTTCTTGGTTCCCACTATTAGTAAGCTTTTGCCCTCTTTGGCAAGCTTGTAGACATATGCGCAAGCCTCTTTTAATAATTCTGCGACCTTGGGTAAATCGAAAAGATGAATGCCATCTTTTTCTCCGTAAATGTATTCCTCCATTTTGGGGTGCCATTTACTGGCTTTGTGGCCAAAATGACAACCGAGCTCGAGCATTTCTTGAAGATTTAATTCTGTGGTTTTGACACTAGCTGCCTGAGCTTGAGGAGCTTCTTCCACAACTTCCTTTTTTGGAGTTTCGACTAGAGCGGTTTTTTCAACCTTATCCTCAGCTTTTACTTCTACTTTAGTGGCAGCTTCTTTTTTAGCTGGAGCTTTTTTAGCTACTTTTTTAGCAGCTGGCTTAGCAACAACTTTCTTAGTAGCAACTTTCTTAGTAGCAACTTTCTTAGTAGCAACTTTAGCGGTAGTTTTTTTTACTGAAGCTTTTTTGGCGGCTTTTTTGACTTCTGCCATAATTTTTTCCTTTTTTTATTTTCGTTTTAAATTCTTTGAATTTAAGGCGAAAAATGGTGCTTAAAGCTAAATAAGGATTGGCTCTAAGGCACACAAATTTGTAATTAGACTGGTATTATAGCATAAAAATAAAAAAAGTTAATCACTTTTTCTATTTTATTTAAGAAATTTTAATATTGGTAGCTCTAGCTTTGGCTTCTTCCAATCTCTGTTGTTCTTCAGCCGTGCGATAGGCTGTACCATTATGAATCTGATAATAAACTTCCTTGGCCAGTTCAAGACAACTCCAAGCAGCTTGGTGTAAATCTTCACCATTTTTTAGGAAGCGCAATTTTTCAAGATTTTGTTGCTGGTGTGCAATTAAATTTTGCATTTTCTCACTTGCCCCACGCATCAATACTACTTTTAAAGTTGCTTCATCACCAAAATTAGCAATAACACTTTTCACATAATCAATCATTTCCGCAAATTCATAATCATCTTTTTGCCTGGCTTCGGCTTGCAAATCTAGAAGAGCTTTTACAGTTTCTTGTCTGTTTCCACGATCAGAAGCCACTCTGGAAATTATTTTTAAATATTTTTCCCATCGACTTCTTCTTTCAACAGTATTATCAATGCTTACTTTTTCCATTTCTCCTTTAGTATCCAGGTGAGATGCATCTTTGATAAAATCTAACCCTTCTACTGGTGCAAAGCCAATCTTCTCAGTTGCGGGTTTAGCTGAGACTGGGACAGGATTGTTTTTTGCTGCAGATTCATTTTGGTTAGCGATGGGTTCATTTTGGTTGTTGGCAGGTATTTCTGACATATTTGTTTTATTATAATAGCAAATCTATTGCATTTGCCATCAAAGATATCACCGTCATCGGTCCCACGCCATTTGGCACTGGCGTAATGAAGTCAGCTTTATTTAAACAGCTGGATAAATTTATATCGCCAACCGGTTCACCTACGTCAATGAGAATACTATGATCAGCAATCATCGATCCATTTAGAAGATTTTTTTGACCAGTGGCGCTGATAATCACTCTGAATTCACTCAAGGATTTTTTTTGTTCAATAATTTCTTTTAATCCTTGTTTACCAACTAATTTTACTTCGCATTTATTGCTAATAATCTGTGCTTGCGATACCGAAAGTTGGCAAGCTTCCCCAAACTGTGCGGGAACTGTTGCACCTTTTTGCATCAGGTTTTTGATATGCCAATAAAGTGGTCTGCCCAGCAAATCTGACTGACCAATAATCAGCACTTTTTCTGTTAAATAAGAAAAGTCTTTGTCTACATTGGCGCGATAATCTTTGAGAATTGATAAAACCGCGCGTGCGGTGGCTGGTAAAACCATTTGCTCTTGCATCCAAATACCTTGCTGAATCGCTGCTAAAGTTTGTGGCGCTAATCCATCCACATCTTTGTTCACACCATGAGATTTTTTAGTCGCAATGTGGCTAACTAGACTAAACCACCACTTGGCGAAGTCGCCATTTGAGACTGACTCCAGCCATTTTTTGGTCCAGGGTTTTTGAATAATGATCCCGGTGATACTTGGGTCTGTATTGAGAGATTCTAAATATTTCTGAATTTCTGCAACTGGAGTGGTGAATGAAAAAGCTTTGGCTTGATAAGCAATTCCTAAGCTAGCTGCCGTTTCTTTTTTGAGAGCAGTGTAAAGTGCGCTAGCGCTGTCTTCATGAAAAAAAATGGCGGCAATCTTGGGATAAATCCCCTGCTCATGATAAGCAGCCACCTTAGTTTTCAATTTAAGAGCCTTCTGCTTGGCTAGTTTTTCTCCATTAAAAATTAGAGTCATATTTCTTTGTCTTAATTTTACCAGGCGAACAAGGGAAAAGCGCTAGCCGTCTCCTTAACTTCTACACGAATTTTTAAAAGTGTTTCATCTTTGACAATTTGTTTTTTAAATTCTTTCAAAAAGACACGACGTTGCTCTTTTTGTGCTGGCAGCTGTTCGGCTTTTATATGGTCGACTACCCTAGCAATCCATTGAGCAATTTTTGTCA
>CAZWWE010000014.1:0-5447 GCA_964637295.1 uncultured Pseudomonadales bacterium | reverse complement strand
GGTTGCTTAATCATTTTATTATTTCACTGTCTACTTGACAGGGAGCGGTTCATTTCCTTGTACTACTGCTGTTAATTGCAATTTTCTAAGAATAATGGTTGTTGCTCCGCTAAGAATCGTTTTTTCTTCAGCAACATCAATCTTTTAACTGCAATTAAGCCCTTCTCAATAGCTTCAAATTCACTTTTTTTATCAAGACAAACACCCATGTGTACAAATACAGCATTATTTGAGATGAGACTATCCACTGGTTGTAAATTTCCTGTCTGAATTGCTGCTAAGATTTTCTCTGATAATTTTTGTACTACTTCGACCATAACAATTCTCCTCTATTTTAAAACGATTTTCCGACAAACCCCGCTAGGAGTTCAACTGTTGCGGCTTCGTGGTGGTCTGCAAAGACAGTTGTATTCGTATTGAGTGTTTTGATTTGTGCCATGTCGTCGTCAGATAATTCGAAGTCAAAAATATCAAAATTTTGGCAGACACGTTCTGGTTTGGCTGATTTTGATAAGCTAACGATACCACGTTGTAATTGCCAGCGAAGCATCACTTGTGCTGTTGTTTTGCCGTATTTATCAGCGATAGCTTTTAGAACAGGGTTGTTAAAAACATCAAATCGTCCTTCAGCAAAAGCACCCCAGCTTTCAACTTGAATACCTTTAGACGCTTGGTAAGCGACAGAATCATCTTTTTGATTAAAGACATGAAGTTCAATCTGATTTACAGCAGGAATGACATCATTGAAAATAGCAAGGTTAGCTAATTGGTCATCTTCGAAATTTGATACGCCAATGGCACGAATTTTTCCATCTTTGTAAAGTTCTTCCAGCGCACGCCATGCTCCAAAAGTATCGCCCACGGGTTGGTGAAGCAAATAAAGGTCGATGTAATCAGTATCAAGTTTGCGCAGCGATTCTTCAAAAGCCTCCTTGGCACCTTCGTAATTAATGTGTTGAATGAAAGCTTTTGTTGTGATGAATAGTTCTTCACGTGGAACACCTGAAGCTTTGATAGCTTTGCCGACGGCTTCTTCATTGCCATAAGCTTCTGCGGTGTCAATTAAATGGTAACCTGTTTTGATGGCTTCTTCGACAGCTTTTTGACAAACATCTGGGTCAGGAATTTGGAAAACACCAAAGCCGACCATAGGCATTTTAACGCCATTATTAAGTGTTATTGTAGATTGTTGAATCATTATTTTTTCTCCTTTGGTTAATTATTTTCTTGATGATTTTATTATAAAATGCTACTGCTTCTTTTAAAATTACTTCTTTTCTATGCTAGTATGCAGTTGGCGTATAATTGTTTTTAAATAAAAAAACAGCTCCGCTAGGGAGCTGAAAGAGCCATTAATCATTAGCATGAACATCATAGTTAGAAAGTAGCCAGTCTCCAACACCTGGTGCCTCTGGGTCATGAGCGCCTTTTCCTTTGTCAAGGGCACGAAGCTCTGCCATTTCTTCAGCGGTCAATTCAAAATCAAAGAGGTCTTTGTTTGATGCCATGCAAACTTTCTTGGTTGATTTTGGCAAGACAATGATGCCTTCTTGCACTTCAAATCGCAAAATAATTTGTCCGGCATCTTTGCCATATTTGTTAGCCAAGGCTGTGATGATTGGTTCAGCAAATAAGTCTTTATTTCCTTGTCCGAGTGGCGCCCAAGCTTCGATTTTAACATCATCCTTTGCAAGTAAGTCACGTAGAGCTTTTTGTTGGAAATAGGGATTGAACTCTACTTGGTTAATAGCTGGAATCGTATTGAAATGTGGAACAAATTGATTCCAAAAGTTTGGCGTGAAGTTTGACACACCGATTGATTTGATTTTGCCAGCTGCTTTGGCTTCTTCTAGAGCTTTCCAAGCTTCTTCGACTTTGCCATAAGGTTGGTGAAGCAGATAGAGGTCAAGGTAATCAAGCCCCATTTTTTCCAAGGTTACATCAATAGTTGCTTTAGCAGTTTCGTAAGCATAATCTTGAATCCAAAGTTTACTAGTGACAAAGATTTCATCACGTGGAATGCCTGAATCTTTGATAGCTTGTCCGATTTCTTTTTCGTTAAAATAAGCTTGCGCTGTGTCAATATTACGGTAGCCAACTTCTAAGGCTTCCTTAACAGCTGTATAGGTCGAACCGTCTGCAGGAATTTGGAAAACACCAAACCCAACTACTGGAATACGATTGCCATCATTTAAAATAATTGTTTCTGTCATTGTTTTTCCCCTCGTTCTTTTTTTATGCCAACATTTTACGTCTAAATGGCTCAAAAGTACATTACTTATATGCTAAGCTAGTATGCGTTTTGCGTATACTGTCATAATGTTACTTTTTAGTTGAAAATGGCTCCGCTTCTGTGGTAGTATACTTGTAACGTATACTCACCAGAAAGGAAAGCATTCATGATTGATGACTACCTCTTAGAAGCCCTCGTTGCTTTTGCTAAATACGGTACGCTCTCTACCACAGCAGAGCACCTTATGGTCACTCAGCCAACGGTCACACGAGGCATGCAAAAACTCGAAGACGAACTCGGAGTAACTTTATTCAAACGAACTCCTAATCGCATTAGCTTAACGGAAACAGGTCAATTAGCTGCCAAAGAAGCTGAAAAATTGCTAGAAGCCAAACAAGCCTTTATCAAGCACATTCAAGATTTTGAAAAACACTCAGGGAAAATACGATTAGGTTCGGTAGCCCCTGGTCCGCTTTACATTGCTGAAGATGTAACATCAGCGCATATTAGCATTGATAATGATTTGCTTTCGGAAAATGATGTCATTGCTAAACTGCTGTCGCAAGATTATCAGCTCATTTTCACGCATCAAGAAATTCAAACAGATGACATCGAATCACTTTATGTCGGCACGGAAAGTTTACGTGTTAACAGTGATGCCATGGTTGTCCCAGCTAATAAAACCAAAACATCGTTTCAAGAAATGGCTGGTTTTAGCTTTGTGGTTCTTCGCGACATTGGCATTTGGCAACAAATTATTGAGGATAATATTCCAAATGCGAAATTCATTTACCAAGATGAAGTTGATGATTTCAATGAAATTAGGCGCTATTCGAGTCTACCTTATTTCACTACCAACATTACGCACCTCACGCGCGAAAGGCAAGTCCACAATCGCCGTTTAGAAATGCCAATTACCGACGAAACAGCACAGATTGATTTTTACCTTGCCTATCTGAAAACGAACAAATCACAATTCAAAGAGGAAATTGACGCCATTCAAACTGCTTGGGCAAATTTGAAATGAGAATGACGAAATCTATAAAAACAAAGCAGGTACTAACCATTAGTAAGATATATTTTGGTATAGTGTAAAAAACTTATTGTTGCTTTTTAACTAGCTATAGTTATAAAAACGGTCTGATACGCCAAATTATCGTATGAGGAAGAGGTTAACCTGTATACTAAATTCACCCAGTGGAGATTCTATTTATCAGATGATTTAATGTAAACAATAAAAAGACAGCTTCCGAAAAGCCGTCTCTCCACATTAAAAATGTTATTTCTATATGTTTAATTTACGAATTCTCATTCACATAATCAACAATATCTTGTACTTGCTCATCGTATTCCGACAATGTAGGATAGTCATTTTCTTCAAGATAGTCGTCTAAAGTATCAGAGTTATTTCCTGTTTCAATGTTTCCTGTTGCTTCGGTAATGACATATGTTCCTGATGCCAAGACAATTGCATACGAACCATCAGAGGCTTTTAAAATATCGCTACCGTCTGATTCAATGATCACATAACTCCCGTCTGTATTATACGTGATAAGCGTTCTGTCTGATAGAGTTACCTCCAAAGCACCACCATCTCCAACTGTAATCCGACTTCCATCTAAAATAAGTTACAAAACCTCCACCTGTCGCCACTGATGAACTACTTGCAGAAGAAGATGATGAACTTGATGTATTTGTAGATTCTTGATTATTATTACAAGCAGTTAGAAATAAAACGCTCGTTGCGGCTAAAGCTAAATAGGTTACTGTTTTTTTCATAAAATTCTCCCTTTGAAAACTTCTCTGATTTCATACTTTGAACAGTAGAAAACAACCCATGTGATATTTTTAATGTGACAGAAAAAATATTTGCTTCGATTTTCTGTAAATTTACTAAATTAATTAAGAAAAACAGTCCAATAGTCTAGTTAACTTATATACTCTAACCTATATCTAAGATAAAAACAAAGCTGAGCGTTCTTGCTCAGCTTTTTGCTATCTATTACGTTTGGTCTAGAGTTGTTTTGCTAGATCAATCATTTCAAGCACACCTTGCGCGCATTCACTGCCTTTATTTCCTGCTTTTGAGCCCGAGCGTTCGATAGCTTGTTCAATATCTTCTGTCGTAATCACGCCAAACATGACTGGGATGTCGCTTGTGAGATTGATTTGCCCGATACCTTTTGCCACTTCATTACAAACAAGATCGTAATGACTAGTTGACCCACGAATAACGCTACCAAGTGTGATAACACCGTCGTATTTTCCACTTGCAACGATTTTTTTCGTCATAAAAGGAATTTCAAAAGCACCTGGAACCCAGTAAACATCAATAGATTCTTTAGCTACTTCATTACGAATCAAGCCGTCCATTGCTCCGCCTAATAATTTCGAGGTAATAAATTCATTAAAGCGTGCAACGACGATAGCGATTTTAACATCTTTTCCGATAAATTTTCCTTCAAATGTTGTCATGATTTTTTCTCCTTAAACGATGTGTAATAAATGATGAAATTTTTCTTGTTTGGTTTGCAAGTAAGCACGATTTTCAACATGCGCTGGAATTTGTAACGGTAAGCGTTCGACAATCTCGATACCCGATTTTTCAAGCTGTTCTAGCTTGTCAGGATTGTTAGTCAACAACTTAATTTGTTTAATGTTCAGAAAGGACAAGATGTCTGCTGCAATGTGGTAATCACGCTCATCTGGTGCAAAACCAAGCTCAAGATTGGCATCATAGGTATCAAATCCTTTTTCTTGCAGCTGATAAGCTTTGAGCTTATTTTTAAGACCAATGCCGCGTCCTTCTTGGCGAAGGTATAAAATCGCTCCGCATCCAACCTTATCAATTTTCTTCATCGTTGCGTGCAGCTGCTCACCACAATCACAACGTAAAGAGCCAAAAACATCACCTGTCAAACACTCCGAATGCAGACGAACTAACAGTGGTTCATCAGACGTCAGGTCGCCTTTTGATAACAAGAGGTGCTCACGTTTTTTCTCATCTTCAAACAAGCGAAGCTCAAAATCACCATAAGCCGACGGTAACGTTACTTTTGGGCTATCTTGAAAGCTCACATAACGTGCGATATCTCCCACTTCAATCATGGTCAAATGCCATTTCTGTGCAAATTCATGCAAATCAGCCTTTCGCGCCATGGTGCCATCATCTTTTAAAATTTCGCAAATATAAGCTGCTTCTGTGCTACCAGCC
>CAZWWE010000013.1:5508-8681 GCA_964637295.1 uncultured Pseudomonadales bacterium | reverse complement strand
CTAACTACCAAACCAAATCTGGCCAGTTTCAAGCTGTTCTCCTTGATGAGCATTTTCAATTAAATGAGTGATTGCCCAATAATCGTCCAAGCCTTCGTATGAGACACCTTCCCCAAAAATCTGTCTATTTTTAGGTGGCTCAACACTTTCAATCAAAGCCTCCCCACCCAATTCCCGCCACCAATCTGAACGACAGACTTCTCGGTCTTCAACAGGGCCGATAGATCCCAAACGACTTTCCCCATAGCCATTTTCGGCATAAAGTGTCTTATAGTGTTTTGCCTCATCATTAAAAGCTGCCACTAGTCGCTCCCACAAAATATCCGCGATTTCTTGATGTTGACTTTTATCCATTGCTTTCCTCTCCACTTTCTGTGCCGATAATTAGTGGCACTAAATCATTTTCAATCACTACCTGAAACAAGATACTCGCCTCAGGCATCTTCTCCCGCAACAGATTCAGGATTTGCGCACAACGTTTCTCATCTGGTACCAACCACACAATATAAGGTGTTATTCCACTCCGCTTTTCTTCAATGCCGGTATTAAAATAACTGACATAGATTTGACACTTCGCGAGAATACGCCCCGGGCTTTCGGTGCCACGATCAATTTCCAAGAAATAACTTTCCTCAAAACCGCCATTCATTAGCCAAGCGTAAAGGTCAGGTTTCAAAATGGAGAATTCTCCAGCATTTCTGAAATCTCGCCAACACTTTGGTTCAAAATCAATGGTTAGTTGAGAAATTTTGCCTCCGATTACTAACTCACGTAGTTTTGTGGCAATCTCTGAAATGCCTAATTGGTGTTCCAGAAACAATGGTTTGCCTTCTGTTCTATGTTTACGACTTGGCGGCAACCCTGTGTGTTTTAATCTTAAAATTTTGTAGCCAGCTTCTGTCAAGCGCCAGACACTTGGGGCGCTGCCACCATACGTTTCTTTGACATAACCGCCAATCCTACGTGGCAATTTGCCAATCATACCTGCTAATTCTAGTTTTTTGGTCATTCTATTTGTGGCACGTTTGGCTGCTAATTCTGTTTGATAGCCGTTGAAAAATTGTCGTCTGATCATGTCCGTTGTTAGAAATTTTGCTTCGTTCAGTAGTTTCAACATCTTTAATTCACGTTCTGTTAATCCCTGAAAAATATCATGGGCTTGTTTTTTCGAAATGTATTTTGACATACGATTCCTTTCTTGATTATAATTTTTTAAGGCGCGCTCTCTTATTGTTTTTAGATTGAAAACAATAGAGTCTTGTCCGAATTATCATTATTTTTCGCGCTATTTCGCGAAGTATTGCTATTCCTTCCTCAGCACGAAACGACGTGCGACAGGACAAGCTTTTCAGATAGAAAAGTTATGATTTTGGTCAAACTGTTTAGTCAACTCATCCCGGCTTCTCTCTTTCATAGTTAGGTTTTCTAGTCAGTTTGGAACTTGAAAATTCTTCTATTTCTTGGTTGAGGTCATTCATCCGAGTTTCAATCTCATTTCGATCGCCACCATAATGCTTAGCTGATTGGGCAAATATTTCCAAAGGATCTCTCAGACTTTTCCCTGGTGGAAATGCTTGTCCTGAAATAAAATCGGTGCTGCCTTGGTCGGCCTCTAATTTGGTGTAGATTTGATACTGTGGTAGTTTCATGAAGTCTGTCTCGCTCAAACTGTCCGATAGCATAGCGAACTCTCGCGCATCATATTTTGTCAGATTGAAAACAATTTTTGAGCGAGCATTTATCATAATCGTCTCTTTCAAATCTCTCGGCAACTGACCGAGATTTTGATGTGCGAAACAAAACCCTAGACCAAGACTTCTTGACATTGCAAGCATTTCCGAAACATCTGCCGCAGATTTTTTGAGGTAATTCTGAAACTCATCAATATATAGCACCACTGGATTTCGAGCATTTTCAGGCAGACTTGCCCTTTTCAACGTAAAATCCCAGAGGAGACCAATCACCAAACTTGCCACGAATTCGCTGATATCTTTGCCGACTAATCCCGAATTAAGCGGAACCAGCAGGATTTTATTTTCTGTAAAAACCTCACGTAAATCGAATTTTGGTGTTATCTGACCAAGAATACCTATTAAACTTTGTCTTACCTGAATCGGCTCCAAACGATTTAGAAGTGGCGCGACTTGCATACGTTTTTCACTTTCAGACAGTTTGTCAAAATCTTGCCAAAAACGTTTGAGGTAAGGATCTTTTAAAGTCGATGTCACTTTCTTTCTGAACTGCACATTTGAAAACAACAGGGGTAATTCAAGCAGGGTTGCTTGTCCATGCATGGCCAAGGTCAAAATGCCACCTGTTAACATCTTTTCACCATAGATGCCCATATCCGGAATCAAAGATTTGAGACTGGTCATCACCGTTTCCGCAAGGATCTCAGGTCTTGTCTCATCAGCGTAAGCAAATGGATTTAAACCAACTGGATTCGGACAGGTTGGGTCAAGCACCACCACATCATTTATCCGATTTTCAGGTATTTTTTCGCACAAACTTTGGATCAATGAATATTTTGGATCAATCACAATCGCACCTCTACCTTCGCGAATATCAGACAGGATCAGATTCTCAAGCACCACGGATTTCCCTGAACCTGTCGGACCAATCACATGCAAATGTTTCAAGGCTTGTTGGCTTGGCAGATTGAGCAATTTCTTGTCTTCTGGATTTTGATTGAGGCTTTCGCCAAAAGTTCGCGAATTTTTTGAAACATAATCTTTACTTGGCAATAAAAGTTTCGGGTGAATATCACGTACACCTCTGAAATTAGCCTCGCCTGTTGGTAAAAGAAAGAGATTACTTAGCTCAGAGACTGATAGACGATTTGTAAATCGCAGAGGAATTTTAGCGCTGTTCAAGAGGTCGCTTCGACAATCGCGCTGTTTTAAATGCACGCCTGCCGTCTCAGTCAATCTCAAACTGGCATACAAACTTCTGAGCATAGTTTGAGCATGGCTTTTATTTTGACTTGAGGCACCAAGGCGAAGCGAAACATTCATCGACGCAGTGCTTACTTTTTCAGACATGGCTGAAGTTTCAGATTTACTGGCTTCTGGGATGCCTGTAAGAATCTGCCAAAAACTCGGATTAGGTTTTTGAAAATGAGCTGGCGCTAGACTACCTGAGAAAGCACGACCGATCATGAGCTGAAAGACAAG
>CAZWWE010000013.1:0-5408 GCA_964637295.1 uncultured Pseudomonadales bacterium | reverse complement strand
TTGGCTAATCATGCTTGCAGTTAAACACGATCATTTGACAGTTTCAAGAGCGTTAACAGATATAGGGTTTTGCGATGAGACAATAAAGCTATCAGTTGTCAAGATAAGAGAGGTTGATTTTTTGTACTGACTTGACAGATGTTGTAAATTTTATTGGCATAAGTGTAATGGATGAGTTAGGGTTGGTTTCAAAGGTAAAATCAGCCCTTTTCTAATTGCTTTGCAATTTCGGACTCCACATCTAATAACACCACGATTCTGTTTTTCCCTGCTTCGGAACTAGATAGTCCTAAACCCGAGATATGCCATGGAGAATCAATACCGCAACCTACGGTTTTTAGCTTTTTTTCAGAGACACCAAGGATTAACAAGGTTTCCTTGACAGCATTAGCGCGCCCTAGAGAAAGTCTTTTGGCATCAAGTTCATCCACCTCGCCTTTATCTCCTGCAGTCGTTCCAGCAAGCAATACTGATAGCTTGGTATGTGAATTCAAGTGAATCGCTATCGGTTGAAGGTTTTTTACAACCTCACTTTCAGAAATATACTCAGCAGAGTCTGCTTTGAAAGCCACAGTTTTTTCGTCTAAGGCGATCGGTTGAGACAATTCAACCCTTGAAGTAGCTTGAAAAGTAATCGGCGCTTCCTGAACAAGTGGCACCACAGAAACCTCTGGCAATTCCGGAAATTTCTGCGTGATTGATTCATTACTTGTGCTGACCTGAATACTTAATTTTCCGCCACCTGCTTCAATGATGGCACGCCAAATGTCTGAGAGTTTTTGTAGCTGAGCTTGGGATAGCGAGGGTTGCGGAGATGCGGTAGGCAGCTGTAGCCATTTAACCTCGACATCTGTCAAATCGGGGATTTCCTTACGCTCTTTTAGCTGTGCCACAAGCTTATCGACAGGCATTTCTAGCAGACCATTTCTGAAATCTAACCCTGCGGTTGAGAGACCCGTATCAACCACAATTATCTGATTATGGACGACTTTCGAGCTTGTTTTCAAGACTGAACCAGCCTGCCGTAGTGCAGCGAGTAAATCCACCTCTGATGTTTTTGCGGGCAATTTCTGCGCCTTTTTTATTGTAGAATTGACAAGTGAATCCAGAAGTATCTCGCGTTGCGTGGGGTCATTTTTATATTGGTCAAGCTGAGCGGTAAATGACAGCCCGTGATTAATCTTTTCCGTGTAAGGCGCACCATCCACCGCAACTTTGCAAAGTGTCCCACCTGATTTGATGCTTTGAGAAATTGCTGAAGTAATAAAGTTATCATCAAGGTCTGGCGCCGCACTATTGGCGTGATTTCCCAGAAGCAAGACCGTATCCGTTCGCGAATCATCTTTTTCAGAGTGGCAGCCACTCAGGAGCATTAAGCCTCCTAACGCAATACAGATGCTTAAAGCAAGTGTTTTAATTTTCATGAGTATCAACCTTCTTTCTGTTTGTACTAGGTTTAGATTTTTTTACCTCTTTTTTCTGAGGCTTAGGTGCTTTTTCAGCTTCTTTTCTTTTTGGAGCTACGCCATTTTTAAGGATATTTGAGGACTCAGGAGCTTGAGACAGTTCACTGATTGACCGCGGATCTTTAAGCTGAGTCATCAAGAAATAGCGAACTTCGGATTTATAGCGATTAGCCTGACTATGAACAAAGCCTTTCGCCTCCGCAAGTTGTGCATTCTCATAGGCTTGAAGACGCGCCCTGTATTTTGATTCATCATAGAAAATTAACACCGCCGCGAGCCATCTTTCCTCTACTTTTAAGAGCTCTAATTTAGCTTCTGCCATTCGTAGTTCTTCCAAGCGAGGATTTGAGAAGATGAAAACCAATGCAAAGGTTAGCAACATCACTGCAAGAGGAATCAGCGAATTATTCAAGGCTGCCTGACAAGAGGCATCCAATGCCTGCGTTGTCGCCTCCCCCTCTTTGTTGTAGGTCATATAAAGACTGGTCGGAGATAGGATACGCGCGAAGCTGAATCGGTAGTTGAAATTGATGAAAACCGCAATCGCGAAAGCTATGCCTGAAGCCAGAATAGGATGGAATCCAACATGATAGCCCTGAGACTTCTTTTTAAGCCCAACGCCAAGCACTAGTGCCGTGAAATCCAAAGTCAAGATGGAAAATAGTACCAAGCCAATTTTAAGCACCGTATTATCATTGGCAACTTTGTCATACAGACTCCAAAAGTTCGTCGCGTCCACGATTAGCAACATCATACTGATGATGAAAACCAGTCGATTCGCGAACAAGGATTGAAAAATTGGTAGCCAGCCCCGTTCCTTTTTGATTAGTCGTTGCGCCAGCGAAAAGTGCAACAGGCCGGAAGTCGGATTGATTGTGTAGAACTGTGTTTTGTTTTTGTTTCATGACTTACACTCCTTTCTCGGGCGCATGAGTTTCAAGCGCCTGCTTCGAGATTTTAACTTCAGTTTCTTGCTCAGCTAATTGCCTTTTAACTTCGACCAAATGCGACTTAAATTCTTCGTGGCGACTTTTGTGGCAGGCAACAAGTTTTTCAATCACTTCTTGATGTGCCATTCTCTGATAATCCAACGAATTCAAAGCTTGAAGCGCCACTTGGTCAATGGCGACATCAAGAAAATTAGCATTGCCTGAGTCCAACACGCCTTCAGGGAAAGCTTTGAAGCGCTTTTTGATTATCTCACTATACTTCAAGAAATCGCTAGGGTAGCGGTATTGAGAAGGCACCAAGTCCCCCTCGGGAATCAGCACAGGCAGCGTGCTTTCTTTCATTTTCACGGCCTGAGTGGCAATCTCTTTTTGCCGTCCCTTAAACAATTGACTTAGTTTCATTTTGTTCTCCCTTCTGTGGCTTGATGGTAGTCCTGACGACGTTTCAGCACAAGAAGCGCCTCCTGATAAAGCGTTTCATACTGGGTAAAATAGAGCGTTGAGCCATTATCTTTGGAAATCACCTCAGGGGACTCCTCTGACTCCATCGTCAATCTCAATTCTAATTGCACCCGTAAACTCTCGCAGAAACTCTCCACCAGATTCTTCACGGCAATAATCATTTGTTGGAGTTGTAAAACCTCGTGTTCATTCTCAGTCTGTTTAGCTTCGAGCTGAGTTAACTGATTGACCAAAGCACCATTCTCTCCTGCTTGTTCTTTGTCGCGCCGAAATTTGACCTGTTGATCACTCAGATTTTCTTCACCCGGATAGCGCATAAGAATACTTTTTGTTTCCTGCTGGATCTGTTCTTGTCTTTTAAGATCATCCACTCGACTCGCCATCTGTTTAAGTTGTTCGACACGCAAACACAAAGCATAATGAATGGACACAAGTGCTTTTTGACAGCTCGACCAAACTTGTAGGCATTCCGCCTTGTAGCTCCGTTCCGCCAAAATAAAAGTGAGCTTGGTCTTTCCACCATTGAAAAAAGCAGACATCTCCTTAGAGATTTTTTCCATTTCTTCATAAAGCGGAGCTGTGATTTGTTGTAAATCTTCGTTGGAGAAGATTTCATTCTCGTGTTTTTCTTTTTTCATTTTTTCACCACTTTCTAATTTCAATAATCCATTCGGTACCACGTAATAGTTCACTGAAATTTATTCTAGCGATTGGCCAATTGCTATGAATTCATTTTATTAAAAACAAACTTTGGCTTGTTTCTATTTTGTCTATTTTTGTCGTTTTTTGTCTGAAAATAAAAAATACCTATCGTCTAAACAATAGGTATTATATGAACTAAATGGTATTTTTATTTGCCGGAAAGAATTTTTCTATACTCAGCATTTTCTTCTCGCAAAAGATAATCTTCGGGAAAGCGATAGCTTTCTGATATTTTTCCAAGATCATTTATATCTTCCGTGAGATTCTCCGTAGTGAGATTCCTCATTTTTATACTTGCTTTGGCTAAACATATTAAAGCCGCTTCAATCATTTCTCTCTCAAGATCGAATATGCGTTCAAGTTCTGATATTTTGAGATCATACACGAAAAACGCATGCGCAGCCTTCATTATATCTTCGTAATAAAACAAGTCATCGCCTACTAAAACTTCATCAAATTTCTCCCTAAGCATCAGAAATAAAGTATCCTGAAAATCTATTTTTAATTGATTTGATAATCCCATTTTGATTATCCTCCTACATTAGTATTTACCTGCGATATTACGCAGGCAGTGCTTGCGTAATATCAATTAATGATAAAACTAACTTTGATATCATAGCAAATTCTAGTAAAATGTCAAGTATTTTAGTATAATATAGGGTGTAAATTGCATTTTAAGGAGGAAATTGCAGATGATTGAATGGAATGTTAAAAATTTCTTCGATATATTGTCGAAAGATACATCTTACGAAGCGGTTCCTTGGGATTTACTCGATGATTTTTTATATTCCTTAATAGAAGATTATAATAAATTTCAGAGTAAAAATAACAAAAAAAACTTTAAACCCAGAAAAAGTCGCACAACTAAAAATACACTTTATAAATCTGGATTTACAAGCACATATTTTGTTTTATGTAAGCCACGATTTAAAAAAGGCAGGCTTTATTCAGAAGATGCAATTTTTATCGAAGATATTCTATGCCATTTTGAAGACCTTCTTGATAAAAAACATGAAAAACTGAGAGAGATTATCACGGAAAATAAAACAGCCATCGGTGAAACTAAAGCTGAATCTCTTCTTAAAATTGAAAGCCCTCAATATTTAATCCTTGAAAGCTTTATGTACTTTATTGAGCATTCGAAGAAAAAAAGAACTGAAGCTAAACCTCGGGAGTCGACTTATACTATGGCAAAACAATATAAAAAAATGGCAGAACAAGCATTAAAAACTGAGGATAACATTGAACTTACAAGACTATTCAAAGAATCACTTTCTACTTCAAATATAACGTCTTCTGAATTCATTACAAGCAGCCTAACAAATAATGTTTATAGAGAAAAATGTATAAAATATCTATTGGAAGATACAAAATTCAAGAATTCTAAACCTCATCAAAAGCTTTTTCATGCGATTTTTTCTCAAATTACCAATAATAAGCACAGAGAAAATATTTTCGTATGTTGCTTAGTACAACCGTATTTTCAAGACCACCTAGAAGAGTTAACTGATCATCTCAAAGAGTTTGATAACCAGAGGCATTTATTCAACGTTTTTACAAAAATGTGCGACCTTGGTCTCCAAGAAGAAGTTAAATCACACCAACTGCTCTTTACAAACGAAACTTATGTAAAAAAAGTGAATGCTCTCATTGAAAATAAATAAACCAAAACAATAAAACTTCAACTCAATTTAAACAAATAAAAACGTATGAAATTTGAATCCAAAGACGAATTTCACACGTTTTTATTTACACCTCATATATGTAGAATTTAGGGCACCTCTAAAAACGTATGAAAAGAGGTATAATAGATTAAAAATAAGCTAAC
>CAZWWE010000012.1:0-10111 GCA_964637295.1 uncultured Pseudomonadales bacterium | reverse complement strand
ACGCCGGTGTGGCCAGCTGGTACGATTTTGCCGTGGCCATCCAGGAAGAAGCACACGCTCTCGGCCTACTGCAGAAACAAATCCCGATCAAACCGATCGCCACCGCAGATTATCCACTGCCGGCAACCCGCCCGGGCTTCAGCGTCCTGGACAAAACCGCGACTTGCCGGCTGATTGGCCGTCACCCCGACCACTGGCGCAGCAACCTGCGCCAAATGCTCAAAGAAGTTTAACGACCAATGTTAAAAATTGTTCTAAAAATAATTGCCAGGTCTGAAAAAACGCTGCGCTGTGCGAGATAGATCTGATTCAATTTCAGCTTGCGCTGCATAATAACTGATCGGTAGTACCCTTCAGGGTCGGACTTTTTTTCGAGAATTTCATTTTCGTTGCGATAGGCAATCGAGGCGATATCGGTAACGCCTGGCCTGGCTTCAAGGATTTTGCGTTGTTCGGGAGTATAGAGGTCGACATATTTCTGAACCTCTGGACGGGGACCGACAAAGCTCATTTCACCGAACAGAACATTAATGAACTGAGGCAGCTCATCGATTTTGAATTTACGCAGCCAGTAGCCGGCCACCGTTATTCTCGGGTCGCGGCCGCCGACGGTTATAAGAGTTCCGATTTTATCGGCATTGGTAACCATAGTGCGGAACTTGAAAATTCTGAAAATTTTGCCCCCCCGACCGACACGCTGCTGACGATAAAAAATCGGGCCAGGCGAGTCGATCTTCACCCATAACGCCGCAGCCGCCATTACAGGGCCGGTCAGCCAGATGCCAAACATGGCACCAGCTATATCGATGATTCTGCGCAGGGCCGAGTCGATCATTTTCTATGTTTCTTCACCAGATCCAGAACCGTATCGATCACCCGCCGCACATCAGATTCGGTCATTTTCGGATAAATGGGCAACGAGATTTCACGATCGTAGAGATCTTCAGAGACCGGAAAATCGCCGCGTTTATAACCGTAGCGATCGCGATAATAAGGGTGAAGATGCAGCGGAATGAAGTGAACCGAAGTGCCAATGCCGGCATCTTTTAGCTTTTCTATCAATTCCGCCCGCGAAATCGTCAGTTTTTCTGGCAAAATACGCAGAGTATAGAGATGCCATGCATGCATGGAATCAGGATTTCCGTGGCATGGCGTCTGAAGTTCAACCACATCTTTGAAAGCTGCTGTATACATTTCGGCATATTTCTGCCTGACGTCACGCATCCATTCAGCCTTGTCAAGCTGGTGTAGCCCCATTGAAGCGGCGATATCGGTCAAATTGTATTTGAACCCCGGCTCGATTACTTCATAATACCAGGAGCCTTCGGCGGTATAGCGTTTCCAGGCATCCTTGCTGATGCCATGAAGGCGCATGATCCGCATTCTTTCGGCCATTTCGTCATCATCAGTGACAATCATGCCGCCTTCACCAGTGGTAATGGTTTTGGTGGCATAAAACGAAAATACGGTCAAAGGCGAGAGTCTGCCAACCTGGCGACCTTTATAACTGGCGGGGAAAGAATGGGCTGCGTCTTCAATCACTGCGAGGTTGTATTGTGCAGCAAGTTCATTTATCGGATCCATGTCACAAACCAGACCGGCAAAATGCACCGGCAAAACAGCCCGAACCCTTTTTCCGTCGGCCTTGCGATAACAAAGACCATCTTTAAGCTCGCACTTATCGACCAGGTATTTTCTGAGTGACTCTGGGCTCATCGTTGCACAAGGGCTAGCAACTTCGATCAAGTCGATGTCAGCATCAAAATAACGAACGACTTCAGCTGTAGCAGTAAAGGTAATCGGAACGGTAAGTGCAACCTCACCACGCTTCAGGCCCGCAGCATCAAGCGCCAGGTGCAGTCCGGCAGTAGCCGAATTCACGGCAACAGCATGCTTCGCCCCCACATAAGCAGCAAATTTCTCTTCAAACTGCCTACATTTCGGGCCAGTTGTAATCCAGCCACTCACTAACGAGTTAACAACTTCATTAATTTCGGCTGTATCAAGATATGGCAAAGCGAACGGTAAAAATCCAACGTCCATCAATGGTCCTTCAAATGGATTTAAAATATATACTTAATTTACGAAATGGATTTTACACCAATATGCAAAAAAAATCGATTTTTTTTGTTATTAACGCCTCTAGGCAACTATAAAATTGGGCAAATCTAATTTCCTCCAAAGGTCGCCATTTTCAGCAATAAATATTCCATTTTTCCGAGTAAAACCTTTGAATTTGTAACTCACTGATTGCGGGGGATTGAATCGATCATTGATTCAAATATTCTTTAACGAATTTTTATTGCTGCCTGTCTAGCTCATGGAATAGTCACAACAAATGACCTCTGTAAGCATCTTAATTTAAACTGGTTTATCTGCCCCCTTCAGCAGTCTAATAGAAAGAATCTTCCAAAAAGCCAGCAAGCTGCCCATACCATAAACTATGTGATATGCAAAATAAAGAAAAGGCAAAACAACTTTTGAAGCTCTTTTTCCGTCCTTAAAAGCAAAAACCA
The DNA here is from genome assembly GCA_964637295.1 of uncultured Pseudomonadales bacterium. Taxonomy (GTDB): domain Bacteria; phylum Patescibacteriota; class Microgenomatia; order UBA1400; family PJMF01; genus UBA1364. The sequence goes on along the minus strand of CAZWWE010000012.1, from coordinate 7,595 downwards.
ATGCAATTAGCGAATAAAGTTTTAACGGATAAAAAGCCCATTTTTTCTTCCCGCAAATCAGACGAATTAATAAGCAACTTATTAAATAAACACAAAAAAACAACGGAACTCTATGTCTAAAATAGCTGGCACCAGAAAATATTACCCAATAACCATCTTGATAAGCTTTCTTCAAAAGAGATTTCAAGCTTCCTCTAACCTGATAGATAAAAACCATTGAAGGCTCGGTAAAAAATTTATAACCACGGGCTAGAATACCCTGATGCAAAGCTATATCTTGGTTCCGATCCAGTCCTTCGTCAAAATATCCAACGCTTTCGAAAATGTCTTTCCGATAAATCCCCATAGCAGCAGTATCAGAATAAAAGCCCTCTTTTGCCGAAATCCTAAAAGGCGAATTGCCGACTCCAAATTTTGAAGAAAAGAAATCTTCAGCAACTTTTCCCCAAAAGCCTTCCCCACGATTTTCAAGAATACCACCGACGCATGCTAAATTCTTATTGTCACTTCGTCGCCAAATTTCAATACCCTTTTGAATATAGTCGCTTTTTAATTGCCCATGAGCATCAATTCTACAAACGAATTCCCCGTTAGCCGCCTTTATGGCCATGTTCCAACCAGAAGCTAAAGTTTTTCTAGGATTATTCAATATTTTATATTTAATTCCACAATTTTGTAAAAATGCTGAAGCAAACCCCAATGTTCCATCAGCTGAAAATCCGTCTACTAAAATTATTTCAAGACATTCACTTGGATAATCTTGATTTACAAATGATTCAAGAGCACTAACGATATACTTAGCTTCATTTCTGCAAACAATTATTAAGGATACAAGGGGTGTAATCATTTTTTTTCAGCCTATTTTAAGAATTAATTGGGATTGGAAGCAACAATTTTGTCAATTTCTACTTCGAGAACATTTGAAAAATGTTCTCTTGAGATCTCATGCCAAGTTTTTTGTACTCGCTTCATAGCCAATTTTAACTCTAATGGGCTATCAATAAAAAATTGGATTGCCTTTACCAGAGACAATACAGATCCCTTCTCACAAAAATAGATATTTTCGTTGTTAATCGCCAATCCCTCTATACCACCCACCTTAGTCGAAATTACCGCAAGACCAAAGCTCCAAGCTTCAATTATAACTCTTGGGAAACCTTCATTAAAACTTGGGCAAACAAAAACATCATTCCTGCGATAAACTTCTGAAATCCTGTTATTAGGCCAATATCCTATGAATGAAATCGAAGCCTGCAAACGATTTTTCTCAATAAACTCTTTTATTCTATTTTCCGCCGAACCAAAACCAACAATTTCTAAAGAGACCGAGACTTTCTTTTCCAGCAAAATTTTCATGGCGTCAAGAAGAACAAAAATCCCCTTATCCGCCTCCAGTCTTCCAACATAGAGTAATTTTAATTTGCCCGTAGTTGGCAAATGAGCTTCCATGGATGAAAATCCGATCATAGAATCAATAAAAAAAGTTGGTGACACCTTATTTTGATCAGACGTAAACAAGGCCATCAATTCACTGCCAGTACAGAAAAATTTGCATTCTTTTTTTCGGCTCATTTTTAGTAAGGCATTATTAATATAGCTTGCTACAAAGCAACCCCCAATTTGATGCAACCAAGAATATTTTGGATTTTTCCATGCAACTCTTATATCACCAGCAACATGAACAAATACAAATTTACCTTTTCTAAGAGCCAGAGTAGCCAAAAATAATCCAGGAAGAGATGGTTGTCTAATCCAAAAATAATCATTATCTTTAACGGCACATTTGATCGCTCGGCAAAATTTAAGCATTTGTGGAATCTTAAGCATTGAAAGTACAAAGCCAACCAAACTGGACCAAAAAGGTAATGGATAAACTCCAAATTTTTTCTCGTCAATAAACGTAGAAAAATCATTTGGTAGAGCAACCGATTCGTCTGCGACAGGAAACATAAAGCTTTTTTCCAAAGGGAGAAGCAAATCTTTCAGAAATTCACCTGCGACAGATGAAGAACAAAATCCCCATTCTTTGGGAAAATATAGCTCATCTAAAAAAAAGAGAATTCGTTTAGCCATTTGTAGACAAAATCCTTCCAGGATTTCCAACAATTACTGAATTATCAGGGAATTCTTTATTTATTACGCTCAAAGCGCCAATCACACAATTATTTCCGATTTTTGCTCCTGGCAAAATTGCCACACCAAATCCGATCCAAACATTAGAACCAATATAAACAGGTTTGATGATACTCTTCTTGTCTAGCATCCCACATTTAGAATTCGTGTGGTTTAATGTGGTTATCATTACTCCTGGGCCAATTCTCACATCATCCCCCATAAAAACTTCGCCCACACAATTAATGTTATTATTACGGCCAAACCCGCAGTTACGACCAACAGTTAAATTTTGTGGGTGCCAGATTTCAACATTTTCCTTAATGGTTAATCCCTTACCGGCTTTTCGAAAGAAAAAGCCTAAGGCCTTACCTCTTAAAAAATGACCAAATCGACCAGGGAAAAATAAAAAAAACCATTGCCAGAAAGACCATAATTCTTCTAAAGCAACTCTCTTAATTAATCTCATTCCATTGCACCTTTAATTATGCACTATTTATGACTCGGATTTAAAAAAGCTTTCAATCTGGGTTTCAAATCTCAATCGATTGAAACGGTCCGTAGTTTTCACAATTTGAGATTTTGCCCATTTGGTATTCATTGCTAACTCAATTTTTTCAACCAAATCATCCAAGTCCAGGTAATTTGCGAGATAGCCATTCACTCCTTCGATTATAATTTCCTTTGGCCCAAAAGGAGTATCAAAGCTCACAACCGGTATCCCATGAGCATGGGCATGCAAAAGCACATTTGGAAAACCCTCATAAATTGATGTTAGTAGCAATAAATCGCTACCAGCCAAATAACTTGAAAAATCCTCACGGAATCCTTCAAAAAAAATTTTATCTCCCATTTTTTTTGCTATAACTTCTTCTTGAAAACGATTATTAAGAGGGCCTTCGCCTAGAATTCTTAATTGAAAATTTTTCCCCCGTTTATTTAAAATATCCATAGCTGAAATTAGAAATTCTAATCCCTTCTCTGGCCTCAGCCTACCGATGAAAATGAGCTTCCATGGTTCAGCTGGCAATGAGTAATTGTCTATAAAAGGGAAGATCATCTCGATAGGGTTATAAATAACTTCAACTTGAGTTTCTCTAAAACCATAGTTCAGAATAAGATCTTGCTTCATTGCTTCCGATTGCGCAATAATTCGGTCTATCTTTTTAAAAAAAGATTTTAAAATAAAATTGAAAAAAGGTTTATTTTTCATCAAAATCGAAAGATTGGAAATATTTCTTGCAAAAATTTTAAAATTTTTCCTTGTAAGCCATTTCTGTATAATTAACAGAATAGCAATTCTGTGGTTTGCTGCGAAATATAAAGAATTAGGATTTTGTTTTATGAATCTCAATAATAGACAAAAGCTACCGGTGGTTGAGTAATTTTTCTCTAAGTAGATTATTTTAATTTCTGGCAAAAGAGAAGTTGCTAACAAATTTTCAGATGATTCGAAAACTAAAACTCTTACTGAAAAACCAAGTTTTAAAAGAAAGTTAGCAATTTTGATAGTATTTTCTTCAGCTCCGCCACCGCGCCTAAGCCAATTCGTAACAATGACAACATCTTTTATTTCTTTAAACATAACTGCCTATTTTTCAGTTTTTAAATTAATTAAATTAAAGAAAAATCTACAAAACAATGAGAATATAATCATTTCAACAGAGATTGATAAAAAATTACCATATTCTGATCTATGAAAACTTTGGGCTAAAGGAATAACAGCTAGGTAAATTAGTAAATTAAATACAGAATTTCTCCTAAAAAACCCAATTAAGAATCTAAAAGAAAGATGATAAAAAAGAAAACACAAAGGCAACGCATAATAACTAAAATTAATAAAAGCCTCAAGTATTGGACTAAAAGCTGTTCCAGCAATAGAACCATGTGTTGCCCAAGAACTGAAAAACGTATCTCTAAAATCATAAGTTATAGATTGCGGTTTTGAAAAAGGCAATACATAGCCAGGAAAAAGTATCAGGAAGCCATGCCAATAGGTAACCCCTAACTGAATTGGAATCTTATTCTGATTTTGCAAAAAAACATTAAAATTACCATAAGGAGCTCGAAACTCACCTAATCCTTGAATAAAAACTTCAAACAATTGATTTATTGGAAAACTAAATTCACCATTTAAAGCACTCATCAAACCAATGTTTCGGAACCAGAAAATCGCAGCAGAGAAAAAGATCAATATAATTCCGAATACTGCGATTTTAAAAAAATTGTTAGTCTTCCCTTTTACAAGCTCTTTTGCAGCAAAAAAAATCAAAAAAACATTCATTATTGGCCCGCGGCGCCCTAATACTAAGTATATCCCCATTAGAGGTGTCAGCAAAATGCAGCATATAAATATTATCAATTTCCAATTTCTAGTATTGCCATATTCTGGCTTAGCTGCATAAAATAAGCTAAATGAAGCTATGGCAATATAAAAAAGGCTCATAGTCGGCAAAGTAAAAGACAACTCATCAACTAAACTTTGGTATAGAGCTTTTCCACCAAGTAAAACTGGAAAACCACCTGCTCTGAAAAAATTTATAAGTTCGAATGAAGTCACTGTTGCGCAAAAAAAGAGACAACAAAATGCAAGTATTGGAGGAGGAGATTTCATTACTTCCAGCTTAGAATTATTGGAAGGTTTTAACCAAAAAAATGGAATAGAATAACCTAATTTAGCCAAAAAATTACATAACAAATACTCAAATGCACTTTTTGAAGTTAGATAAAATTCCCCACCATATTCAGGAAAAATCTCAAAAAGAAAAACTCCATACCAACCATAAATTGCCAAAAACAAACAAAAAATTACCATTGGACTAAAAAACTTTTTTTCGCATCTTGAAACCCAACAAATCAATATAAGATCTGCTAATAAAATCAAGACAAGCCCTGCTGACATGTTATTCGCGGCAGCAGCTAAAAGCCCCAATATTGAAAGAAGGCAAAATAAGAGCCAAAGTAAATAATTGGTAATAATCATTTTTTAAATTAATTCTTGGTAATAAAACAGCTTTTCATCCAGCAAAACTCTCTCTATGATATTTTTTAGCAAAAACTCTTTTTTTCTTTTTGCTGGCAAAGATTTAGTCATAACAATATTTTTTTCTACCGACGCCCAATATTCAGTGACTGATTTTATTGGCCGAGCAGGCACCCCAGCATATACAAAACCAGATTCTAGAGTTCCCTTGACTATGCTTCCAGCGCCAACAATAACATTATCTCCTATTTTTACGCCAGGAAGAATTATACAGCCTGCGCCAATAAAAACATTATTGCCAATTGAAATAGGTCCAAACAAATCTGCATCTGGAAAACTTTCTCTGAAAACCCAAACACTTCCATCATGAGTTATAAATTGACTAGAAGTTATACTCACATGGTCCCCCATCCGAATTAAATATGGCTCAGAGCCAAAACACTAACGTTTCCAACTAAACGGCAATTTTTACCAATCGTTACTCCTTGCCAGCATGCCCTTTGAATGGAGCTCCAAAATGGTAAACGCAAAATAATTCGCCAGCACAATTTTAAGATTGTGTTTGCAAAAAAAGAAAATTTGGATAAAAGAGAGCTCACAGTATTCCTCAACTCTTTAAATTGTTAATGATTTTAGCTTTTGCTTTTTCAAAAAAAGCAAAATCCATTATTTTTAAATAATAAGTAAGAATAATACAAAAAAAAGTAAAAATAAAAAACTTTAATAATAATGAAACTAAGTTAGAGAAGCCAACGGAAAAGAATTTACAAGAAAAATCCATTAAAAGTGCTGATGCAAAGCTCAATCCAAAAATTTTCAAGATTGAGTATAAAGGAAGGATTTGAGAAATTTTTACACTTATCAATCTCGATAATTCATATAGGCTAAAAAAAGTATTCCAGCAATATACTACTAGAAGTGATGCTATGGCTGCTCCCTTAACGCCAAATTTAGTGATTAAAATGGTTGTTAGAGCAAAGCTCAAAAACAGACTAATAATGCTTCTTATCAATACAAGCCATGTCTGGCCCAAAGCTAAGAAAAAAAAGGCAAAGCTAACAATTCTCGCAGGCATAGCAAGTAAAAAATACTTGAAGATAACCGCACTTGCGGCGTAGTTATTGGAAAATGCCAAAGTAATTACTTGTTCTGCGTTGAACCAAAGAAAAAACATAGCTGGAATTATTATCATCCCAGAATGGACCGCAGCGGATCGAAAACTTTTTAATGCCTCATGCAATTGGTTTTGAACAATAAACTTCCGCATTTCTGGAAGAATAACCAAACTAATAGAACCGGTTACAATACCAATTAAAGGAATTTCAAACGAACCATTTGAATAGACTGCAAAATCGGAAGCGGGTAAAAAAGTTGCAACAATAAATTTATCCATTGAGCCAGAAATAGTTGCCAGCATTGAGCTTAAACCCATTGGAATAGATAGCTTTACCATCGAATACATAGAAGAAAAACTAATCCTGAAAGAATCCTTTGGAATAAAATAAATAGTTAGCCCAATTACAACAACAGCTGCTAAAATTTGACTGATTGCATATCCTTCAATGATTCCATTTAGCTCACAACCAATTAAACAAAGAGTTATAATAGAAATGCCAACAAATCCTTTAGAAAAAACGTTTGCAATTGCCAAAGTTTTTGTTTTTCCAAGAACTAACAAACAGTCACTTGCTAAAAGAGAGGGATAAACAAACAATGGGATTGGTGAGAATAAAATCAAAATTTCTATAAGCCGGAAATTGTTAAAATAAGAGGCAAGAAATTCGTTACCTCCCCAAAAAAGAAAGCTAGAAAAAATGAATCCTGAGAAGCCAAGAATCAATAAATTCTCCAATAGCAAAGCAAATTTTCTATTTTCTTTATCCCCAGGAATAAATACTGTAAGAACATTCGCAGCACCGAATGTTACAACTGGAGTAAAAAGATTATAAATTAGCAATGTCTGCTGATAAGTAGCATAGTCTTCTTTACTTAAATACCTTGAAAAAATAATCAAGGAAAGCAAAGTAATAGCTGTTGTCAAAACCGAACCCAACGATAAATATATAACCCTGGAAACCTTAGATTGTTCTACTTCAACAGCCACTACTTACTCCTAAATTTCAAGAGGTGTGTCTCTCTTCTGCTATTCATTGTCCAAAATATGATTTTCTAAAATAAGAGCGATTATAATTCAATGAAAGGAAATAACCAAATTGAAAATTCTTTCAAAATGTGTAAAATAAAGTTTCATATGAAAATTTGAGAATTGAACAAAAGATTTCACATTTATCCTTTTTTAATAATTCCTCCACTTATGAAACAGCTTGATTGCCACAATTGATTGAAGTAAGATCTTGATTAATATCCAAATTGGAGGGATCTATGAAACATCTTTTCGACAAATTGAAAAGTCGTAAAACAAAGCTCGCAGTGGTCGGCCTTGGATATGTTGGCCTGCCGCTGGCGCATGCTTTTTCCCTGAAATATGATGTGGTTGGAT
>CAZWWE010000011.1:0-11609 GCA_964637295.1 uncultured Pseudomonadales bacterium | reverse complement strand
TCCCTCAACCTAATGACACCACATCAATATTTGTTACAATTGCAGAAAGGAAACGATCAGAGTGCCAAATGTGCGTGACCAGTACATTTCACTTTATTTTATAGAGAGCGTGAGGTAAACTATTGAGGTTGCTTAGCGAGATTGCAAAAGCTTAAAATCATAAGTGCGGGTGTAGTACACCGGTAGTATGTCTCCCTTCCAAGGAGAAGAAGCCAGTTCGATTCTGGTCACCCGCTCAGTAAGCGCAATAGTTTTAGCTGTTTTTATTACTGAAGTGTAGTAAAGCAAAAGCGAACAAGGTATGTTCAAGCAAGGCCAACTCAATTCAAAGCTCATCATTGTTTTATTTCTGTTATTGGCAAGTTTTGTAGTTTATATTTTGAGTGTTGATGATTTGAAGCAAGCAGCAAACAAATCTGACGAGGCCAATTCTGTCTTAATGACTACTACTCCTTCACCAGATTTATCTCCCGCGTCCAGCACTGAAGAAGCTAATACTAGTCAAAATGGTACGGAATCACAAATTGGTTATATTAAATCTATTTATCATCAAGACAACAAAACTTACTTGACTATTGATTATGTGCAATGGCTCGATGAATTAAGCGGCAAATGTAATAATGCTGATTTGGCATCAAATCTGCCGCAATGTAATCCAAATGGTTATTTAATTGTCAACAATAATCCACAAATCAGGACATTTGAAATTTCTGACAAGGTGATGATCGATTTTTCAGCCTTCAAAGAAATTGGTTTGATGTGGAAAGACGATCGGCCATTAGCGGCACCCTATTTGAACCTAAATGATTTTCAGGAAATCTTTTTAGAAACCGATGATGCAATCGAATGGTTAAAAGATGCGCTTTATTGGCTCGAACTAGATGGCAAGCTGGTGACCAAAATCACCTATCAATATCAGCCCTAGTTTGTGCAAATTTTCCCCCTTTAACTTCTGTCTCCAAATTGTTTATACTGAATTAATTTGAAAAATTAAGTCTCTTTTTTTGTCATGTCTAAATTCGCAAAAATTAAACATTATCTATGGAAGCCGAGGTTCCATTTCAATCGAGTACAATTTAATTTAGTGGCAGTTTTTTTTCTTTCTATTGGTTTTGTAATAGGCACTTATTTGACCCTAAACAAGTTTTATCCACAAATTTTTGCCCTTAATGACACTCAACAAACTTGGACTTTTGATTCGTCCAGTGCCGATGATTATGCGAAGAGTCAAGTAGAAGTAAATGACTTAGGAGCTTATCCTGGCGGTGGACAAGTTGGCGCCAATGAACTGGCTAATCCTTCTTTTGAATTTGACACTGATGCCTGGTTGGTGGCAGCTAAACCTAGTAGAGCTTTTTTAGCTGAGGTGCCTGGTGATGAGCTTTATGGTACGCAAAACTTTTTAGTAATGCAGTATGAGGCTAAGTATGATTGTACTGGCGACGAACTCGGTGATACGCCGGCTGCCTGCAATGCCTATGCGGACAGTGCTGGCGGTTTAGATTATCGTGATTTGGCAGATTTTGATAAAGACAAAGTAGTTTCTTCACCTTTTGGTGCTCCGATTGTGCACATTACACATGAACAGGCACTAAATGCTTGTCCCACTAATTTTCATTTGATCACTAACGCCGAATGGATGACCATTGCTCGCAATGCCGAAACTCAAGCCATTAACTGGGCAGATGGAGTTGTGGGAAGCAAGGTTTCAGAGGGGGGTGGTTTAAAAAGAGGAAATGTGGAGCAAGTAGATAGCGTGGGCTATAACGGCGCTGATCCAGAATATGGTACAGAACGCAGTGATAAAGCCGTTGTGTTTCTTTCCAACGGCGCAGGCATTTGGGATTTATCTGGCAATGTTTGGGAGCACGTGCAACTTGATGCCTTTGATACTTTAATTCCTCAAAATCAACAGCCAACATTATATTCGTCTGCAGATGATGCTAGCGGGCTTTCTGGCCCTTGGGCAGAATTCATAGACATTTCTAGCTACGGCATGCTTTCATATGATCAGATTAGGCCTTCAAACTCTAATTACAATGCAGAATATGGAGTTGGTCGAATTTGGACTTACGGTGATAACGAATATGTTAATACCAATCATGTAATTCATCGTGGCGGTAGCTGGGGGGCAATTTCTGATGCTGGTTTATTTACTATGAACTTAGGTCATGATCCAGATTTTCAAAATCTTTCTGTTGGCTATCGCTGTGCCAGCGATACCACCATCACTCAGAGTCATGACGGTGATTCTGGTTTTTTTGCTAATAATTCAAGCGGAGGCAATACGATTGTAGTTGGACCTGCATCAGATGGTAAACTTTATCAAATTGTCAATTTGGGCGATGAAGAAACTTATGATTTTTCAGTCTATGTTTACAATAAAACTGCAGGAAGTGAAGGCACAGCAGTTGATGAAAATGTAGCCTCGCTTTATTACGATGGTCTTCCTCTCGATACCACTTATGAGCCAGTGGCGGATGATTGGTACAAATTAAGCGGCACGCTGACGGGAGGACCCACTGATCGAGAATATGGGCTCTTAATCAAAGCTGGCAAGACAGTTGCTGTAGATGAATTCACTTTGGCGAGACAGGGCACCTACAGTGTGATAACCACGACTTATCAAAATGAAATGGTTTCCAGTTGGGATACTTTTTGTGAAGGCACACTTGAAGGTGATGGCACTTGCAATGAAGATGCTACTTCTAGCGACAACAGCGGAATTCGCTACCAGATTTGCACCGATGATGGAACAACTTGTGAAGCTGGCAGTAGTTGGCAATATTATGATGGTGATTCTTGGGAAACTGCTAGTAATTCCACTTCACACAGTAATGACAAGACAGAATTAACTCAAGCAGCTATGCAGGCTTTGCCAGTTGAGTCACAAAAAATATCTATTAAGGCCATTTTTACTTTTTCTGGCAATGCAGTGCCCTACTTGCCCCATTTGTCTATTGGTTTGACTACCGACAATGATCCTCCGGAGCAAAATGCCAAAGAGATCGTAATGTATAAAAGCAACGGCGGAACACAATTGAGTACTAATAATTGGACTAATAATCCCACTCCGTATTTTTCTTGGACAGCTGGAGCCGATAACGAAGGAGGCAGCGGCATTAGAGGTTATTGTCTTTATCTGGGTACAGATGCCAATGGCAACCCCGCCACGAGCAAGGGTTTATTAGGTACGAGTCCGGTGGATACCACTGGCAGCACTTGTCAATTTTTAACGACTGCTACTTCACTTGATTTGGCAGTTGATGAATATCGCGGTGATCCTTGGTTGAGTAGTAGCAACAGTTCGTACTATCTCAATGTCAAAGCTTTAGACAATGCTGGCAATGTTTATGGTGGAGCTAGTGCTCAGTTCCAATTTCGTTTCGATGATACTCCTCCAAGTAATGTAGTTTATATTTCTTGTGCAGCCGGTTCTTTTTCCAATGTGGCGGACATGAATTTTTCTTGGCCTACGGCTGGCACTCCAGCCGCCAAAGATGACCACGCTGGGCTTTTGGGTTGGCAATATCAAATTAATTCGACTAATAACACCTGGCTGGGAACACGTAGTAGTGCATTGATTGGTAGTAATTCTTATTTGCCTTTGACAGACAGCGTGCGTACTTTGACTCAAGATTTAGATGCTCCGCAAATTGTTGCTGGTGGCAATATTATTTACTTTAGAACGGTTGATTTGGCCGGTAATGTTTCTCCAGATGCTACGATGAGAACTTGTAATTTGTCTTATGGTGGTGCGGCGCCAAGTTTTGCCAATTTAAGCGCAGTTACTGTTTCGCCTACTGATTCAAGCACCAATGCTTACGCGCTAAGTTGGCCAAGCGCGACTGCTGCTGCTGGTCAAAACATTGCCCACTATTATTACATGATTAATACTCCGCCTCCCACTACTTTGGCGACTTTGCAAAGTAATAGCTCGACTTACATTGATAATGGCAATAGCGTTACAGTGGCAGAAACAGCTTTAGCCAATGTTAATAAAGGCAGCAATACAGTTTATGTGGTGGCGGTCGATGATGCAGGAACACCCAATTATTCACCGTCAAATTATATTAGTGGCACTTTTACTTTGAACTCCAACAATCCAGATAACGTCAGTGATTTAGTAGCTTCTGATTCTTCAATTAAAAATTTAGCTCAGTGGAATGTTACTTTGACTTGGGCAGCTCCCAGCTATCAAGGAGCAGGTAATTTAACTTATTTAATTTATCGCTCTAGTGATGGGCAAAATTTTACGCAAGTAGGCAGCAGTACCGGTCTTTCTTATGTGGATAATACACCCTCTTCGACTAATTATTTTTACAAGGTTTATACCAGAGATGGGGCCAATGCTTTGTCATCAGGCACCAATGCGGTTAGCATCACACCTACTGGTAAATGGACCAGTCCTCCTAGTTTAGATGCTGATCCCAAAGTGACGGAAATTACCACGAGAAGAGCGACGATTAGCTGGTCCACAAGTCGCAGCGCCGATTCCAAAATTCAATACGGCACTAAATCAGGAAGTTATGAAAAAGTTGAGCCAAGTAATTCTGCCCAAGTAAGTTCACACAGCTTGCAATTATCTGGGCTCAATCCTGCTACGACATATTATTATCGAGTCAAATGGACTGATGAAGATGGCAATACTGGGATCAGTGCCGAAAAAACTTTCAAAACTAGTTCTGCGCCGACAGTCAAAGAAGTCAGTGTTAGAAATCTTGGTTTAAGTTCGGCCACGATTCAGTTCACCATTCAAGACGCCAGTAAAGTCAAAATTTATTATGGTACCAGCACTAGTTTCGGTGGTGCCAAAGAAATTTCGACTGCACAAGCGGAAACCACTTACACCATGGAATTAGACGATTTGCTGGACGGGACAAAATATTATTACAAAATTAATACTTTTGATAGCGACGGCAGTGAATATGAGGGCACAGTTTTAGATTTTGCCACTTTGCCCAGGCCAAAAATCACTGGCGTCAAAATTCAGCAAGTGATGAATACGGCTCAATCAACCCTTTTGGTGACTTGGACTAGCAACACTGATATTTCTTCTATTGTGACTTATTATCCTCAAGATAAACCGGGAGAAGTACGTAATGAAGTGGACGTGACCTTCGTCAAAGGCGAACATAAAATGCTAATTCGTGGTTTGGCCCCAGAAACTAATTACACCTTAATTGTCAAAGGTCGCGATCAAATTGGCAACGAAGCTGTTTCAGATGCCCAAAGCGTCACTACGGCCACTGACACTCGCCCACCACAAGTTAGCGACTTTTATGTTGAAGGCACGGTAGTGCCGCAAGCTCCTTCAACTGCTCAAGAATCAACGGCACAGCTAATCGTATCTTGGAACACTGATGAACCTGCCACGTCACAAGTGGAATTTGGTGAAGGCACTGGAACCACTTACAATTCTAAAACTCAAGAAGATAGTAATTTAACTTATAATCATCTGGTGATTATTTCAGGTTTAACTCCGAGTAAAGTTTATCACTTGAGAGCCCTTTCTAAAGATAAGGCAGCCAATCTTGGTAATTCTATTGATACCGTGACCATTACTCCCAAAATAACTGACAACGCTTTGAATTTAGTGATTAGCAATTTGCAAGAAGCCTTTGGCTTTTTAAATGGATTTAAGCAATAAGATCATATGCCAGCCCTTTTTCAATTATCAAAGCTTAATAAATCCTTTCAAGTTGCGGCCAATCGAGTGCCAGTTTTGAAAAATATTGATTTAGCAATCGAAACAGCAGATTTTGCTGTGATTTTTGGACCTTCTGGTTGTGGCAAATCAACTTTATTGCACACGATGTTGGGCTTGGAGGAACCAGATTCTGGTCAGGTACGTTTTTTTGATCAAGATCTTTATCAGCAATTAGATGAAGATGCACGGGCAGATTTCAGAAAAAAATACATCGGCATGGTTTATCAGCAGCCGAATTGGTTGCGCGCTTTAAGCGTTTTGGACAATGTAGTTTTCCCTCTACAATTACTTGGTCAAGACAAAAAAACTGCTTTACCTAAGGCGCAAGAGGCTTTGCAACTAGTAGAAATGTCAGCTTGGGCCAATTATGCTCCAAGTGAGCTGTCTAGTGGACAGCAGCAGCGAGTGGCCCTAGCCAGAGCTTTGGTCATCAATCCAGCAGTAATTGTGGCCGATGAGCCAACTGGTAATCTAGACTATGAAGCTGGTCAAGAATTGATGCAACTATTAAAGGCTTTAAATCAACAGGCTCAAAAAACCATTATCATGGTTACTCACGACTTGGAATATTTAAGTTTTGCCAAAACTGCCATACGTATGTTTAATGGACAGATCATTGGGGTTTATGGTGAAAAAGATAAAGCCAAATTAATGACAGAATTACAACACAAAAGTGGTCAAGTAAGCAAGAAATTATCACTATGAGCAAGTCAGCGACCTCAAAAAAAATGCTAAGTCAAACTAGGCAAAAAAACAGCAATCCATTGAATTTTTTATTGCGCCTCATTACCTTTATTTTATTATTATCCTTATCATTGCTGAGCAAGCCAGTCAAAAGTTGCCTTGCTTGGCGCTTGTGGCCAGTCAGTTTGAAAAAAAAGCTACACATCAAGTTAAGTAATGCCTATCAACACTTAATTAACTTATTAGAATTAAAGCGCAGTGGCACCATTTCGCGTTTAAATTTAATCGAACTGTCACTAAGTAATATGGCTGCTAAAAAAACCCGCACTATGGTAACGATTGGCGGTATGGCCATCGGTATTGCCGCCATCGTATTTTTGGTTTCTATCGGTTATGGTTTGCAACAATTAGTCATTAGCAGAGTGGTGAGATTAGAAGAAATGAGACAAGCCGACGTTAATATCCAGGCTGGTAGTAAAGTGAAGTTAAATGATCAAACTTTGGCTGACTTTGCTGATTTAGCCAGCATTGAACAGGCTTTACCCTTAATTGCCGTAGTCGGTCGAGTTAATTACCAAAATTCTGTTTCTGACGTAGCAGTTTATGGAGTAACTGCAGATTATCTCAAACAATCAGCAATTAAGCCCATCGCTGGTGAAATTTTTGCTAGTAATGCTTTAAGTGTGGATACTCAAGCTTTGGCGAAGACGCAAACGCAAACTTATCTTAATAAAAAAACTGGTGAGTTGGGAGAAAAAATTCAAGAAGTCAAATACACGATCAAACCCAATACTTGGATTAGGGTGCGCGCTGGAGCTTCAGCTGACGCGAAAATTTTAGGTTATACCAAAAAATCTGGAGGCATTGAGATGGCCGAAGAAATTTGGGGTGAAAAATACATTGCTCCTTCAGATTTAGGAGCCAGTGGACAGACGGCTTCTGGCTCAGCTTTGGGTAAGTGGCTTCGCGCTCCGGTCTTATTGTGGCAAGAACAAACTTGTCAAGCAGATAGCGAAGGTGATTGTGAAGATGGACGCTACTTAGTCTTAAGAGATGAAAAAGGTCAGCAAGTGAAACAAGAAGGCTATTTTTCTTTAATTGGCCTGGACATTCAGGGTAAAGCTGCTGATCCTGCTACATCGACTGCGGTCGCCACCGCCAGTGCCGCTAGTAACAGCCTGGCAAATCATGCTTCACCAAGTGCTTTGGCGGTTTTGCCAGTTAGGGATGATGAGCGTTGGGTGATCATCGCTTCAGAAGCAGCTCAAACTGCGCTCAGTACTGTACAAACTGTTAATTTATCTCAGCAAGCGACTAAACAAGCAGTAGTTAATCGCGCCATGTTGCAAGTATTAGGCTTAGATGAAAACACTGCGGTAGGGCAAAAATTTACAGTTTCTTTTGTGGTCGTTGGAGCCTTATTAAATGATGCGACAGCTAAAATTGAATCTGCTCCTAGTGAATACACCATCGTAGGAGTCACTCCAGAGGAAAAAACTCCAGTTTTTTATGTACCTTTCATTGACTTAAGATCTTTGGGCATCAGTAATTATTCACAAATTAAAGTCATTCTCAAAAATCAAAGCGAGCTTGCAAAAACTAGAAAACAAATTGAAGCTATGGGCTATGTGACCAGATCAGTTGCTGATACGGTCGTTCAAATTAATTCTTTATTTGCCACAGTGAGAACCTTTTTGGCTTTATTGGGTTTTGTAGCTTTATCAGTAGCAGCTTTGGGGATGTTTAATACCCTAACCATCTCTCTGTTAGAAAGAACGAGAGAAGTGGGCCTGATGAAAGCGATGGGTATGAAAGCCGCCGAAGTCCAAGAATTGTTTTTAACCGAATCAATGATCATGGGCTTTTTTGGTGGTTTATTAGGCATCGTGTTGGGATTTTTATTGGGTGAAATTTTGAGCTTTGCTTTATCTCTATTCGCTTGGTTCAAAGGTGTGGGTTTAATTGACATCTCTCATTTACCACTACTTTTTATTTTGGCAGTCAGTTTATTAGCTTTATTGGTAGGGATTATTACTGGAATTTATCCGGCTCGTCGCGCAACTAAAATTTCGGCGCTCAATGCCTTGCGTTATGAATAAAGCCACTTACCTTCGTCGCTAAAATTTGCTTTAATAAAGCAGTGCTAAGTACTACTCTACTCATTTTTATCATTGCCTTGTTTTTTGTTTGGCTCGCCGCTAATCTGATCACGGAAGCCGCCACGCGGCTCGCCAAAGCTTGGGGGATGTCAGAGAGTTTCGTGGGCATGACCGTCGTGGCCTTGGGCACTAGTTTTCCAGAAATTACTTTGTCAGTGACGGGAGCGATCAAAAGCCTCCATGGTCAAGATAGCTCAGCGATTGTGGTCGGCAACGCCATTGGGGCTTCGATGAATCAATTGATTTTAGTAGTCGCCATTTCTGGATTATTGAAAGTCATTCGTTTCAAAAAGAAAAATGTTTTTTTTAATGCAGCTTTTGTAATTTTAGCGGCTCTATTATTCTATCTTTTCAGTCGCGACGGGTTTATCGCGCGTCTTGAAGGCTTGAGTTTATTGATTTTTTATGGTTTTTATGTTTTTTATTCCAGTCGCCAAAACTTTTTAGCGCAAATGGGCGAAAAAATTAAAAATAAATTAACTAGGAAAAAAATGCGTTGGTTCGACCTAGCCAAACTATTGTTTGGTCTAGTCATGATTGTCCAAGCCTCACAAATAGTTTTGACTAAAGGCGTAGATTTGGCGATGCAATTGGGCATTAGTGAAGCGACGGTAGGTATTGTGCTGTTGGGTTTTGGTGTCAGCTTGCCAGAATTAGTGATCGCGATTACCGCCGCGCTTAAAGGTTCTAGAGATTTGTCGATGGGTAATTTGGTAGGCGGGACAATTGTCAACATTGCAGTGGCCATGGCACTGGGCGCCTCAATTAGTGGCTGGCAAGTGGAGCGTGGCTTGGTGCAGTTTGATATTCCTTATTTATTATTCAGTGTGATTATTGTGGTTTTGTTTATTGGCAGTCGCAATAAATTGGACAAAAAAGAGTCTTTGCTACTACTCTCTCTATATTTGGTTTATATTTCGTTGAAGGCGATTAATATCTAAGAAATTAAATTTCACATATGCAGAATTGGCAAAAAATGCGGACTGATGAGCAATTAAGGGCACGCTTTTTATTGCGCGAGCAAGTCAATGAAGTCATTCGCTTATTTTTTAAGCACCAAGCTTTTCATGAAGTTGAAACACCTTTGCTTCTGCGCCATGCTGGCACTGAACCTTATTTAGATCATTTAATGACGCAAGTGGAAGATAATCTTGGTCAAAGGCAGACCGCTTATTTGGCTACGAGTCCCGAATACGCCATGAAAAAATTATTGGCTGCAAAGCTAGGGAGTATTTTTCAATTAGGCAAGGCTTTTCGTAACCGAGAGAGCTTTGGTGGTCTGCACAATCCCGAATTTAGCTTGCTCGAATTTTATCATCTAGGAGTCGATTATTTTGCTCTCATGCAAGATTTTGAACAGTTATTGCTGTTTTTGTGTGAGCAATTGGGACGCGATCCTCAAAATTTTATTTATCAAGGTCAAAGGCTTGATTTGCGGCCACCTTATCCCCGCTTTAGTGTGGCTGAGTTATTTGCTAAATATCTTGATTTAGACAGCGAAGAATTATTTGATTTGAAAGCTCTGACTCGCAAAGCTCTGGCTTTGCAATACGATCTCCGCCATTTTCATCCGCCTTCTCCAGCGATTGCTTGGGAAGAACTTTATCAGCAACTTTTTTTGAATGAAATTGAGCCGCAGTTGAGAAATTTGGCGCAACCAGTGATTGTTTATGATTACCCCAGTAGTCAGTCGGCGCTGGCTCAGCCCACTCGCCAAGATGCACGCTTCGCAGAACGTTTTGAAGTCTATTGCGCTGGCATGGAACTTGGTAATGCTTTTGGTGAACTCACTGATCCAGTTTTGCAAAAAAAGAATTTGCAACAAGATTTGTTTTTAGCCGAGACTCTGGGTAAAAAAACTAGCGCTGTGGATCAAAGTTTTCTAGAAGCTTTGCAAACAGGCTTGCCAGTTTGCAGTGGTATGGCGGTGGGGGTTGATCGTCTATTGATGCTTTTGGCTGACGTAGCCAACATTGACGAAGTGCTTTTTTTCCCAGCCAGCGAATTATTTGCGCCACCTTCATGACTTGACCAAAGCCAGGCCTCTGGCGTAAAATAGACTGATCTATGTCAACGATTAAAGCCGGCAACATCAAAAAAGGAATTTATATCTTATATAAAGATCTTCCGCATTACGTCATCAAAACTCAATTTGTTTCTCCAGGCAAAGGCTCGGCTTTTACCAGAGTGAAAATGCGCGACATGCGCAATGGCGCCAACATCGAATTTAATTTCAAATCTCATGATAATGTTGAAGAATTAGACGTCGAAACTAAGGAAATGCAATTTTTGTACCTAGATGGTAATGAAGTGGTTTTCATGGATCCACGTTCTTATGAACAACTCTCAGTCCCCAAGCATATTTTGGGTGACAAAGTGGAAATGTTGACGGCAGAAATTAAAATTTATTTGACTATTTACAATGAACAAGTCATTGGTGTAGTTTTGCCGCCCAAAGTACGCTTGACGGTGGCTGAAGCCCAAGACGCAGTGGCAGGCGATCGCCAAACTGCTGGTAAAAAACCAGTAGTGATGGAAAGTGGTTTGGTAGTTCAAGCTCCCTTGTTTATTAAATCAGGCGATACTCTTTTGATTGACACTGAAACGGCGGCTTATGTTTCGAGAGTCAATGATTAACGACAATTTTGAGGCAAAAAATAGCGAAGTTCAGGAAAAGCAATTTGGAGATTATCTAAAGCCAAAATTTTGTTATAATAACAAGTTTGTAATGGCCTTTTTAACAACGGGTCCGTAGCTCAGTCGGTTAGAGCGACAGCCTTTTAAGCTGTGCGTCGTGGGTTCGAGTCCCACCGGACTCACTTACAAAAATAGACGCATTTATGCGTCTTTTTTTGTAAATTGAGATTCGGTATTGACAAAAATCCTTGGTTCGCTTTATTGAGCTAAATAATGCACACGAGTGTAAACGAGGCGCATTATGCTCAATAATCTGAGGCGGCGTTAGCACGCTCAGTGTCTCCACCGGACTCACTTGCAGAGTTGACTAGGTCACGACACATTTGGCACTCTGAGTCTCTAAATTATGAGACTTCGAT
>CAZWWE010000010.1:0-13835 GCA_964637295.1 uncultured Pseudomonadales bacterium | reverse complement strand
TCGAACCCGCGAACGAAGGTTTTGCAGACCTCGCCATTGGACCACTCTGGTACCGCGCCTAATATACTATTAAATATTAATACTCGTATTCTAATAGATTTTTAGTCGAAAGGAAGGGAAAGTTTGAGCTTGAGGCATTGAATGCTAAAATACCAGTCATGTCCTCATTGAAATTTTTTATTCAAATCTATGGTTGTCAAGCCAACAAAAGTGATGCGGAACGCTTGGCTGCTCTTTATGTAGATAAAGGCTATGTTGAAGCAGAAAACTGGCAAGATTGCGATGAATTAATTTTAGTGACCTGTAGCATTCGTGAAAGAGCAGAGGATCGAGTACGCGCTTTTTTACGTAAGGTCATGGATTATTACCAAGAAGCAGAAAAAACTCCACCTAAAGTAATTTTCTCCGGCTGTATGTTGCATCACGGAGTTGAACGCTTGCGTCGAATGCTCCCCATGATTGATGAATTTGTCCCTACTAATAAGATGGCTTTTGCCAAAAAAGCCATTCGCAAATATAAAAAACACGCCTTTGTGCCAATTTCAACTGGCTGCAATTCTTTTTGCACTTACTGCATCGTCCCTTTTGCCCGTGGTCGTGAGGCCTCACGTAGCTTCGAAGATATCATGGAAGAGGTTGGAGAATTGATCAAAGACGGCTACAGCGAAATTACTTTGATTGGACAAAATGTTAATTCTTGGGGTTTAGAAAAATTGGGCATTAGTGCTCGCAAAATGATGCTGCATGGCGATCTCAAGCGAGAAGACTTGCCTAGTAACCAATCCCAATATTTGAGTGTCGCAGGCACACCACCCTTCGTCAAATTGTTACAAGCCATTAGTCAATTTGAAACGATCAAAACTATCCGTTTTTTAAGTAGTAATCCCTGGGACTTCCATGATGAACTAATTGATGAAATTGCTCGTAATCCCAAAATTGATCGCTTTATTCATCTTCCTGTGCAATCAGGCAGCAACAGTGTTTTACACCGCATGAATCGTGGCTACACCCGCGAAGACTATTTACTGGTCGTGCAAAAGTTGCGCCAAAAAGTTAAAGATTTAGTACTCGGCACTGATATCATCGTGGGCTTTCCCGGTGAAACTGATGACGAATTTCAAGACACGGTTAAACTTGCCAAAGAAGTTGGCTGGCACGTGGGCTTTGTCAACATCTATTCGCCGCGTCCTGGCACCATGTCAGAGAAGCTATATAAGGACGATGTTCCATACCAAGTCAAAAAAGCACGCTGGGATATTTTGGACGAAATCATCAATAAAAAACACTTAGGAGAGCGTCCAAAAGTAGTTTAGTTTACTACTTCCAGTTAGCAGAACAAGTGAAACTCTGCTAATCTAGCCTTTAGAAATTTTTGACTGATATATCAAGCTTAAATTTGACAAAAATAAATATGTCAAACAATATCAAAGAAAATCAAATCATATCAATAGTGGGCGCTACCGCCACTGGGAAAACTGCCGCCGCCCTGGCTTTGGCAGAAAAACTTTTAACCCTCAAATTAGTTAGGGCAGTGCATTTACTTTCCGCAGACTCTAGACAGGTCTACCGTGGTCTAGAAAATCTAAGCGGAGCTGACTTAGCACACGATTTTTTGGCCTCTAAAAGTAGTCTTTTTAACTACCCATATTTTGCCAAGCAAAACACAAACATTTTTTTACATGGCGTCTCTATGATTAACACCAACGATGATTGGTCAGTGGCTCATTTTCAAAAACTCTTTACTCAAATTAAGTCGCGGCTCAGTAACCAGGAAATTTTGCTGGTGGTGGGCGGGACCGGTTTTTACCAACAGCAAATTACTGACCCAGCAGAAACCATTACTGTTCCCCAAAACCAAATCTTGCGTAAAAAATTAGAAAAATTAAGTGTAGCGGAATTACAAACCCAGCTCAAAGATTTAGACCAAAAAAAATTAGAGAGCATGAATAATTCTGACCTAAATAATCCCCGCCGTTTAGTGAGAGCAATTGAAGTTGCTTCGTATAAAGCTAAACACCCTGCCACCACTAAGCAAATTAGCAAGCAAAAAAGTAAAATCTTCTATTTAGCACTCCCAAAAGCAGTCCGTGAAACAAAAATTAAACAAAGAGTTTGCGATCGCTTTACTTTGGCCAAAAATGAAGTGGAGCAGCAACTACAAAACAAAGAAATTAGTGTTTTAGCGACTACCTGTACAGGTTTTGAAGAATTAGCACAATTAATTCGCGGAGAAATTGACACTCCGACTTGTTTAGCAAAATGGCAGCTAGCAGAAATCCAATATGCCAAAAGACAAGACACCTGGTGGCAAAAACGCGCTGGTTTAATGAAGATTGATGCAGAAAAAACCAAAAAGATCGCTGACAAAATCATTGACACCTGCTATATTTGAAACTATGTCAGATCTTTCTCGTCAAAACACTTTAACGGTTAAAATTTCGCCTTCAATTGTGATTTTTACTTTTTTATTTATAGCTGGCATTTGGTTGGCCATGCAGATCAAGGCCATTATCTTCATGACTTTTATTGCTTACATCATTAGCGTTGGCTTAAATAAGGGCATCGATCGCTTAGAACACCAACTCAAGTGGCCCAGAATTTTTAGTGTGCTGATTGCTTATGTTTTATTTCTCCTGGTCTTATCGCTATTTGTCGCCTTTATTTTCCCACCTTTGATCAAAGAGCTTTCCGTACTCTTAACCAACATTCAATTACCGCTGATTTTCCAAGATGAACTCAAAGATTTTGAAGTTAATTTTGGGAGTATTAAGGGTTTACTAGATACTTTTGGTACTTCTATCAGCACTGCTTTTACTATCTTGAGCTCGACTTTTTCCGGTGCTTTTGTGGCCATTACCACCATGGTGATTGCGCTTTATTTTTCGCTGGAAAAACCAAAAATTATTGATGATTTGGCGAGTTTTTTTAGTCAAGATCAAGCTAAAGAAATTAAAAACTTTTTTCATGAAGTAGATAATCAACTGGGCAATTGGATCAGAGGTGAAATGATTTTGATGACTGTCATCGGTTTATTAACTTTCGTAGGTCTAATCATTTTACAAGTGCCTTACGCTTTGCCCTTAGCCATTATTGCTGGTCTCTTGGAAATTGTACCCAACATCGGACCTGTTTTTTCAGCAGTTCCAGCCATTATTGTTGCTTTCTTGACTTTTGGTTGGCCAGCAGCTTTGGCGGTCAGCGTGCTTTATCTCCTGGTTCAGCAATTAGAAAACAATTTAATTGTGCCTAAAATTATGCGCAGTAGCGTCAATATCAATCCGCTGGTTTCAATCTTGGGCATTTTGATCGGCGCCAAACTCTTTGGTGTGGTGGGAGCATTACTAGCCGTGCCGATTTTTATTGTTTTACGCACTATTTTCACTACTTGGCAAAAGTATTTCCGTTAACTAAAATTATCAGAATATTAGTAGCGATATCAAAGAAAGATCAGATGACTGAAACAATTACTAATTCCGAAATGAGTTTAACTCCTGCACAAGAAACTGCCCTCAGACTGCCTGAGTCGACTTATTCTCTTGAAGAAGCTAAAAAATTAGTGCAACAAGCGATTGAGCAATTAAATCAAACAGATCCAACGGGTTCTTATCAGATCTTCAATGAGCGTCAATGTTGTAATGATCAGGATGGAGTTGACACGCTGGTCTTTCAATTTTCTTACACATGGGCTGGCGAAAGATATTTATTGCCCACAGAAATTGTGACTTGCGTTCAACCCGCTACAGTCGAAGGCAAGGGTGGCGAAAAGATCACAAGAAGAAAAGGCATGGATTTAACTTCAGAAAACATTGCAACCGTGCTCAGCGCAGCGAAAATTCAATTACTGGCTGGAATACAAGAAAACGGCAGATTAATCCAAAGACATCTTCAAAATAATCATAGCAATCCGCCTAGTTTTGGCTAAAAAGTTTGCTTTTTAATTTTGAAAACTTTCATGACTGACTGATTAAAAGCCAGGTCTAAGTGATGATGTTGACGTGAAACTTCCAAAGCAAAATTGGAGCGAGAGACGGGGATCGAACCCGCGACCTTCTCCTTGGCAAGGAGACGTTCTAGCCACTGAACTACTCTCGCATGATCATTTTTCAAAGAACAGCTTGTTTTTACTTTTTTAATAAAAACTGTGCCAAGCCTTGGAATCGAACCAAGATCCCATGTTTTTCAGACATGTGCCGTGACCGACTTGGCTAGCTTGGCATTTGCACACTTTTATATTTTAACTAATTTATCCAAAAATACCAGGTGGGCAATATAGGTCTCGAACCTATGGCCTCATCGATGTAAACGATGCGCTCTAACCAACTGAGCTAATTGCCCGATCAGAAAAATGTGAAGGTCCTAAATTGGTGCCCGGGAGAGGACTTGAACCTCCATGGATTACTCCACAGCCACCTCAAGACTGCGCGTCTACCATTTCGCCACCCGGGCTTTAGACTTCGCTATTATATGCGATAAAGCTTGTGCCGAGAAGAGGACTTGAACCTCCATGGATTACTCCACACGCTCCTGAAACGTGCGCGTCTACCATTCCGCCATCTCGGCTGATAAAGCGATTATACTATATTTTACTTATGATCTTTTTTTAAAAATATTTCAATTTACTAATTTGCCAGCCAGAAAATAGCTAGTCCAAGAAATGCCTGATCGGGCTTATAATACAATTAGCTTAAATAAGCACCTGTGGCCTAATGGATAGGGCACCAGTCTTCGGAACTGGGTTAGTGGAGGTTCGACCCCTCTCAGGTGCACAAAAACCTCTCGAGTGCACAGAAAAAAGCTAATTACTTTGATATAATGCTCACTGGTAAAAAATTAGGGTCAGTAGCTCAGTCGGTTAGAGCACCTGCCTCTTAAGCAGGGTGTCGTGGGTTCGAGTCCCACCTGACTCACAAAGAAAAATAGACGCATTTATGCGTCTTTTTTTATTGAAAAAACCAATATGAACAAAAGACATTGGTTCGCCTGATCGAGCTAAGCAATTCAAATCAGTGTTTTATAATATATCAAAATATAGTATATAATATCGTTTTGAAAGGAGCCATAGATGTCAACTCAAGAAAAACCACCTATTCAGGCCACCGAAATAATTTTTGAAGGCATTGGTGGATCTGGCAAAACTGTTCAATTGGCGACATTGGCTCATCAATTAACTGGTGTCCAAATTCCAACTTTAATTACTCCATCACCTAGGATTGATGCCCTAGAAAGCTCATTTTTCCCTCCTGAGGTTTTGAGGGCTTATCCAGTTTTAGCCCAAGCAATGATCGCCACTTTTTTAAAAATTTGTGAAAAGAATGAATTGGAGAAAGAAATCGAAAAATTAAATAAACAGGGTCAACCGCCGCCTGTTATTTTACGAGATGGTTGGCTGGCTTCAATTTTGGCCCATAATTTTAACTTTTTTAACACTTTTAATAGAAGAACCATTGAAAGTTGGTGGCGGATCTTTGGTCTACGCTTAAATCCAAAGCGAGGAGCAACCTTGCTCTTTGATCTTGACCCAAGTATTGCTCATGAGCGACAACAAAAAAACCCAAAAGATAGGGCTGATGCAAACACAGGTTTAGAACAAGCAAACTTGGTCAGAATGAGCTATCTCGCTTTGCAAAAAAGATACGAAAACCAATGGCGAGTCTTGAACGCTGCACAAAAGTCAGCTGACTTAAATAAACAAGTCTTGCAAGTAGCGCAAGAGATCATTCACATAAAGTAAATAACGCTTGGAAAAAATGCTATAATCTCTAGCTATGAACATTATTGCTGGTTCTTCTAATCCTCAGTTGGCTCAAGCTATTTTTCTCGCTCTCAAAAAAAAAGTTCCTGAAATTACTAGCCAGTACATTGATCTGGAAATTACCAAATTTGCCAATGATGAAAAAAGAATTTGGTTGAAAAATGAAAAACAAGTCAGGGGTCGAAAAGTTTGTTTAGTGCAATCCTTTTCTCAGCCAGTTGACGAAAATTTAATCGAAACCCTGCTCATCATTGACGCTCTGGAAAGATTGGGAGCTAAAGAAGTTTCGCTCATTATTCCTTGGTTAGGTTATTCGCTGCAAGATAAAGTTTTTCGACCCGGTGAAGCCATTGCCGCCAAGGTTGTTGCCGACATGCTTTCAAATAGTTTTGTAAGCAGAGTCTTTTTACTCGATTTGCACAATCCCAGTATTCCTGGTTTCTTTTCGGTACCCACTTATCATTTATCTGCTGATCAACTCTTTGTTGATTATTTGCAGACAGCAGGCTATCTAAATAATGCGGTTGTCGTTAGCCCAGATTTTGGCGGTCTCAAAAGAGCCCGTCATTTGGCTAGTACTCTGCAATTACCTTTATTGAACATCGACAAAAGTCGTGATTTGGCAACTGGCGCTGTCACTGCTCACGCTTTGCATGGAGGCAAAATCGCTGGCAAAAATGCCTTGCTCTTTGATGACGTGATTGTTTCTGGTGGCACCGCTGTCAGTATCGCCAATTTGCTCAAACAAGAAGGAGCTAAGCAAGTGATTTTTACTGCTACGCACGGCATTTTTTGCAATGATGGTTTGAGAAAAATTGCGCAAAGCCAACTGGATCAAGTCATTATCAGCAATTCTATTGCTCAAAGCACTCTGACTGATAAAATTAAACAAATTGATTTAAGTGCTTTATTTGTCAATGCTTTACTTGATTGGATTTAAAATTATGAAATTATCTAAATTAGCTTTCAAAGTCAATAAAGTCGCTCCAGCCAACGCCGACACGATTAATCACAAGTTATTAGTGCAAGCTGGCTACGTACGTCAACTAATGGCGGGCGTTTATACTTACACACCGCTTGGTCTAAAGGTTTTACGCAACATCGAAAACATTGTCCGTCAAGCAATGAACGTTATCGGTGGTCAAGAAATTTTGATGCCAGCTCTACATCCTAAGGCCAACTGGCTTGCCACGGGCGGTTGGGATAAAATAGACGTACTCTTCAAGCTAAAAAGCCGTACAGATAAAGAATATGCGCTTGGTCAAAGTCACGAAGAAATTGTGACTCCTTTGGCTAAAGAACTAATTAATTCTTATAAAGATTTACCCTTAGCGCTTTATCAAATTCAGTGGAAATATCGCGATGAACTGCGAGCAAAATCTGGCATTATGCGGGGGCGAGAATTTTTCATGAAAGATATGTATAGCTTTCATGAAAACCAAGCAGATTTTGAAAAATTTTATGGCGAAGTTAAAAAAGCTTACTTGAAAATTTTCAAGCTTTTAGGTTTAGATGCAAAAGTCACTGAGGCATCAGGTGGAAGTTTTAGTGATAAAATTTCCTACGAATTTATGGTGCGAACCGATGCTGGTGAAGACGATATTTTTTATTGTGACAGTTGCGATTACTGTGTTAATCAAGAAATAGCCCAAGTTAAAGAGGGTGACGCTTGCCCCAAGTGCGGCGCTCCACTCCAGGCTGCTCGGGCTGCTGAAGTCGGCAATGTCTTTGATCTTGGTCAAAAATTCAGTCAAGATTTTGACTTAACTTTTACTAATCAAGCAGGTGAAAAAAAATATCCGATCATGGGTTGTTACGGTATCGGTATTAGTCGTTGTATGGGGGTAATCGTGGAAAAATATCATGATGAAAAAGGCATTATTTGGCCAGAATCAGTCGCCCCTTATACAGTTCAATTAATTGGTCTCAATGAAGCTGAAGATTATGCCAACAACGTTTATCAAACTTTGCAAAAAAATGGCATCAAGGTTTTGTTTGATGATCGCTTGCAATCAGCTGGCAGCAAATTTGCTGAAGCAGATCTAATTGGTTTACCAATCAGATTAGTCATTTCTCCAAGAAATGGAGAAAAAATTGAATGGAAAGCCCGAGAACAAGAGCAAGTAGAAATACTTGACTTAGCAACTGTTTTGGAGCGTTTAAAAAAATAATCAAACAAACAATGGCCAAAATCATTCTCAGTAAACATGCTCTGGCGAGAGCTAAATCTAGAAGAATTGCAATTGCTTTGCTTGAAAAAATTATTCTTAAGCCAGACAAAACTTTTACTTTGAAAGACGGGAAATTTAAATTCATTAAAAATTTGAATCATCGTCATTATCAGGTGATAGCTGCTTATCTTAAAAAAGAAAATAAGTGGTTAGTGATTTCTGCGTGGGTGAGGGGAGAAGATGATCAGCCACCATTTGCGTGGACCTTAATCACTGCTCCTTTTCGTGTTATCTGGTGGCTACTAAAAAAAATCTGGCGAAATTTTTGATTTTTGTGTCATTATTGCAAAAATTGCAAGAAAAAATAGACCTATATAATAATGTTGTCGTTATCATGCATAATTATTATATGCTCAATCATCAATCTTTTTTGCTTCTATATTTTTCTATAAAGAAATATATATTACTAGATAGATCCCGGTGAGGGGCACCACTAAAACCAAGCAAATATAGCTGGTTTTGGTGGTCGTTGTAGTGAGCTTTTTAGATGGTAAAGAATGGTTTCAGTTAATCTGTCCAATCAATGTTAAAATAAAAGCTATGAATTCAGCAGCTCGCAAACTCATTGTTACTCATCATGCTCCTGATCTCGATGCCATTACTTCAGTTTGGCTACTTAAACGCTTTGATGCTCAAAACTACGCCAATGCCAAAGTTGCTTTTGTCAATCCAGGTGAAACCATTGCCTTAGAAGTTGCTGAAAAAGAATTTAATTGTCAATTACACGAAGTCACCCATGTTGACACTGGCTTGGGAGAATTTGATCATCATCAAACAGAAAAGGCGAGTCGCGAAATCTGCGCTGCCACCTTGGTTTTCGACTATCTCAAGCAAACCAGACCAGAAATTGTCAAGGACTTAGCCTTGATCGAAATCATCAAAATCGTGCTTGACGTTGACCATTTTGGCGAAATTGATTGGCCAGAAGCTAAAAACAATCGCTTCGTGTTTAC
The DNA here is from genome assembly GCA_964637295.1 of uncultured Pseudomonadales bacterium. Classification (GTDB taxonomy): domain Bacteria; phylum Patescibacteriota; class Microgenomatia; order UBA1400; family PJMF01; genus UBA1364. The sequence goes on along the minus strand of CAZWWE010000010.1, from coordinate 4,899 downwards.
TTTGCATGAATTAATTCATGGTCATGAATCCATTGAACCTCATGATGATGATTCTCAACTACATTTCGGCATGAAAGCCTTAGATTGTGCCTATGCGAGCATGACCAATCGGTTGAAAGCTGAAGAAATTATTGCTCATAAGGGCGTGGAGTTTAACATTCGAGCAGGTAAGTGCCTGGGCTTAGAAACTCAAAATGACGAAAGCATTAAAATTGCTCAAGTCAAAGGTTATGTTTTGGCCATTCGTAAAGATCCTGAGTTTGGCCACATCAGGATCAAGGTTCGTCCGGATGCACAATTAAATTTAGAAAAACTCTATCAAGCTATTAAAGAAATTGATCCCAAAGCTACTTGGTTCTATCACGCTAGTGGCAAAATGTTACTCAATGGCTCCATTAAACATCGCAATCAAATCGCCAGTGCCCTGAGCTTAACTGGAGCAATTCGTTTAATTCAAAAACTATATTGCTAAAGCTTTTATGTCAGATTCAATTTTTAGTCAAATCATCAAACGCCAAATTCCTGCTTCGATTGAATTTGAAGACCAAAACTTTATCGTCATTCATGATATTCACCCCAAAGCTCCGGTTCATGTTTTGATCATTCCCAAAAAAGCCTATCGTAATTTAGAAGAAGTGGCTTTTGATGATCAGCGTTTTTATGTCCAATTATTGCAATTGGCGCGTCACATGGCCAAACAATTAAAAATTGCGGACAATTATAAATTGTTTATGAATGTTGGAGACCAGGTGCAAGATGTACAACATCTGCATTTGCATTTAATGGGTGGTTGGAAACAAAAGAAAACTGCTTTGTTTAACGAATAGCATAACCAACACCTTTAATGGTTTTAATCACGTTTTTGCCAATTTTTTTTCGTAAGTGAGCAATGGTACTGGCAATCGTATTGCTCATTAGAACTTGTTCTTCTTGCCAAACTTGCTCAGCTAAAGCTGCTTTGCTTAAAACTTGATTTTGATGAGTTAAAAAGACTTCTAATAAAGCATATTCTTTACGATTAAGATAAATGTTTCGATTATCAAGATAAACTTGATGATTTAATTGATCCAGTTCTAAATTGAGAGTAGATAATTTAGGCTGATTAATCGCCATTTTATACAAGTGCCATCTCAATTTAGCCATTAATTCTAATAAATTGAAAGGTTTAATTAAATAATCAGCACCTTTTTTAAGACAGGAGATTTTTTCTGACAAATTGAATTGTGTGCTCAATAATAGAATAACTAAATCGTTTTTAGTTTGCTTCAAGTCATGGCAAAATTTTGCGTAATCTTGACCAAGCAAATCAAGATCTAAAATGATAGCTTGATAATCTTTGGTGTCTAAGCAAAACCGCGCACGAAGTAAAGTTGATGCCAAATCAATTGCATAAAATTTTTGCAAATTGACCATGATCAGCTTAGCTAAAGATGAGTTATCTTCGACAAGCAAAATGCGCACCCGAGCAGTTTAACAAAAGAGCAATAAAAAGAGAACTTCCAAACAAGACTTTTGTAGGATATAATCGCTTATCTTAATAGTTAATCAATGGGAAGGGAGGTGATTCTTTTTGCCAATCGTCATTAGAGCTAAGAAAAATCAATCAACAGGAGATTTAATCAGACAGTTCAAGAAAGCTGTGGCAGCTACTGGCATTGTCCAGATAGTTAAAGATCGCAGATATTTTCAAAAACCTTCCAAGATTAAATCTATTAAAACCGCTGAACATAGTCGTTTACAAAAGAGAGCTCACTCTCTCAAGAAAACTAAAAATATTTCGCCAATTGCTATTGCGAAAATTAGAGCAAGACTCGGTTCATAGTTTGAAAAATTCATTTTGAAATTTAAAAACCCGCTTCTAAAGAGCGGGTTTTTTATTTAACTAAAATAAAAAAATTATCTAATATCACAAAAGGTTTGATAATTCTTTTTGAAACTCACTAAAATTAGTAAATTGGATAGCATAAATACCAACTTTTTTCGCTCCTTCAACATTTTCTTTTAAATCATCAATAAATACAACTTCATTTGGCTTTAAATTTAATTTTTTTAACATTTCTTCATAAATAAAAGGATTTGGTTTGATTTCACCAATATCACAAGAGCAAATAAAAGCGTCAAGATCTGGAAAATTTTCCCGTTTTAAAAATTCAGCAACTGGCTGCTCAGTGTTTGATAAAAGACCAATTAGAAATCCTCTTTTTTGTAAGGTTTCAATTAATTTAAAAACTTCTGGTTTTTTTCTATATGCTAACTTAAAACCATCTAGCCATAAAGATTCTGAGGTCGGCAAATGGCAATCTAAATTATTACAGATTTCTCGCCAAAATTTACTTTCTGTAATAACACCTTTCGGCCAATCATTCATTAATTTTGATTCTTTGAGAAATTTTTCTAAATCCCACTCACTAACATTAAGACGGCTAGCGTAATGGGACAACATTTGTGGCCATGGATTGTCTATTAATACACCTCCAATATCAAAAACAATTGCTCTAATCATATTTATTTTTAAGCACTGCTCACTTATGTTTAAAGCTTCTTCGCCTTAATCTTCGCCTTAATACTAAAATCCCATTGATCACCATCGCTGGTATCAAAACTAGTGGAATTGGTCAAAGCGTGATAATTCACCAAGTGGTTACTCAAGGTTTCTTCCAATTCTTTTTTCTGTTGATTTAATTCGGCCACATCAATTTTGAGAGAAGTGGACTGAGGATCGTTTTGTAGTTGTACTTTGCGTTCCTTCATCGCTTGAGTATGTTTTTCCACTTCTTCACGAGCCTCTGTCAGTTGAATATCATTGTCGAAAACATTTTTGAGACTTTGGCGTTTTTCTTTCAATTCACCTTCAATCCGAGTCAGTTCACGAGCGTGTTTTTCAATTAAATTTTGGAGCGAAGTTAAGGTTTCAGCTAATTCATTAGATTCTTTCAATTCTTCATCAGTTTCAAGTTTTTCACTAGACTGACTCGCTTGACTAAGGGCATCTAAAGCCAGCTCATCACTCGCACTAATTTGTTTTTGATCATCTGACATAAAATCTACCTTTCACTGGACTCATTGTGAGTCCATCGACAGATTAGCAAAATTTCGCGGTATAATAAAGAGGAAGAATGTGGAGAGGACAATGGATCTTGGTTCGCCAAGATAGGAAAGTCCGGACAACAGTAGTAGTAGGGTGCCTGGTGAAAATCAGGGATTGTTAAATAAGAGTAGCAATACTAACTATTTAGCAAGCCAGTCTAGAGCAACAGAGACGAGCCGAGTAGCGTCGGGTGAAACGATCAAGCTTTTGGATATTTCATGCAAATGAAATGGCAATCCTCCCCGTTGCGAGTCACGATCTTGACCTAATTGGTACTACTCCCTTAACGGTCATAAGGTTGACGCATTAGATAAATCATTGTCGAGAAACAGAATCCGGCTTACTAAACCACATTCTTCATTTTTTTATTCAGTCGTTGCTAAATCGGTAACGAGCTAAATAAAAAAATCTCGATAACTAAAAGCTTCTAAAATATCTTCTTTTTGAATCGTATTTTTTTGTGCTAAATCAGCAATGGTTCTAGCGACCTTGAACAATTTGAAATAAGCCCGCGTGGAAAGTTTTTTATAATTAGCCATTAAATCAAGCATCTGCTTGGCTTCGCGATCAATTTGACAAAAAGCTAAAACTGCTTGGGAATCTAAATCGGCATTATTACTATAAGATGTTGCTAAATAACGTTTTTGCTGCAAATTAACTGCCTGCGTAACTCTTTTTTTGACTGAAAGAGAGTTTTCTGCTTCTTGTTTAAGCAAAGCAGCAATTTCCACCGCCTCAATGCGCAAAGTCAAATCAATTCGATCTAAAAGCGGACCAGAAAAACGAGCCTGATAACGTTTCAAGTCATGTGGAGTACAACGACAGGGCTGTTGGCTGCCAGCAAAACCACAAGGACAAGGATTGCTGGCAGCCACTAAACTGAAATTAGCCGGATAAATGCATCTAGATTTACCACCACTTAATTCGATCATGCCTGTTTCCAGTGGTTGACGCAACATTTCTATCAATGAATGCTTAAATTCAGCAAATTCATCTAAAAATAGAATTCCTCGGTGAGCCAAGCTAATTTCTCCAGGAGTTTGGTAAAACCCGCCGCCAATTAAAGCCACTTTGGAAATACTTTGGTGAGGGGCACGAAAAGGCCGCCGCGTCAGCAATGAGTCTTGAAGCAAACCGCAAAGAGAATAAATGCGATTAATGGCCAGAAACTCTGTTTCACTTAAATCTGGCAAAATTGATAACAGTGCTTGTGCTAATAAACTTTTACCAGAACCAGGTGAACCAAACATCAATAAATTATGTCGGCCAGCGGCCACAATCTCTAAAGCTCTTTTGGCTTGAATCTGTCCGAAAATATCAGCAAAATCTACCGGAAAATTCTTGCTCAAAGCTAGTGGCTTTTGCGCGCGTGCTTTTTTCAAGTGACACTGACCGCGGGCAAAAGCCAGAAATTCTTGCAGGGAAGCTAAAGGATAAAAAGCTAAATCAGCAATTTCTGGCAATTCACCCAAATTGGCGCGTGGAAAATAAACTTGTTTAAAACCCATTTTTTTTGCTGCCAAACCTAGGGAAACAAAACCCTTGATTTTGCGCAAGCGTCCGTCTAAAGCCAATTCACCTAAAAATAAAGCTTCATCGGTTTTTAATTTGATTTCACCATAAAGTTGCAGCAGCGCCACCGCAATGGCTAGTTCCACGCTACTACTTTTTTTATCTAAATCAGCTGGCGCTAAATTAACCAAAGTTTTTTTGGGCTTAATTCTAATGCCACATTGAGTCAATGCACTGCTAATTCTTTCTCGAGATTCATCAATCACGCGATTGGCTAAACCAATAATCATAAAAGCTGG
>CAZWWE010000009.1:0-16196 GCA_964637295.1 uncultured Pseudomonadales bacterium | reverse complement strand
GCTATAAAACCGTTCGACACAATCTTAAATTATGCCGATAGTCAACTCTGGCTCCTCGACTAGGACTCGAACCTAGAACCTTGAAGTTAACAGCTTCCTGCTCTGCCATTGAGCTATCGAGGATTGTTCACTTGTTAAAACAGCAGTGATTTTACCAATTATTTAGATAAAATACCAGTCATAAAACCAATCATTTTCTCTTGCAAATCTTTGCTATTAACAATCAAGGAGAAAAATGCCCTTGCTAATCATGCTTTTGCTGAAGTTTGATAATTTTACTCAAGCGTAATTTTTTCTGATGACCAGTGAGCAAAAATACTACAGCAAGTAAAACAAAAAATATTAAAACTTCCAAAGCATAATTGACTCGTAAATTTTCATCTAAATAGGTCAACAAAACGACTGCTTTTGTACCAAAAAGCAAATAAAGACCGCTAACGGTCAAAAGCCACAAAAAACTATGCCAAGCACTGATATAAATTAAGTTGAATTTTTCCTTGGAGTAGTCCCATAATCTTTCATCTAAGAAACGCTCTGCCCACCAACCGCCAAGATATTCTAAGCTAATGATGAGGACTGTGCTCACTAAAATCACTAGAATTGCTGGCCACGATGCCAATAAAATAAAACTATGGAGCAATAAAATTCCTCCAAAACCATATATTGGGCAAAGCGGCACTCCTCTAAAATAACCTGAAAAAATCAAGCGTTTTTTGTCAAAAGAAGAGTAAAGAGAATCTAGAATCCAACCCAAAAAAGCAAACACTAAAAACAAAACAATCTGGCTAGTCATAAAAACTAAATGAACAAACTAATTTAAAATTATTGACCCTTAGGCAAACTTTCACAAGCCAGGCCGTCATCATCGCCGTCTAAAGCATAAAGATCGTTATTGCCTACTTTAGTGAAAAATTTTTGCGCCTCGGCTTGAGTAGAAAAATCGCTACAATTGTAATCAGCGGCTTTTTTGCCTTTGCTTTCTTCAGTCACTGCATTACCCTCTCTATCATAGAGCAAGTTACCGCCCTCATCAGTGAGAATTTTGGCTTCTTGCCAGGAAGAGCCGCCAAATAAAGCTCCTAAATCAAAATCAGTTTCTGCAGCTGTCAGACCAAAAGCGGCTAATAAAATACCAATTAGCGCCATTAGGATGGGTTTGCTTACTCGTTTAGTTTTTTCGCCAGCTGTGGCCAAAGGTTTGAATTTAGGAATTTTCATATTTTATGAAAGAGAATATAACATGTAAATTGCCAGCAAAATTAACATTGTGATCAAGCTTAATCTAAAAAATTTATTGCCTCTTAATTTATTCATAAATTGATTATGGCTTAAGAAAATAAATTTAGCAAGTCAATTAATTTCGCAAATCAATTTCTGCCAAGACCGCCATGTGATCGCTAGTATTGGGCACTACGGCGACATTTTTGACCAAATAATGAGAGGTGGTAAAAAGCGCATCGATAACCAAACGAATATCTAAGCCAGATTTATGCAAATTTTTATCAACCGTGGTCTCAATCTCTGATGGAATATTATCAGTGTATTGTTTAGCCAATTCAGTCCAAAGTTCAAAGCCACGAGGAGTATTGAGATCACCACAAAAAATTATTTTTGGCAGTTGCTGTAGAGCTTTTTGCAATGCTTGAAAGTGCAATCGCTGCTCATCACTAACAACTGGCCCGCCAGACCAAGTAAAATGAGTCGTCGCCAGCTCAAAAAGTTTCCCACCAATAGCAACTTGCGCCGTTAATAAAATACGATTCATGCTGTTGGGGTTTTGGTCTGCAAAAAACTCAGGAATTTGTGGACCATGCTTGACATAAAGTTTGGCCTCCGATTTAAGAATTTCATCGGCAAAAATTGCCACTCCCCACAAACCTCTAGCGGGCAGATGAATGTTGGGCAGAGTCACCTTGGCTTGAGGATAAAAAACACAATTTTTGAGTCCACTAGCCGCTTTAATCGCTTCCAAATCACATTCAAAAACTTCTTGCAAAGCTAAAACATCAACTTTTTGCTGTTTGAAAAATGGCAAAAGCCTAGCTTCTAAATGACGTTCACCTTCAATATTACAGGAAATTAATTTCATATTACTTTTCTCATTATATCTCGTCCATCGTAAATGAAATAATCAGAGAAATTTATTATTCAAGAAAATCTTGCAGTTTTTTGCGCTTGCTGGGATGCTTGAGTTTGCGCAGGGCTTTAGCTTCAATTTGGCGGATACGTTCGCGAGTCACTCCAAATTCTTTACCGACTTCTTCCAAAGTCATGGTGCGATTGCCAGCTAAACCGAAGCGCATTCGTAGTACTTTCGCTTCACGATCAGATAGAGCCTTCAAAACTTCTTCGACGTTTTCAGAAAGCATTTGCTTGCTAGTGGTGTCATAGGGACTATCTTGTTTGTCATCAGCAATGAAATCACCCAAAGTACTATCATCTTCACCGTCACCTACTGGGGTTTCTAGAGAAGTCGTGTTCTGAGAGATTTTCAAAATCTCACGCACTTTATCAGGTTCAAGCTCCATTTTCTCACCGATTTCTTCTGGAGTCGGTTCGCGGCCCAAATCTTGCATTAAACGACGCGAAGTACGCATCAATTTATTGATCGTTTCCACCATGTGCACTGGAATACGAATGGTACGAGCCTGATCAGCGATGGAGCGAGTAATCGCTTGACGAATCCACCAAGTCGCATAAGTCGAAAATTTAAAACCCTTAGTCCAATCATATTTTTCCACTGCTCTAATCAAACCTTTATTGCCTTCTTGAATTAAGTCTAGAAAAGTCATGCCGCGACCAATATATTTTTTGGCAATAGAAACCACCAAGCGCAAATTAGCATTGATCAAATCTTTTTTGGCTTTTTCACTACCGGCTTCCACTTCCTGAGCTAAACGAATTTCATCTTCTCTGTTAAGGAGGGGAATGCGACCAATTTCCTTGAGGTACATTCTGACTGGATCAGAAACACCCACACTACTTAAATTAGCCAAAACGTCTAACTCTTGTTTCAAAACATCTTCATCGCCGGCAGTAGCATCTTTAGAAACTGATTCAAAAATATCAATGTTTTTCTTAAACAAACGATCATATAAATCATCTAATTCTTCGATATAAATTTCTGGCTCAACAAAAACGTCCATGATTTCGTCTTGAGTAATAAAACCTCGAGAATTGGCAGTTTTAAACAATTGTTTAATTGCTTCTTGGAGAGACTTGGGAACTTTTTTAGCTGGAACCTGGTCGGTCATAGGGCTATAATTATACTTTTTGATCTTGAAAAAGCAATAGCAAATCAGGGGAAAAGATCTGATTTGATCACTTGACAAAAAATTTGATAAAAAAAATGGAAAATTAAAACAATGGCCAGTCTAAAGTCGGAGTAAGAAAGATCGGTTTTTTTTCTTGGACCACCACCATGTATTCAAACATCGCTGCTTTAGCTCCAGAATCAGCAAGCACGGTCCAGCCATCTTCGGCCATATAAACGCCATCATCTTCTGAAGCTATAATTTGTGCCTCTACACATAACACTTGGCCACGTTTCAAAGTTAAACCTTTGCCTCTTTGTCCCCAAGCCGGAATTTGTGGTTCATCGTGCATCGTCAAGCCAATGCCGTGACCAACAAATTCTTTGACCGTACTGAAGCCTGCTTTTTCAGCAATGCTTTGCATGGTGAAACCTAGATCACCAACCTGATTACCAACTACAGCTTGACGCGCAGCATTTTGCACGGCTTGGCGCGCTACATTCATTAAACGCAAATCCTCTGCACTTGGCTCACCAATCGATTTAGTAAAACAATGATCAGTATAAAAACCATCGTCTACAATTCCAAAATCAACCTTGACCAGATCGCCTTTTTGCAGCGGAATGGTACTGGGAATACCATGCACCACTCCATCATTAACATTGATGCAGGTCACAAAACGATAGGGATTTTTTCTAGAACCAACCCCCTTAAATGCTGACAAAACGCCATATTTTTGGCAAAGACGCTCTGCCAAATGATCAATTTCTAGAGGAGTCGTGCCTTCAATTGTTGCTTCCCAAAGTTGCCACAAAATCTCGGCGGATTTTTTGCCGATATTTTGATATTTGGCTAATTGGTGATCAGAGCTGATAATCATGAGGCTATTTTAGCACTAAATTAAACCACAAATTGCCCATTTTGATAAATCACCTTGTGTTCGCCACTTGCTAAAACAGCCGTCACTTTGCGATCAGTAGTAGTCATCATGTCTGTATGTTCAGCGCTGTCATTGAAACCCATAGCCTGCCATTCGCTCGCTTTAATTTGATAAGGATTACCCCGATAGCAATCTTTGTAAGCCATGCCAATCGCTAAGTGTGAATTGCCAAAACGACCACCGATGTTTTCATCAAATAAAGTCTCTGCCATCGGATGAGTAATGCGTGACATGCGCTTGTCAGTCATGGAAAATTCGCCAAATTTATTAGCATTTTTAGTCTCTAGCATGGTTTGCAAAAATTTATTGCCAGTACTAGCTCTGGCTTTGCTAATAATGCCGTGCTCTACTTGCAAATAAATATCTTTAATGACATTGCCATAACGATAGAGTGGTTCATTAAAACGAATCCAGCCATCAATCCCTCGCCAATCAGGAGAAGTAAAAATTTCAAAACTCGGAATATTACGACCACTCCCACCTTGCCAAATACGATCGCTACCAATTTTGATGGATAAATCAACGTCTTCACCTTTGACAATTACATATTGAATGCACATGTCATTCAACTTTTGCTTAATGTTTTCCTGCATGGCAAAAATTTCACGCCATTTAGCCACTGGATCAGCTTCGTCTAAAAAGCAAGCTTTGATAATTTGTTGCCAATAAGCTTCTAGGCTTAAACCAACTACCTTGGCCTTAGCCGGCATACCCCAAAGCGCCATTGTCCAAGTAAATAATTGACGATTTTCTTTGGCTGTTAGCCAATCACGATAGGGTTTTTGACTATTGCGCATCAGCATAATTTTACGCGGCTCAACAGTTGCCAACTCCAAAGGGTCTGCTTCGGCAAGAATGCCAATTTGATGATCAATTAAATCTGCACGCGCTTTGAGTAATTTTCTCGGAAAAAAACTTAGTTGTTCATCACTGGCTAAATGATAAAAATCGCGATCAAAACCAGACGGAATGAGGCGCATCATCGGATGCGCTCCAGCTTTTAATAAAGTGTTTTGTAAAGCCAAAGCCATCGGTTTGGCAACGTCGGGCACCACACATTGCACCACTTCGCCTTTTTTGACACCCGCTCCAGAATTAAGAGCAAAATTAACCAGCACATGAGCGTACTGATCAACAATATGTTGGGGAGGAGAATATGAATCTGACATCAAAGATCTAAATCATAACACAGCTGTAAATCAGCGTGCTAGAATATAAAAATATGAGCATTAGCTATTATTCACCCAAAAAAGAATTGGAAATTGCCGAGAATATTTGGAAAACTAGTATTAAGGGTTTGTATTACCTTAAATACAAAAAATTTCTTGATGAGCGTGGCTTCTTTTCACAAATTCTTGAACCAGCAAGAATTCGCGAGGCCGGTATTAATCCCAATTTCCAAATTAAACAAGTCAATTTGTCCGTTTCTCAAAGCAAAATCGCGAGAGGTATTCACTCTGAGGGTTGGAATAAATTAATCACAGTGTTGCAAGGTCATGCTTTTTGCGCTCTAGCTGATGTGCGTCATGATTCAGTAACTTATAAAAATGTCGAATATTTTGACTTTATCGCCGATCCTAATAGTGAATGGGGCGAAAGCCTCTACATTAGTCAAAAAATTGGCAACTCAGTTTGCGCTGTGGAAGGTCCCATGTATTATTTATACGGCGTAGATTTGCTTTATCACGAAAGAAATAAGGCTGATGATTTAGCTATTTCTATTTTTGATCAAGACCTTAATATTCAATGGCCATTCCCCAAAGAAGAATTGATTATTTCACAAAGAGACCTTGACAGCGTTACTTTGCGCGAGCTGGCGGCAAAGCGTCAAGAAAACTAAGCGAGCGAATTTCTTGCATCACTTCTTTAATTAGTTTTTTCAAATCAGCCACCTCTTCGTCAGTGATTGAATAAGCGTGCAAAATATGTTTGCCGCTACCTTTTTCTTTTGGTTCGACAAAATCAAAAACCGCCTCGCTTAATTGCCAAGTTGGATTGATGTTTCTGTCTAAATCAAGCAAAATTTTATAAAAAATCAGTTGACGTTTGTAGGGTCCACGAATGCTCGCTGGCAAATTTAATTCTCGCTCTGAGAAATCTTTTTGATAAGATTTTTCAGTCGCTTCTATCCCGCCACGATTTTTGGGCTTACCAGTTTTGTAATCACAAACTCTTAACAAGCCTTTTTTACTATCCAACAAATCAATGCGATCAATTTTACCTGAAAGTTGAATGTCTCCCAAAACTGCCTTGCGACTAGTACCGAAACTTCTTTCCACGTCAAAAACATTAATTTTTTGCAGCAAACGCTGTTGATAATAGCTGCTTAGTATTTCATTTCCGTATTTTAAACGCTCGGTGAAATCATCTGCGCTTAGAATTTCTTGTTGCAAAGCAAGCTTGAATTCCTGAAGCAAAAATTTTAAGGTCGGCACCTGATCACTTTGTTTCTCCAGTTTAAAAAAGCGCTCTAGTGCTACGTGCACAGCCGTACCAAAAGACAAAGCAGTTTTTTTGGCTCGTGGAATACGCAATAAATTATTTTCCAGAAATTCTTGCGGATCACGCAAATAGTTGTTAAGAGCCGTCACTGATAACTTAAAGTCTTTGATGATAGCAGTTAAAAAAGCACGTTCAGTGTGACTATGAGTTGATTTTAAGGCAGGCGAAATTAATTTACTAAGATGACTTGGAGCTTGATCTAACAATGTTTTTTTCTCATCATTTTCTATGAGCTGCTGTCCTAGTTTACTTTCAATTTCTTTTAATTCTGCCAAAAAAATTGAAGGAAACTTGTCGCTACTTTGACCATTTTCAATAATTTTTTCTGGATAACTCAGATAGAGTTGTTTTTTGGCGCGACTGAGAGCTACATAAAAAAGACGACGATCATCTTCGTTGCGTTCTTTTTCGGATAAATCAGTGTTTTTAATAATGCCTGAAGGCAACTTAATTTTGCTACGATCTTTCTGGTTTCCCCATTTTTTATCCAATAAATTAATCAAAAAAACATGCTCCCACTCCATACCTTTGGCGCTATGCACCGTTGATAAATAAACTGCTTTTGGCTTTTCGAGCAAGTCTTTACTTTGAATTTTAATTTGATGATTTTTATAAACCTCAATCTGCTTGAGAAAATCAGCTAAGCGCAATTGGTGATTTTTATCTAGCATCACTTTAATCTCGGCAAAAAAGGTATTCAGCACGGTAATTTGCTCGAAGCTGTCGGCTAAACTTTGAATATAATTCAAAAAGCCAAAACCCTGTTTAGAAATTAGTTGTTCAAAAAAATGATTAAAAGTTAAAACTTGATCTTGTTGGGCAAAGTCTCTAAGTTTTTCTAGAAAAGTATTGACTGTTAAAAATTCTGCTTCGCTAATTTCTTGACCACTTAATTCCCGATTAATAAAATCCAGACCTTTGGCAATCAGGTCATAAAGATCAATGCGCAATTTACCCGCCACTCTTGCCAACTTCATCACCACCAAATGATCGAGCTTAATCCAAGCAAAATTCATCACTCTGAAAAGCAAATCCACCTCTTGAGCTGTGGTGATTTTGGAAATAAGAGTCATCAAATCTAACAACTCGACAATGTATTGATTGACTAAAACATCATCGCCCTTACTTAGTTGATAAGGAATTTGCCATTTTTCCAAAGCCGTCATTAAATCTGTGGCATCGGCATGATTGCGATACAAAACTGCAATTTCATGCAAAGGCACTTTTGATTTACTAAGCTCAGTAATTTTTTCTGCAACCGCCACTGCTTCTAAAGTTTGCGAAGGAGCCTTAAAAAGTTTAATTTTTTCACCCATGCCCTTAGGGCTTTTTAGGCTCGTAACTAGTTGAATTTTGTCATCAAGCTGTTCAAGCTGAGAAAGTTTATTATATGAAATTAAATTAGTGGCCAAATCATAAATATTTTGTGGACAACGATAAGCTTGATCCAGAGTAATTACAGTAGCATTAGGATAAGCGCGGGTAAAAGCTAAGACATTTTCAACACTGGCTCCTTGAAAACGATAAATCGCTTGGTTGGGATCCCCTACGGCAAAAAGGTCGGCCGCCCCGCCCTGTTCTTCCCAATAAGCAAGCAATAAATTAATTAATTTATTTTGAGCTGAATTGGTATCCTGATATTCATCTACCAGAAAATAGTGTAAATTTTCTTGATATTCTCGCAACAGTAACTCATGCTGCTCAAAAGCCTCCACAACAAAATTAATCATGTCATCATAATCAAAACGCATCGACGTGCGCAAGCGTTCTTGATAAGCCTGGTAAAGTAATAATAAATTTTTGTTTTTAGCTAATTTTTTTTCTAAACTCGCAATTTTAGTTTTGTTTTTGCTCGTTTCTTTAAATTCTAAAAATTCTTGCTCCTCAAAACGAATCATTTCCTCATATTGTAAAATTGAAATACCTTCTCTCTTCAGATCAGAAATCGCTTTAATAATTTCTTTAACGTAATAATATGGATCGTTTAGTGGACGCAAATTTTCTGGTTTGAGTTCATCCAGCAATTCTTCAAAAAGTTGGTAGCGGTCTAAGTCGCTTAAATGTTCGCTATCTTTTGGCAAAGGAAAATACTCACCATGATCAGCAATTACCTCTTTGCAAAAAGAGTGAAAAGTACTGATGTTGACGTAATAAGCATCTTTGCCAATGATTTTAAGTAAACGCTCGCGCATATTTTTGGCAGCGGCCTCAGTGTAAGTTAAGGCTAAAATCGTATCGGGGCGAGCATCGGTTTTACGCAAAATATTGGCAATCCGTAGCGATAAAACCTGGGTTTTGCCAGTACCTGGACCAGCGATCAATAATAAGGGCCCCTGTTCGATATGATCGACTGCGGCTCTTTGTAGCTCGTTTAGACGTTGATATTCTTGATCAAAATTTGTCATAGTCTTTTAAATCAGTTGATATTTTTTCATGATGACTGCCACTTGCGAAGCATTGACTGCTCTCACCAGTTCGCTACGCACAAAAGCTGCTTGAGCAATGCCCTTAGTGTACCACGCCAGGTGTTTGCGCATCGGTAAAAATTGATAGCCTTCACTTGGTGGATAAGTTGTCTCATAAAGTCTAGCGTGCTCTAAAGCTATGTCAAAAATATTTTTCTCTCTCAATAATTTTTCTTTGACTGCTGCTGGCAAAAAAACAAAAGGTTGACCATAGCTCGCACGACCAATCAACACTCCATCAACCTTGTATTGTGTAACTTTATCTTGCGCTTGTTCGTAATTTTGAATGTCACCATTGCCTAAAAAAACCACAGCTGGATCAGTTTTTTTGACCAAGACTGCGGCTCGCCCGATCGCCTGCCAGTCGGCCTCTCCAGAATAGCCTTGCTTGAGAGTGCGACCATGTAGGGAAATCGCGGCGAGCCGCATTTCGAGCAAATGTGGCAGCCAACTATCGATTTCTTCATCATCAAAGCCAATTCTGGTTTTAACTGAAACAGTGGGAATTTTGCGACGGTCGACATTGGCAAGCCCAAACTTTTTTTGCTTGAGCGCTACCGCTTTAATAATTTGTTTTGACAGATCAGGACAATCTTCTAAGCGCAGACCATTACGCCATTCTTCAATTCCTTCTTGCACCACTTTAATCAATTCCTTAGCTAAACTTGGGTTTTTAATGATAGCCGCTCCAGAACCATGATTAGCCACCGTTGGTGCTGGACAACCCATATTAAGATCGATGCCATCAACTCCCAGCTCACACAATAAAACCGCAGCTTGCTTAAAATAAGCAGGTGTTTTGCCAAAAATCTGTGCCACCAGCGGTCTTTGTGTTTCATCAAAATCAAAATGATCAAAAATTTTGGTGGAGCGGCTACGACAAATGCCTTCTACACTAGCAAATTCAGTAAAAACCACATCTGGCTGTCCATATTTTTTGGTAATGGCACGAAAAGGATAGTCGCTCACTCCGTCCATGGGCGACAAAGCCAAAATCATTTTTTTTTGCGCCAGAATTTCTTGCCAA
Organism: uncultured Pseudomonadales bacterium; assembly: GCA_964637295.1. Classification (GTDB taxonomy): domain Bacteria; phylum Patescibacteriota; class Microgenomatia; order UBA1400; family PJMF01; genus UBA1364. The sequence goes on along the minus strand of CAZWWE010000009.1, from coordinate 6,008 downwards.
AAATTCATAGATTACTTTTCAAATTCGCAACTGTAAGTTCAGTCCTTTAACAGGGTTCATTGGAGGAGCTGATTAACAAGCAAAAATAAGTAAATTATGTCTGTAGACAGCGACTCCACTGAGTAAGAAGCAGATTGTTAATTCAAATAAATTAATAATTTCCGTCGAACGTAACCATGTTAAAGGACTGAACTTGCTACTATTATAGCTGATGAAATTCTAAAAATTTTTCTAAAAGAAAAAAATAATCTAAATGCTCACGCAAAGAATCAATCAATAGATTTAATTGATAAAACAAATAAAAACTTAGCTTGCCTTGATTGAATTGTGCTGTGGCCCAAGTGGCTCGTTCCACTAATTTTGTCATCTTCTGTTCATCTAAAGTTTTGTTTGCAAAAGTCACTTCAATTGCACTAGCTTCATCCTTGGCATAGTGAATTTGTAAGTTGATGCTGGCTAAATTGACATAATCTAAATCAACTGGTAAAAGTTCTATCAAGTTCACTGTTTGCACTTGGCCATTGCTTTGATAAAGATAAAAGCGACTTTTTTCTAACAGATCTTGAGTAAATTGAGCGCTACTTAGTCTAAGAGTAAAAGTTTCACTAGCAGGTTTAGGATAATAAATCAGTTGCCAAGCTGAACCTATGCGTTCTTCTTCAAAAGCAATTTCTTCCAAAACACGACTGGTTTCTAAAACATGGGCATCAGCATCAGTCAGAAGATAAGTTAATTCTCTTGGTAGCACAAGCAAAAAATAGCCTAAATCAGTTTGACTAGGAGTAAAAAGCCTTAATGAATGAATCGCTTGCTCTTTTTGCGATAAAAACTCTTGGTCATAAAAAGGATCTTTGATTTTGAAATCATCGCTTTCGCTCACATATTGCTCAATCACAAAAAAATGTTGACCATCACTGGCAATTTGCCCCTGACTATTAGCCAACAAGCTTTGCAATGTAGCATGATCATCGTGAGCATTTGCCATGGCAAAATAACTAAATTCCAATTTTGGCAACAAAGCTTCAGCTTGTTCACTCAGTACATAGGACAAACGGCTAATTGCCAACCAATTGACTAAACCATCGCCCAAATAACCATCGTTTTGCGTTTTGAGCCATTGATTGAGAGTCAAAGGATTAAGTTCTTCACCGTTTTCTAGCCGCATGAAGCCATAGGCTCTCAGAAGCATTGCGGCTGCGCTCAAGGCGCAGCCGAAACGAGCGATGGTCGGCTGCGCGCTCCATTGTGCTGCGTGATCATAAATTGCGTCACTCCAAATTGGATCAGTTTGTTTAAACAAAACATTATCAGAATTAATCTCGGACACCCTTATTTGAGAGAAGGCAGCCCGCGAATAAGCCATACCACCAGTAGCAATTTTCACCCCAAATTTACCTCCATAAATTGGCGCAGGCCATGATTGATCAGTGCCAAAAATTAATTGTCCATTAATCCATAATTCTATTTTTGCTTTGCTGTATAGAAGATGAATTTGATAAGTCTGATTTTTTAACAACACACAGGGAACAGTCGCAAAATGTACCGATAAACCATTACGAATATCTTCGACAATTAGCTGCTGATCGTAAAAATGAAAATCATAAAAATTATTAGCATCGCGCATTCCTAAAACAAAGTTCTTGTCGCTGCTATCAAAAACTTTGAACACAAAATCGACACTATATTCCATCATGTTCTGCCAATACTCATCTTTGGGCACCAGAGTACTTAATTTGTGCGATTGGTTGAGAGTACCATACAGAACCTGATTATTAATTTGCCAATAGCTCCAGTTGCCATTGATCAATTCCCATTGTTCAAGGCCATTATTAAAATCTTCCAAAAAAAACTGCTTTTCAGCACAAACCAAAGCTCTGCTTAATAGCAAAAAACCAATTAAACAAAAAAGATATTTGTACATTGAAACTGATTATCAAGGTACAAAATGACATAAAGCGTGACTATTAACAAATTGCTAAAAAAAATTATCTAGCAATGGAATAATTATCTAGATAACGCAAAAAAATAGCTGGTGGATCTTCTAAGAGAAATTGCTGAAATTCTTGATAGATGGTTTTGCGTTCTTCAAAATCAAGAGTTTGGCGGCCTTTTTCTAATAAACTATCAATACGAGTATTTTTATAATGAGTAAAATTAGTGGGCTGAGAAGAATGCCACATGAAATATTGATCAGGATCAAGCGAAGATTCTTGGCCAATCAGTAATAATTGATAATTGCTGAGATCTGGAAAGTTGCTAATTTTCAAATTAATTTTAAGATCTAAATTTTGACATAAATTTTTATCTTGAATATCTTTACTGTTACGACACGCTTCAATAGCCGAGGGCGCAAAAGCTTCAAATTCTTGCTTAATCTTTTCTGCTTCGTCAATAAAATTAGCACTCGTGGTCAACTCAAAATGTAAAGGTTTGCGTGGCACATCATCAAGCAAGCGTTCAATGGCACGATCAAAATCTTTGGCATAATCTTTACCTCCTTGCAAATAAACCCAAGATTTGGGATTGATTGGACCAATGGCTCTAGCACCACCATAATTTTTTTCTAAAACATAAGACAAGGCTTGACGCACATTTTTAGTAATCAAAGGATCAGCATTATTAAAAAAAATCGCTAAGTAACGATCGTAAGCCAATTCCTTGGCCATTTCTATTCGTGGCCAATCACATAAATCATAACAATTCGAAAGATTGAGCAATACATCAACCTCGCCTTTTTTAAACGCGTTAACTGCCTCATTTTCAGTAATATAGAAACGATAGACATAACGCCCCTTCGGACCATCAATTTTTAATTCCGTTAATTTATTACCCCGCAACTTATAGTCAAGCATTTTGTATTGACCAATGCCAATAATTTGCATTTTATCTGCCAATAAAGCTCTGGTTTGCCATGCTGTTTTCAAAATGGGCTCAGCAACCGCCATTGCAAAAGGCGTAAAAGGCTCGGGCAAAGTAAAAATAATTTCATTGGGAGTACTGATGGTTTGTACATCAGCAAAATTATAATGGATATCTTCCGGTTTTAAGGGTGTACCATCTTGCCACTTCAAATCTTTTTTCAGTACAAAACGATATTGCTTGCCCTCATCTTCTACCACCCATCTTTCGGCCAACAAGGGCTCAGCTTGCAGATCGTCAGAAATTTTAGTCAAACCAGCACTCAATTGATTTTTAACGGCTTTAGGTAAATCGGTCAAAGTATATTCACCAACAATAGCAATGTAAGTAGATTTTTTAAAGGCTAATTTTTGATTTAAAAAGGGTAACAAAAAAGAAAAAAATAACAGAGCGAAAGCGATGGAAGCCAAAAAAATCCAACCATGCTTACGCACGTAACTGCTGATGTACCAATATAATTTGCGCATTATTTTAAATTAACAATAAAGCAATCGAATTAATGACAAAAAGCAACACAAATAAAATCGTCAAATAATACAAAAATTTTTCGATACCTTTGCGCGTGTGGTAATTTTCACCCGCTCCACCACCCAATACACCTTTGCCTCCATCTGTTCCGGGCTGTAATAAAATTAAGCTCACCAAAACAATCGCAACGAATAATTGACTGGCTAATAAAAAACTATTCATATCTTTTCTTAATTCTACCTTATTTTTAATTTACTAACAGCATTTTCTATTTTGTTACTGCTTGTTCTCGAAACTCTCTGATGACCGTCACCGTAACATTACCCGGCACAATCACTTCTTTTTGCACTCGATCACGAATTTTATTGGCCAAAACGGTCACATCGTCATCTTTGCTTTTTTCTGGCAATAAAAGCACGCGCAACTCACGACCAGCTTGAATGGCATAAGCTTGCTTAACTTCTTCATAAGACATGGCAATCGCTTCTAAATCTGCCAAGCGCTTGATGTAGTCTTCGTGATTTTCATAACGAGCTCCTGGTCTAGCACCAGAAATAGCGTCAGCAATATAAACTGCCATTGATTCTGGACTGGAGAAAGCCTCATCTTCATGATGTTGGGCAATACAGTTAATCACTTCTTGTGGCATGTTGTATTGTTTGGCAATTCTAACCCCAGCTTGAACGTGACTTTCATCATGATTGTCAGCAACCTTACCAATATCGTGCAGTAAACAACCCAATTTAACCGTGTTAACGTCCAAGCCCAGCTCATGAGCAATCTTGGTGCCCATTTTGGTTTCTTCAATGGTGTGCTTGATCATGTTTTGACCATAAGAAAAACGGTATTTGAACCGACCCAGCATGGCAATTAAGCCATTGGGTAAATTATAAACACCGACTTCATGAATTAGTTTTTTACCGGCATCGAAAGTAATTCTTTCAATTTCTTGTTCGACTTTGGCGACAATTTCTTCAATTCTAGCTGGCTGAATACGACCATCTTTGATTAAACGCTCCATGGAAACACGGGCAATCTCACGACGGACTGGATCAAAAGAAGATAATTTAATCTCAGTGGGTGAAGAATCAAGATCAATTTCTGTCCCAGTGCAACGTTCAAAAGTGTGCAAATTACGTCCACCTTTACCAATGATTTTGCCTTTGATTTCTTCAGAAGGAATGTTAACTACAGAAATGGTGTATTCGGCTACATAATCAGTCGCACCATGACGCATGACATCAATCAAAATTTCTTGAGCTTTTTCGTCCGCATCAAGTCTGGCATTTTCCTCTTTCTGTGCCACCATCTTAGCTAAGTCGTGGCTTAATTTTTTTTCTAAACCTTCAAATAAAACTTCCTTAGCTTTTTCTTTAGAATAACCAGAAACTTCTTCTAGTTTTTGCAAGGTTTTGTTTTTAGCTTTTTCTAAATTGTTTTTTTGTTCTTCCAATTCTTTTTTGAGTTGATCGATACGCTCTTCTTTTTGAGAGATTTGTTCATAACGAAAATCGATTTTATCAAGTTTGGTTTGTAACTCACGTTGTTGATTAGCTAATTCTTGCTCGATGCGACGAGTTTCTTTTTCAAATTTGGATCTAATCTCCAAAGATTCATCTTTGGCTTCCACAATAATTTCTCTGGCCTTTGATTTGGCATCACGAATCAAAGCCTCAGCCTCAGATTGAGCTTGACTCAAAATAAGATTGGCCGATTTGCCAACATTATTGCTTGCAATGGTGGGCTGAGCTGTTCTCACTTGATCTTTTACTGTTGTTTGAGTCTGCTCAGCTTTATCTGTTTTACCAACTTGAGCCTGATGTGCTGCTTTAAAAGTAGTGATTTTACTCACAGGTTTGAAACTTTTTTTTACTTCGTTTTTTTTTGCTGCACTTTCAACCGCAAACAGGGTGGATAAATTACTAAAAAATGACATAAATACTTTCTATTCAAGTAAAAACAAGTTAGTGGCACTTAGAAAAAACCCGCTTTAAACAAACGAGTTGAGTTGAAGGCTTAATTTATTGGTGTCAGACAAAGATGCTGCATACTAATAATAAAATTTAAGATTCCAAAAAATTTATGGCGATCATTCTAAAGTGTTAAACTTCTCTTTACTTACTAATAATAACTTTAACAAATACTAAGTTTAATTATAACTAAAAAGCCCATAAAAGTCAAAGTTGGTGAGCTCTAAATCAAGGCTTTTACTCTTAAAAAAAAGCTCATTCCTCTTGAATTTTTTTCCAAATAGCTTGCTCAATTTCCTTCATTAATTTTTTATCTGCCTTAAATTTTTCTTTGACAGCTTCTCTGCCTTGAGCAATAACTTCACCATTGTATTTGAAAAAACTACCTGATTTTTCAATCACGCCCATTTCACTACCAATGTCTACCACGTCTCCTTCTCGAGAAATGCCATAGTCATCCATATCAAATTCTGCTTGCTTGAAAGGTGGAGCAACTTTATTCTTTTTGACCTTGACGCGATGGCGACTGCCAATTACTTTGTCACCTTCTTGAATATTGGCAATTTTACGAATGTCCAAGCGCAGAGAAGCATAAAACTTCAGCGCATTGCCGCCCGTAGTGGTTTCTGGACTGCCAAACATCACCCCAAT
>CAZWWE010000008.1:0-20393 GCA_964637295.1 uncultured Pseudomonadales bacterium | reverse complement strand
TGCCAGCATCTGTTCCAAAAGCCTCTATTTTTGCCCCTGGCGATGTCGTCCCAATCCCCACTCTGCCATTAGTAGTATCTACATTTAAGATACTAGCTCCAGCAGCATTATTGACTTGTAGAGCAGTCGTAGAGTTACTCGTGTTTTGGAATAAAGCTCCACCATTAGCAGTTAAAGAACCATTAATATCTAAAGTAGCTCCAAGATTAACATCTAAAGTAGTACCACTAGCTAAAGATAAAGTTCCACTCGTAAAGCTATCACTAGTATCACTTCTTAAGAACTGTAAACTATCTAAACTATCTAATGTATCTGCATTACCCACAGATAGACCAGAAAGAGCAGTCCAACTAGCACTGCCAGCTCCATTAGTAGTTAAAACTTGTCCATTAGTTCCATCACTAGTAGGTAGAGCATAAGCACTATTAATCGACAAACTAGCTAAATTAGCTCCACCAGTAGCACTAATGGAAGAGAGGATAGTTCCACTACTGTTTTGCCATTCAGTAAGATTGGCGGTTTGAGAGGAATAGCCTTTAACGATCATTTGTTGTGTATCAGAAAGACCTGCTACATACAAAGTAGCGCTAGGAGCAATGTTGTTAATGCCGAGTTTGCCATTAACAGTTAAAGTTTGAGAAGGTACAGAAGAATTAAAAACACCATAGAGCATAGCAGAAGTTCTGGCAGTGGTTTCATCTGTGCGATGATCATTATCAATAAATAATTTATTAGAACCAGTTTCATAATAGCCAGCACTTTTTCCCAAGAAAACATTAGAGGATCCAGCCAAATTACGACCAGCATAATCACCAACGATGGTGTTTGAGCCCCAGTTGCCAGTTGGAGAGGAATAAGCTATGTTAGAACCAACAAGCACGTTGTTGCCACCAGTAATAAAAGTGTTATTAGCATAAGCAGAATAATTACCAATAGCGACATTGTAATTTCCCATCATTTTAAAAGCCGCCATATCACCAATAGCAGTATTACCGTATCCGGTGGTGTTGTATCTTAATGCTGAATCACCTACGGCAACATTGGAGCTTCCTGAAGTATTGGAGTAGCCAGCAGCGGCACCGATATAAGTGCCTCGACCACCATTGGCGAGACTATTTTTACCTGCTTCTTTGCCAAAGACAGTAAAATAGTTGTCTGAAAAAGCCATGTTTTCACCGTTTACCCTAATCATGCCATTAGTTGTGTTAGGTCTAAACCAAGCGCTAACTGTTCCTAGTTGAGCGTCAGATTTATTATCTGTATATGAAGTAGTTGTGTTGTCGTTAATTTCAACTAACAATCTTTGACCATATTGATCTCCAGCTACACTACGGTAGATCCTTCTTTTTGTAACTCGATAATCAGTTGAAGTGGGAATGTTAATGTTTGCTTGTCCGTGAGTAGCGTCAAAAGTGTAGGGCCCAATAGTGTTGGAAACATTAGTTTCTCCAAGCTCAGTTAAAAATGAATAAGTATAATAATGAACTCCCGCATTTACATTGCCAGCAGTTTCTAAGACAGTGGCACTAAAACCAGTGGTAGCAGGTCTGCCGTTGCCAACTGTTACAAAATTTAAGCCAGAATCAATTTGTGCATAATCAGCAGCACTATTACCAGCAATATGGAGTTTTGCTCCAGGTGCTGTCGTCCCAATTCCCACTCTGCCATTAGTAGTATCTACATTGAAAATACTAGCACCAGCACTGTTATTAACCTGTAGAGCAGTCGTAGAGTTACTAGTGTTTTGGAATAAAGCTCCACCATTAGCAGTCAAAGAACCATTAATATCTAATGTAGCTCCAACATTAATATCTAAGATTGCTCCACTAGCTATACCTAAAGTACCACTAGTAAAGCTATCACTAGTATCACTTCTTAAGAACTGTAGACTATCTAAACTATCTAATGTATCTGCATTCCCTACAGATAGACCTGAAAGAGCAGTCCAACTAGCACTTCCAGCTCCATTAGTCGTTAAGACTTGTCCATTAGTCCCATCATTTGTAGGTAGAGCATAAGCATTATTAATCGATAAGCTAGCTAAATTAGCTCCACCAGTAGCACTAATGGAAGAGAGGATAGTTCCACTACTGTTCTGCCATTCAGTAAGATTAGCGGTTTGACTACTAGCTCCTCTTACAATTTGGCCTATGGTTGAAGCTGTGTTAGCATTAATCTGTAATTGAGCTCCAGGAGAGGTGGTGCCGATGCCAAAATTACCGTTAACATCTAGTACCATTCGTGATTGAATATTATTAGATCCAAATCTTAATGTTCTTCCTGTTTGGCTGTAAATAGAAAATTCATAAGCGTTGATACCTGTAATGCTTTGAGCATTAATAATGCTTCCACCTAATAGATTTACCCCGTATATATAACTATTATTCCAATATCGTGAAGCTGTTCCTAACGATCCGACAATATTAGTTGCTGGAGCAATTGTTCCATTAACTACAAGTGGTTGATCTGGATTCGTCGTCCCAATGCCCACATTCCCAGTATTAATAAAAGAATTCTCTCCACTAGTACCAGCTAAATGTACTAAAGCAGAAGCAGTAGCTGTCGCACCAAGATTAAGAGAATCACTAATAGCAAGTGGACTCAAAGCACCATTATTCCTTTGCCAATAATTAGTCCCAACACTACTAGCATTAGTCCAAGCTAAACCAGTCCCAGTACTAGTTAAGACTTGTCCACTAGTCCCTGCATTACCAGTAGCTCTTAAAGCTCCAGTTAGATTAATATCTCCACTGACATCTAACTTGTAGGAAGGGGAAGTGGTGCCGATGCCGACGTTGCCAGTGATTTTACTTATTCTTAGTCTTTCAGCATCTCCAGAAGTATAAATAGCGAAGTCAGTGTTGTAGGCCTGAATACTACCTAATCCAAATCTGCCAAACCACAATTGTTGGTCTGGAGTTATCAATGCAAGTGATTGGGTTTTTATTCTAAGATTACCATCGCTGGTAGTACCCAGTGATGCGGGCATGTTAGTTTTATTTGGATTTACTAACACAAGCGAGCCGTTTTCTCCAATGCTATCATAAGGCGTGTTGTGCGTTATTCTAGTTTTTCCAACGATATCAAGCTTGCTTGTCGGGCTCGTTGTCCCAATTCCCACCTTCCCAGCATTGTCTACAAACAAGGCCTCAGTGCTCCCAGCTCGCACTCTCAGGGGTGAAACAGTCGAGCTAGTGCCTGTTTGCAAATTTAATAATGAACCAGTGCCGTTGCTACTGGCATCAGTAGTCAGGGAAAAAAGATTGTTACTGCCAGTGCCGGTGGCCCAATTAAAAGCAGTCAAGTAAGTGCCATGATTAAGTGTCAAATTATTGCTTGGAGCAGCCAAGTTTGACCAACTGGGAGTTCCAGCACTGACAATGGCTGCATCTAAGTCGTTCAAGACGCCTTGGACATTGGTGCTATTGCTATTGGTGAATTCGTCGTAGGCTCCGATCAGAAAAGCACCGCTGTCAGTGGCAGAGCTAATCTCTCCCAGAGCAGTGTTGCCTCCAAAAATGAGGTTGTTTGGACTGTTAAGGTGCAAATTAGCGTCAAAAGTGCTATCGCCAGTGATGTTGGTGTTGCCTTGTAATTGAATGAGCCCATCTCCATCGGGAGCTAAAATAATGTCGCCATTCGAACCAGCGCGAGTTTGAATAGTGATGCGATTGGCCTCAATTGTCATGCCAGAGCTACTGCTAGCAGTTTTGATCACTGGATTATCAGTACCCAAGACGACTTCTCCCAAATCATTCATCATCAAGATAGTGCTATTCGAGGCGATTTCAGCGACCGGTAAACCCTGCAAAGTCGCAGCATTGAGAGCATAGGCTACGGTGCGAATTGGTTGGCGCGGACTCAAGGTTTCGCTTCCCACCGCCACTTCTAGCCAAACGTTGCTGTGAGCTGTAAAAACATCTTCGCCGATGTTGCCACCACAATTTTCATTATCACTTCCAGCTCCAGCTCCAGCTCCCAAATTAGCATTAAAAATTCCGTCTTGATCAGGATCAATCGTACAAATACCCGACGACCACAATAAATTGCCACCACTGACGTCATCATAAAGAGCATAGGTCATGGCAGTTGGCTCACTAATGGGACTTTGAGCCGTGTTGGTCAAGCGTCCTTGATAAGACAAAACTCGATTAGGTGCGCTAGGCGTACTGGGATAAGCTAGTGAAATCAAAGCCTGGCCAAATTGTTGGTAAGCAAAATAGGCGAGACCAGCCAAGAACAAAAAGAGTGCCAACAAGTTTAAAATCAAGAAAATTCTACTACTGGCTTTTTTAGGAATAAGTTTGCTTTCGCCTTTTTTTTGTTTTGTTAGATCTGGAGTTTGGCTTTCTTTCGCTTTTTCTTGATAGCCCTGATTAATGATTTTTCGACTCCTTGCTTCACTGATTAACTTTTCATTGGCTTGGCCTTCTGCTTGTTTTTCAGTTTGATTGTTATCAAAACTGGGCAAAGGAATTTCTGAAGTGATCAAGCCTTGCTGTTTTAACCAGATTTTGAACTGAGTGATGCTAATCAGCTTGCGCTTAATGCTGTTTTCCTTCAAACCTTTTTCCCTCTGGTAGTGCGCAAAAGCAAGTAGTTTGGGTTTGTTTCTCAGGTCATTGAGATCCGAGCTTTCCAAAAAATCGAAGAATTGATTGATATCACTTCGGTAATTGCGAATGGTTGATGATGAGCAACCGGTCTGAGCGACTGCTAACAAGTAATCTTTTAGATAGTTTGTGACATCTTTTGATGTTTTTTTGCTTGGCTGTGGCTCAGAATGCTTTGACAGCGAGTTCAAAACCCCTGTTTTGCTGAACAAAAGCCGTTTTTGTTCCGTCAAAAAAGCACTGTTGATCGGCACAGTGTTTTGGGGAGGGCTAGGTTTGGGTATTTTGGCAGGCATTTTTGACTAGTCTCATTTTTGCTGTCTAATCCAGATCATTAGACGCTTTTTTGCAGGGCTTTTTTGTTAACAAATACCAGTCTAGGGCTTAGTTGAGGAGAGAGCAAGGGTGCAGTTTATTTCGGGTTTTTATTTATCTAAGAAAAAATCTTCACTCGAGAAAAATATCAAACTCGTTCTGCTGATTTTTCACGATTTTTCATTCAATACAAAAGAAGTCAAAATAGCTCAAGGTTGACCCTTGCTCAAGGTGTCTTTTTTTTCAATGTTTAACTTATCCACAGCTTTGCCCCTTGTGAATTCACTTAGTTTTTGTGTACTATGTGAAGTAAAAACTAAAAATACGGGTTTTGATAGTCTTTGTGCCAAGCTCTTAAAGTATTTTTTAGCCTGGATTATTATCATGATTAACCAAAAACCAAACAAAAGCATTCCTTTTTTACCCTCAATTTTTGCTTTTGGGTATCAATTGCTGTGGAAAACTTTTGGTCTATGTTCACTTTGTACTTTTAATATTTTAGTAAATTATGCGTGATTGAAATAAAAAGCTTGATATATGAAAGAAAATAGTAAGAAAATTTTATTATTCCTTTATCCCAGCACCGATGAGCCAGTTTGGCTGACTTTTCATCAACTGCATGAGCTAGTGCCACATTTAAGTGTGCCTGGCTTGCAATCAAGCCTGTTTCTTTTAGACAAGAAAGATTTCTTGCGCATTGACCGCACTCAAGCTAATTGGCAGTACAGCCTCAGCTCTTATGGGCAGAGCTATTTAGAAGAACTATTTCCGGCTCTTTCTTCCCAAATTGGAGAAAGATATGAAGCGTGGTCGGTATTTATCTTTTTGCAAGCTCCAGCGACTGATAAAAACTTTCGTTATTTACGTTCTTACTTGATAGAAAATAAAGCAGTGGCTCTGACTAGGGCAGTTTACTTATATCCCGGTTTACTGAGCGCTAAAATTAGAAGTGACCTACAAAATTCGTACAAAAATGCAGTTTTAGTCCTCAAAGTAAGTGATTGGCTTTTTGGTGACGACTTCAAAGTTATAGGACAAAAAGCAGAGCTTCACGATCTCTTTGAGCTTTACTCAAGTATTAGCAAAGAGCTTGATCGACTGATAGATATTAAAGCAGTGAAAAAATCATTGACAAAACAAGAAAAAACAGCATTTTTTTCGGCTTTAAGTCGATTTTTAGAGCTTTTAGCAATTGATCCCGCGTTATTAAGAAAATATTTTTCTCAAGTTGAAACGGCTAGAGAATTGCTTTTTAAGTTTCAAAAGTGCTTATAAATATAGGCTTTTCGTCTATTTTTCGTCTGATCTATTGTTTTTCCTCTAGTCATATCAAGCGCTGATCTATTTTTCATAACTTTTTCTTTATTTTACTTGACTTCTTTCAATTGTTTCGTATATCTTTCGTCATAAAAACCAAAGCGATCTGTGTTTTGGGTGAAGTTTTTTTTGTAAAAACCCAAACTAGAAAAGTATATTAGGATCTATTAATAAGCCAAAATGTTAATTTTCGTGAATAAAGCTACCAGATGTTGCGTGAATAAAGCGTCAAAAATGCAAGAAAAAGTCTTTGGCTCTCAATTATTGTACTTCGGTAAAAGTTAGGTAAAAATGCCAGAAGAAAATTATTTTGCTGACCGAAACAGAAGTAATTTCTTTGCAACAGTGTTTTGCTTGGTTTTGCTTTTGTTTCGCTAGTCTTATTTATAATTTTTCTTACTTCGATGACGGAGAGACTTTTGAATTATAGGCTTTTTTTCAAATGAAAAAAACTTGCCTAAAATTTGTAGTAAAATATCTCCTATGGCAGATAAATATGATCATCACCAAGTAGAAGAAAAATGGCTCGCGAAATGGGAAGAGCTGCGTTTGTTTTGGGATACTGATCTGCATTTATCCGAAGAAGATCGCCAAAATAAAGAATATTTGCTTTATGCTTTTGCTTATCCGTCTGGATCTGGCTTACACGTCGGTCACGTTGAACCAAAAACGGCTTTAGACATTCAAGCTAGATTCAAGCGTATGCTTGGTAAAAAAGTCTTTTTTCCGGTGGGTTGGGATGCTTTTGGTTTACCAGCAGAAAACTACGCGATTAAAACGGGCATTCATCCTAGGGAAACTACCAAGACAGCCATTGATACTTTTCGTCGCCAAGTCAAAAGATTGGGCATTTCCTATGATTGGAGTCAAGAAATTGCCACCAATCACCCTGAATATTACAAGTGGACACAATGGATTTTTCAGCAACTATATCGCAAGGGTTTAGCTTATCAGGGTGAAGGCAAAGTTAATTGGTGCCCCTCTTGTCAAACCGTGCTGGCCAATGAGCAAGTCGTCAATGGTTTATGCGAACGTTGCGACAGTGAAGTAATCCAGAAAAATCTCAAACAATGGTATTTCAAGATCACTCAATATCAAGACGAATTGATTAAGGGCCTTGAGGGGGTGGATTGGCCAGCGCCAACCAAAAATCAACAAATCAATTGGATTGGACGCAGTGAGGGAGCTGAAGTGGATTTTGCGATCAAAGACACTACAGAAAAATTAAGCATTTTTACCACTCGTTTAGATACGATTTTTGGCACCACTTTTATGGTCATTTCTCCAGAGAAATTCGAGGAAAAAAATTTACTCAACTTTGTTAAAAAGGAAAATCACCAACAAGTTCAAGATTATATTGCCGAAGCTTATAAAAAAACTGAGGAAACTCGTAAAATCGGCGAAAAAGACAAATCTGGTGTTGATACTGGTTTACGAGTGATCAATCCTTTTAATCAAGAGGAAGTGCCTTTGTTTGTTGCCGACTATGTACTGGGCGGTTATGGCACTGGAGCAATTATGGCGGTGCCAGCTCACGATGAACGCGATCTGGCTTTTGCCAAAAAATTCAATTTAGCCGTTAAAGAAGTAGTAGTTGATGGTTGTTTAGTTAATTCTGGTGCCTATGATGGCTTAACTAGTCAGCAGGCTGTCAAGCAAATGATTACCGATTTTCCAGAAGTAGCACGAAGCAGTGTTAATTATAAACTACGTGATTGGTTAATTTCTCGCCAACGCTATTGGGGCGCACCGATTCCTGTTGTTTATGATCCGGAAGGTAAGGCGCATTTAGTTAAAGAAGAGCATTTGCCCTGGTTATTGCCAGACGATGTTGATTTCAAGCCAACTGGCGAATCACCACTCAAATCATCCAAAGAATTTAAAGCCAGAGTAGAGAAACTGTACGGTGCAGGTTGGACACCTGAATATGACACCATGGATACTTTTGTTGATTCTAGTTGGTATTATTTGAGATATTGTAGTGCCAGAGACAGTCAGCAATTTGCTGATGCTCAAACTCTCAAAACCTGGATGCCAGTCGATTTTTATCTGATTGGTCCGGAACACATTGTTTTACACTTGCTTTACTCGAGATTTTTTACCAAATTTTTGCGCGATGAAGGCTACATAGATCTCCCTTCTGGCGAGCCTTTTGCCAAAATGCGTCATCAAGGCATGATTCTTGGACCAGATGGTCGCAAAATGAGCAAAAGCAAGGGCAACGTCATCAATCCCGATGAAATTATTCAAGAATATGGCGCCGATACCTTGAGAGTTTACGAAATGTTTATGGGGCCACTTGATGCGGACAAACCTTGGAATCCACGTGCTGTGGCGGGAGTGGCTAGATTTTTACGCAAAATCTATCGTTTAATTAATCGAGAAATTAGTCATCAACAGCGAGCTTTGCCACCTGCTGCCAATAAACAAGAATTGGTGCAAAAATTGCACTGGACAATTCAAAAATTGACTCAAGATTTAGGAGCCTTCAAATACAACACCGCCATTGCTGGCTTGATGGAACTTAGCAACGTTTTTGAAAAACTAGATCAAGATAGGGCGAGTCTTTTGACTAGAAATGAATTGATTGATCTGATCAAGTTACTAGCTCCGCTAGCTCCTTTTATTGCTGAAGAGCTTTATGAGCAAACTAAAGTTTTAGGAGGAGAATTCAAAAACTCTGTGCATCAAGAATCTTGGCCAAAATATGATCAAACGCTGTTGCAGAAAGATGAGCTTTGCTTGGTCGTGCAGATCAACGGTAAGTTGCGTGGTGAATTCATCTGGCCCACAGAGCGCGCCAACGATCAGGAAGCCATTTTTGAGCATGTCAAAAGCTTAGACAGCATCAAAAAATTTCTCGTTCAAAAAGAAATTAAAAAAATGATTTATGTTCCACAAAAACTAGTTAATCTGGTCGTTTAAAAATTGTTGCCGCAATTGCTTATCAATCACACTTCTTGTAATTTTGTCCACAGATAATCATTATGTGGCAAACTCAAAGCAAATTTGGTCATTTTTAGCTACGAGCCTCTCGCTGATATTTTTGTTTCTCGGCATATGGATTGCTTTTTTAGGATTGAAAAATTTATTGGTTAGTGCCGAGACTCTGCAATGTTTTTGCCCTTCTTGTCCAGAAACCGCTTTTCTGGAAAAAGGCGCTGCCAGCTTGGGCCTGATCAAAGTTGATATTCAAGGCGCCGTCAAAAAACCAGGCATTTACCAATTAGAAATTGGGCAGCGCCTAGCAGACTTAGTTGCTTCGGCCGCAGGTTTTAGCAAAGAAGCCGATGCGAGCTATATCGCCAAAAACCTCAATTTGTCTTTGGAGTTAAAAGATCAAGATAAAATTTATATTCCATTTTTTGCCGAAATTTCGGAGCCCAATCAAGAAACAGAACAATCTAGCACTGAAAACGCGCCTACTGCCGATTCTAAGCAAATTTCCATTAATCAAGCAGATAGTAAAACCTTGCAAACTCTATCAGGTATTGGTGAGGCGAGGGCAGAGGCCATTATTAGTAACCGTCCTTATACTAGCCTAGAGGAATTAGTGAGTAAAAAAGTTTTGTCAGAAACTTTATTTAATAATTTAAAAGCGCAGTTGGCTTTATAGTTATAGGCTGTGATCGTATTTAAATTGATCACAAAAGAGAATAACTTGGAACAGAATTTGAGCGAAAATTATCTTTTTTGTTATTAAATTTAATATTTATGATGACAATTTTAGTAACTAGTTGTTTTCGCATCAATTTATTATATGACTTATAATAATTTTAGAAAAATACAACTTACTATATTGATCATTTTGATATTATTAATATTTTTGAAAAATTTTCAAATAATATTAATGACCCGAAATATAATAGAACCTCAAGTAAATCGTCGCTTTTTTAGCCCTTTTATCGTCAAAATTGTGAAAAACGAAGCAAAACCGAAGAAAATCAAAGAAAAATGGTCTTTTTTACCGAGTTTGAGTCCAAATTGGAGAATATTGGCACAATATATCAAAGATAGACAGAGTCAATCATCTAGCAGTCTAATCCCCCCAATTGACAAAGAGTTTTTTTTGTTAAAAAGATTGACTAGTCAATCTTTTTCATTTATTAAGCGGGAGTTAATTTCGGTAAAATATCGTTACTTATCTTGGCAAAAAAGCTTAATTAAGCTAAGATCGCTTTTCCTCAAGAAACTTGAGGAGATAGCTGGTCCTAGAGGTAGACCTCTGGCTGAAGGAATGATCTTTGGTGACCTCTCTAGTGTTAGTCAAGATGTCTATCACTCTTTTAAAGTTATAGGGATCCTTCATTTATTGTCTGCTTCTTCAGCCAATTTTACTTTGTTTTTAAATTTTTGTTTATTTTTTTGTCAACCATTTTGTCATTTTTTGCACTCAACTCGGCGTTTTTATTTGTATTGGACAATTATTTTTCTATATTTTTCTCTGGTAGGTTCTTCTGCTTCGACTTTGCGTGCTTTTTTAACTCTGAGTTTGTCATTTTTTGCTCGTTTTTACATAAAGCGCACTCAATTGGCACTCCACAATCTAGTCGTAGCAGCAATTTTTATGCTAATTATCAATCCATTTTATTTAGAATCGCTTAGTTTTCAATTTTCTTTTTTGGCCAGCTTTGGCATTATTTTCTTTTATAGATTTTTAGAAAAAGACCTATCTATCAACAAAAACATCCTAGTAAAAAATCTTTTTTTAACTTTTTGTGCGCAATTTTTTCTATTTCCGATCATGATTTATAATTTTGGCGAAATAAATTACCTGGCAGTACCAGCCAATTTGCTTATTTTTCCTCTAGTAGAGTTTTTGACATTTTTATTTTTAACAGTTTTTGTTTTTCAATGTTGCGCGTTGATTTTTTATTTACCTGCCGTTGAATGGTTTCTATCCTCTTTAATTACTAAAACAATAGATATATTCTTTTCTATCATCAATTTTTTTGAACTTAGTCCTTGGAAAAGCTTCGTTTTTAAAAACAACAAAGAACTGTACACCAGTATATTTATCTTAATCAATCTTTTGCTCGTTTTTTCTATTTTACTTTATAAAAATAAAAAATACTCAAAATATAAATATAGGACAATCTCATGAAATTGTTCATCGCGATGATTTGCTCGTGGATTATGATTTTTGCCCTATGGCTTCATTGGCCAGATGACAAACTGCACTTAATTGTTTGTGAGGTCGGACAAGGTGATGCGATCCTTTTGCAAAAGGGGAATTTGCAAGTCTTGATTGACACTGGACATGACGAGACAGTTTTTTCCTGTTTACAGCAACACTTGCCATTCTGGGACAAAAAGATTGATGTATTAATCTTAACTCATTTTGACGAAGATCACATTGGCGGTTTTGCTACTTTGGCACAAGCTTATCTGTTTGATTATATTTTTTTACCTCTGACTGATTTCAAAGACAGCCAAGTTTTTCTCGAGTTAAAAAATGAAATTAGCGCCTTACAAAGTAAAGGCACGCAAATCAAAGAGCCGTTTTTGGGCCAACAGATTGCTTTTTCTCAAATTAGCCCTGATTTCCAGGCTAAGTATAATAGTACCAACTCTCAAATTGCTGCATCTTCGCCAATTTTTTTATTGACTTTTCTTACGCCCAATCATTTAGATCTGGAGGAATATCAAGCCTTGCAATCAACCAGTAGTTTTCTATGGCAAACACCCGAAAACTACTTATCGGCTGAAGCTTGGCAAAAATTGGCCTATAAATTAAGTGATAATAACGGATCTATCGCTGTATTTATTCAATTTGGTGAACTGAAATTTTTATTAGTTGGCGACCTCGAGACTGCCAGAGAGCTAGCACTCTTGGAAGAGGGATTGATAACAAGGGTTGATATACAAAAAGTAGGGCATCATGGGTCAAAAACAGCTTCTTCTATGGAGTTTTTAGAAAAGAGCAGACCCGAAATTTCGCTAATTAGTTGCGGTGCAAACAATAAGTTTTCGCATCCTCACCAAGAGGCAATTGCTCGTTTACAAGCCATCGGCACTCAAATCTTGCGTACTGATCAGCTTGGAACGATTGAAATTCTCAGTGATGGTCAACAATTTTGGTTAAAGGACAAAAAAACCAAACTTTTTTTCAGTTTTGCTAAAAAAAGTTCTAACAAGTAAACGTGAGACAAAAGCATTTTTTGCTGACAATTTACATTCATAACTATGACAAATTTTTCTTTCTTTTGCAAGCAGTTTTATATATTTTTTTCATTTTATTTAAATAAACTCTGGTAAAAAACTGTTCAAAGTATGGTTTTTTACACAGACGATTTTGATAAATGTTGTTCGTTTTTTGATTCAATTAAAACTGATTTAATTATTTGCAATCGGCTAATAACATGATTTTTACCAACATTCGATTGCAATTTTTTGTATTAAAACAAGAACCGGGGAGTCATTTTCTCAAAAAACAGTGTATTATTTATATTTTACTTATTTTTTAGCATTTATTTAGTTATTGAACACAAATTTTTTATCATAAATACAATAAATTTTTCTTAATTAGTAAATTAACTAAGAGTAAAAAATATATTCAATTTTATTCGCTTTTCCTTCGCCTTTTTTACTCAGTGGTTTTTTACTTAAAAGTGCTAAAATTAAGATATGTTTAAAGTTGTTTACCATGAAGTTGCCAGTCAAAATGGCTCTCACCGTTTACCAGTGATTTTGCTTGACGTTAAAAACAGTCAGTCGGTGACCACCATGTTTTTAGCAAATACCGGCGCGCGCTACGAAAAAGAAAATGAAGAAGGTTTGGCTCATTTTTTTGAGCACATGGTTTTCAAAGGTACGAAGAAATTTCCAAGCCCCAAAATTCTAGCTGAGACCCTGGATAGTGTTGGGGCGGACTTCAATGCTTTTACCAGCAAAGAATACACTGGTTATTACGTGCGCTCAGCGACTAGTAATTTTACTTTAGCCTTAGACGTTCTTTCCGACATGCTTTTTCAAGCCAAACTTCGTCAAAGCGATATTGATCGCGAAAAAGGGGTCATCATCGAAGAATTGAACATGTATCAAGACGATCCGCCAGCCCACATTGCCGATGTTTTTGAAGAAATGGTTTTTACTAAGCGAAGCTTGGCTCATTCCGTCATTGGTCGCAAAGAAACGATTCAGTCTTTTCAAAGTGCTGATTTCGAGAATTTTTTACGCCAATTTTATGCTCCAGAAAATTTATTATTAGTCATAGCAGGGGGCATTCAAGCTCTGTGTCACGATGAGAGCGAAATTCTGTCTCAAGTTGAAACAATGCTAGACAAGTTGCAAGACGAAAGAATTCAAGTTAAAAATGCAGCGCCGAAATTAGCTGGCGCCAATCCCACCCTAATCGCTCAAAAAAGCTTTTCCAAGCAAAAATTTAAGCTAATCAACAAAGCCACTGCCCAGGCCCATTTCGTGATGGCTTGGCCGGCGATAAATGCCAGCCATCAGGATCGCTATGCGCTACAAGTGCTTTCGACCATCGTTGGTGGCAACATGAGCTCTCGTTTATTTAACAAAGTTAGAGAAGAGCACGGCTTGGCGTATTATGTGCATTCAGATTTGGAGTTTTATCACGATGCTGGTTTTTTTGGTTGTAGTGCCGGCGTAGATGCTAGTCGCGCTGAAGAGGCGATTAAGCTTAGCAAGGCAGTCTTTACCGATCTTTTAGATAAAAAGGCGAAAATAAGTGCACAAGAGCTCGCTAGAGCCAAAGATTATTTGCGCGGTAAAACCTTGTTGAGTTTAGAGAGCAGTAATCAGCTTGCTCAATTTTTTGGTCTGCGTAAGTTATTGCGTGAAGAAACAGTTACAGTTGAGGAAGTTCTGCAAAAAATTGCCGCAGTTAACATTGAGGACATAGCAAGGGTTGCTAAAGAGATTATTCGCCCAAACGAGTTGCGTTTAGCGATTATTGGGGACTTTAAAAATGAAGAAAAACTACGTTTAGCGATGTCTTAATTTATGTTTTGATATATTGTTTTATATTAAAGCACATTAAAACCAGTGTTAAAAATTAAATAATCTTAAAAAAGAGTATGATTGATACTCTTTTATACTTTGCTTTATATTTAAGTCATATTAAAAATTAGTAAAATTAACAGAAAGGTGTAAATGCAAATCACTAGAACTGCCGTTTTGGTTAAACCTGATGGTTTACAAAGAGGTTTAATTGGCGAGATTATCGCTCGTTTTGAGCGAAAAGGACTCAAATTAGTTGGTCTCAAGATGGTACGCATGACCGACGAGATGTTGGATCAATGGTATACCGAGCATCGAGAGAAAAGTTTTTTCAAAAACCTGAAAGACTTCATGGGTTCGATGCCCATTGTGGCCATGGTTTGGGAAGGTATTGATGCTGTGCCAGTAGTGCGTAAATTAGTTGGCACTACTTTGGGTCGTGAGGCTGAGGGAGGCTCAATTCGGGGTGATTTTGGCATGAGTCAACAGATGAATCTCATTCATGCTTCTTCTAATAATGGAGATGCTGAGCGTGAAATTGGCATTGTCTTTAATGCTGATGAATTATTCAACTATCACAGTGTTTTAGAAGCGGTAGTTTATGCCGAAGGTGAGGCAGAGTAGAGAAAACGCCAATTTTTTTTGAAAAAGCGCTCCTTCTGGGGGCGCTTTTTTGGTTCAACGCTGTGAGCCCTATGAGCTTGATTTTTCCTGTATTGTATTGTACCATTACATACAGAATGTATCACATAGACTTATCCGCAATAGTTTCTTTTGACTGGGATGATGGCAATCAGTCTAAAAATGAGATTAAACATTCTGTCAGTAATAAAGAAAGTGAGGAAGTGTTTTTTAATCAGCCCATTTTCTTTTTTATAGACCAAAAACACTCAAGCACCGAACAGAGAATTTTAGTTTACGGGAAAACTAACTGCGATAGACATTTAACTTTAATTTTTACGAAAAGAGCTGACAAAATCAGAATAATTTCAGTAAGAGATATGAATAAAAAGGAAAGGGCAAAATATGAAGAACTTAAAACCAATGCCTAAATTTAAATCAGAAGAGCAGGAAAGAAAATTTTGGCAAACTCATGACACTACTGAGTATTTTGCCGTTGATCAGCCAATCAAAGTTAATCTTACCAATCTCAAGCTCAGCTCTAAGTCGATTACGCTGCGCATTCCCTTGACCATGTACGATGATTTGAAAACGTTGGCCAACAAACAAGATGTGCCTTATCAATCAATGGTGAAAATGATGCTTTCAGACAAAATCAGCGAGCAGTTCAAGAAACTTACTCGCCGATAGTTAAGGCTTTTTCGTAATTTGACATCTTAATTCAAGATCAATAAGTTCGTTTTTTGAGATTTTGTTTGTTTCGTAGATATATGCAATTGGCTGTTTATGGTCAAATCTCTCAAGAGAAAAAATAGTTTCAGTGAAAAGATGCTTGTTAGTTTCTTGCTCAACATTGTTGTTGATGGAAGTTCCGACATAAACATTTTGACTAATTAATAAAGAATTTGGTTGTAGCAAATAGCACTCATTTTCATCTAGAATTTGAATGTTTTCAAAGCGATTTTCATCGTTATTGTTTAGTTTTTTCTGAATTATTTCAGGGTCGAGTGAATTGTAGAAAGCATAGAAGATATATGATTCTAAAACTTCTTTTGATACGTAAACCTGATCATAACTACCAGTGTTTATTTGCTGTAATTTTTGAACAACTTTTTTTGCATCTGCCTGCCAAGGAGCAAATGATTCCTCTGGAAAATATCGATACATGTCGACAAAATAGAGCAGGGTGTTGAAAGATAAAAAGATCAAGATTGCGGTTAAGCTAATTTCTTTTGAAATTTCTTTTGAAATCTGCCAGATTTTTATTTTACTAGTCATTAAATTCAAAAAAGACTCGATCCCTTTGGTAATAAAATATACATATGCAGGCAGCATGATTAACGTCCTTCCGGAATGAGGCACATCATCACTGAGCATGGCTGCCAGAGGTGCCAAAAGTAGCCAAGCTGCAAAAAATCTTTCGTCTTTTGATTTAAATCGGCTAGAGAATATTCCCAAAATTAAGAATGGCAAAGTAATTAATAAAAGATTTCCATGTCTTGAGAAGCCATGCCTGGCACTTAAATTACCATCGAAATAAAGAAAACCTAAGTCAAAGTGAGAGAGGTAATTTTTTGCAAGAACATAAGAACTTGTTATTAATTTGTTGCTAAAAACTCTTGGTCCTTCTATCTTTAGAACAGTTGATCTATATAAGGATTCATTTACGTCATTAGTGATTTGCTTAGAACTTAAAACAAAAACATCTTGAGCGCGTGCTCCAATTTTAGTAAAAAGTGATAATAAAATAATGATGATAAAAAATGCGCCTACTGTGATAATTTGAAACAATCTGTTGAGTCTTTTTTTATATTGAAAAAATAAATCAGTTTCGATGAAGAATATGTGGGCGCAAATCAGCAAAAATCCAAAAATGCGCGCCGAATTATATGTGTACATTGACAGCATGAGTAAAAACACGCCAAGCCATTGAAAGAATTTATGTTTTTGCAAGAACAAGACATAACCCATTAACAAAAAGCTAAAAGATACCATGGGATCCATAGCAGCTCGGCTATAATGAATGTGCCAGGGCATTGCAGCTAGCAGAACTGTTCCAATCGCTAGCAATAAACTTTTTTGTTTACTTGAGAAAAGATTTAATTTTTTTTGGATAAAAAACCAACTGATCAGACTCATTAAGCCAAGAATTGCTATCGGTACACGAATAGCAATTTCGTTTAATCCGCTCAATTTAATAAATGGAATTTGAAGATAACTTAATAAAGCAGGTTTGTAATCTCCAAAAGACTTGAGGAAC
Source organism: uncultured Pseudomonadales bacterium (assembly GCA_964637295.1). Taxonomy (GTDB): domain Bacteria; phylum Patescibacteriota; class Microgenomatia; order UBA1400; family PJMF01; genus UBA1364. Next base: position 3,299 of record CAZWWE010000008.1, on the reverse strand, counting down.
AGTGGATATTTTTCTCCCCATTCATCAGCACCGGTTTTCATTAAACTGTAGGCATTATATCCATATGAAGCTTCGTCCCAATTCAGCCCACTTGGCATGAGATCAAGCCAACGAAATCTAAAAACTAAAGTGGTTAAAAACAATAAGCCAAGAACTATCCAGTTAATTATTGAAATTATTTTGTGAGAAAATAATTTACTCATGTTTTAATGTTATCATTCTAAAAAAGGAATGGATATGAGTTTTTTGGACGGTGTCTGGACGGTGTCTTTGGTGCCCTCACCAAGAATTGAACTTGGATTTAAGGTTTAGGAAACCTCTGTTCTATCCGTTAAACTATGAGGGCTAAGACTTAGAACATCTTGTATTATACTGCAGATATTAGCTGAAGTTCTGTGTCAGCGAGGAAAATTGTTTTAGTTCTATCAGTGGAAGAGAACTAGGGTTCACTGTGCTCAGCTTCAGCTTCAATTTCTACTTCGGCTTCAATTTCTACTTCAGTTGCTGCCTGAGTTTCGGCGCTTGAGTCAGCTGCCACATTCGCGCCATCATTAGGGCTCTCGGTTTCGGAGATTTTTGTTTCATCCTGATTTGTATCAGGAATCTCCTCGATGCTTTCATCGCTGTCTTTCATTACTCCAGTTTCTGGAGTTGTGGATTCTGAATCATGACTATTTTCTTCATCAATTACGATTTGAGCATCATTTTTATCAGCAACTCTAGCCAACCAGTCAAAATCAAGGTCTGTACTTTGAGGATCGCTAAATTGCAAAGTAAAGTATTCATTAGTGCGCTCGCCAACATGAAAACTACCGGTGATCTCAGAACTTAGAGTGACAAAAATCTGAGGATTATCGTTAAATGCCTCTTTAAAAATAATTTTTATTTGAGTGGCGCCAACAGGGAGAGTAGCGAAGCCAGACTTTTCAGCTTGTTCTAACTTAATAATTCTGGCCAGTAAACTGCTCAAATCATCTGCAATCTTGCTTAAAGTGAGCTTAATTTCTTCAATAAGAGAACTAAGCAGAGAATAGTCCTTGTTTTCATCTGGTTCTGAGTTAGCAGCTGTTTGTGAAAGATCTAAATCTAAGCCCAAGTGAGTTTGCAGGCTATTAATTTCCAACTGTTGTTCTTGAATAGCTTTGGCTAAAACAGGGATGAATTGAGTAGTGTACAAACCAAGAGTGCCATCAGCATTATTACCAACCAACTCAGGAAATACTTCATTAACTTCTTGAGCAATAAAACCCAGCGCACCATCTCCAGTATTCTTCCACTTAAAAGAAACTGGTCGAAGACCCATTAATTTGTCTAGAGTGCCATCTTCTAAAGTAAGAATATTATTTTTGAGATTACGATCTGAGGGATCAGTATTAGTAAGAACTCCAGCATTAGAATAGACCGTACCAGTAGTCAAAGAGCTAATAGTAACACTACCAACCACATCTAAAGCTGTTGCTGGAGCAGTGGTGCCGATGCCGACGTTGCCATTTGAGGTGATACCCATACGGAAGGTTTTGGTGGTTCCGGAAGTGGAGTAAAAGGCGAGGCCGCCGGAGTCAGTATTATTGTTGTAGGGGAAGATTAAACCATCAGAGATACTACCATTCATGACGTTGTCGGAGCCAAAGCCGATAGCATCACCACTGGCTGTTTTTTGAAATAAGGCTAGAGGTGTCAGTCCAGTGGCGGCAGAATTGACAAAAATACCTGGATCAGTGCCAGAATTAACGACATGAAGCTTGTAAAGGGGGTTGTTGGTGCCGATACCGAAATTTCCATCATTATTGATATAACTTTGAGCGCCTGAGTAACCTGTGAGAACAATCCTAGCAATGCCTGAATTGTAAAGATATAAACGACCAGCACTACCGCCACCTATATCCAAACTTGCTCTGTTGCTGCCGTTATTTTGGAGGTAAATTCCGTCGTTATTGCCACTAGTATTGATAGTTAACCTAGAAGTAGGATTTGTGGTCCCAATTCCAACATTCCCGGAACCAGTAATTCTAAATAATTCATTTGTACCTGAAGTTTGCAAGTCCCCACCCTTATTAAATGAAAAATGTCCTGCCGAAGGAATAAAAAATTGAGTTTCATCACTTTGAATACCAATGCCATATCTCCCAGCTGAGCTTCCATCATAAAGTTGAATTTTTGCCCCTGCTCCCAATGATGTGCCAAATGAAAGTGGACTACTTGGACTCGTCGTCCCAATGCCGACGTTGCCACCAGCCAAAATTGTCATATTGGGAGAAACACTGGCTGAAGTACCTCCGATATTGATTTTGCCGCTACTATCTATCATAAGTACGCTATTTGTGTTTCTGTTTCCAGAAAAAAGCACTAATCTATCGGCACTATTGCTTTCATTAACCAAACTCCAGAGAGGAGTACCATTTTCTGCAAGCTGTATACCAGGCCAACCACCGACATCTTCGTTAGTAGTGGAATTTATGGTTAAAAGATTAGAGCTACCATTGAAAGTAAGGGAATCATTATTACTTGAATCTTGGATTAGGAGAGATGTGTTATTAGAAACGATGTGTAATTTTCCTAGGGGGTTCGTCGTCCCAACACCGACGTTGCCAGTGGATATAACATTTAGACCGCTAGTCCCGCCAGCTATTAGGGATAATATGTCAGCCCCTGCGGAACCAATACCAGTATTGGGATCCGTATAGTTTGGCATTAGAGTGGGGTTTGTACTACTTGCATCAGTATTGGAAATACCCGCACTTGAACCGTTGTACCCCCGCATCGTATTTCCAGAAAAAAACCATTTTGATCCACCCGCAAGGTTAATGATGAGACTATCATCTTCAAATTCATATATCCCACTATCTCCATCACCAAAACTTAGACCTCCAGCAGCAAACGTGTACGTGCCATTTCCACTAATGTTTAATTTAGTTTGTGGATTTGTCGTTCCAATTCCCACATTACCGGCACCTGTTATTAGTGATGGCCCACTTGCCGAAGAAAAATAACCACCAATACCACCATTACTTTCTCCATAAACTCCAATGGCATTCCACTGGGCCCTTCCATAAACACCAGCGATCAAAGAGGAGCCTGAGTAATTGGTATATCCATATACTCCATGATTCGTACCGCTGTTTCCGTATATACCATAATTTATATAGCTAAGGCCTTTGACTCCTATTTGACTAGTTCCAGCAATATTTTTTCCAGCCTCTAGATAGGCGGTTGGACTCGTCGTCCCAATCCCCACATTGCCGGCTTGATCAATTCTAAATTGGGTAGTTCCATTTTTGCGTACATCAAACATGTTATAG
>CAZWWE010000007.1:0-21462 GCA_964637295.1 uncultured Pseudomonadales bacterium | reverse complement strand
CGAAGTCTCATAATTTAGAGACTCAGAGTGCCAAATGTGTCGTGACCTAGTCAGTGAAACTAAAAGCTTAAAGTATCGTAAGATTTAATCGCTTTTTGCAAAGAAAAAAGTTGCACAGTGGGATGATTAGTAGCATCAAAAAAACTAAAAGAAGCAAAGGGCCCGGGGCTACCTTTCATTAAAAAAGGCGTCACTGCTTTGACCCTAACATCGCTCCAAATGTGTTGCAATGCATATAAATAATAATCATCTAAATAGTAGTTGGTCAAATAAGAAGAAGCCCAGCCAGTTTCGGTGATCAAAACATTAAAATCTTTACCAGTTTTATTTTTAAGCCAATTGAGCTCATAAGTAAAACCACGGACAGAATTCTGCCCTTTTTTCGTAGGAGCTGCAGAAAAGTCAGGGTTGGGATAAGAATGCGAATTCCAATAATCAATGTAGTCAAAAATTTCTTGATCAAAATGATAAAGATCATTGAGATAACTAAAAGCCTCTCTAGTTTCCTGACTATTATTGGCGGCCAAATCCATCGCTGCTGGTAAAATTTGGTAATTTTTGCCTTCAGAACGCAACCAACTACTGGTAAATTTCAAAATACTGCCATAGAGGAGAGGATCAATTTTACCGCCCCATTCAGCCGCATGATTGACTTCGTTAAAAACAATAACAAATTTTTCATCTTGATGCCAATCTAAACTTGATAAGAAATTCACTAAATTGACAATATCTTTACGACTAGGAATTTGCCAAGCATTTAACTGCGAGTCGAAACGCGTCGAAAGACGAATAATAGGAATAATTTTTAACTGTTTTGCTTGATCAAAAAAATCTTGCCATAATTGCCACTGATCAAGATCATTAAGAGTCAGGGGAATAGTCACAGGACGCCAAGCCTCATCTGGATAAATTTGCCTAAATTGCCCAATTTCTTCAGGATGCAACAAATGCATGCCTAGTTTTTGACTATTGAGCGTTTGCGCCCTTGCTACTTGCAAAAAAGCCAGATTTAAAAAAAACAAACAAGCGAATATCAGCGATATATAGAGGGTTTTTACTTGATGCTTCACCATTTTTCTTGGCTAATTTTAGCATGAATGCTATACTAAAAAAAGAGATGAACAAAATCTTTGCAGTTTTTAATTGGCTTTTAATTTCCGGAGCTACCATCGTCACTGGAGTAGTAATTTACTTTTATTTATTTCACTTACGCCCTGATTTGACATTGAATGCCAAGCAAGCAACTCCCAACATTCAAAGTCCTCAAAATCCCGATGGGGCCTCAATGCTGGTGACCACCGTCATCGAAAGTGAAGATGCGCGAGCTGCTTTAATCGCAGAGTTTCTAGAAAGACATAATTCACCGATGCAACCTTATGAATTTTATGGCCAAAAATTGGTCGAAATTGCCGACCGTTACCAAATCGATTTTAGACTTTTACCGGCCATCGCCATGCAAGAATCTAATTTGTGTAAAAATCAAAATCCAAATGCGCCGCATAACTGCTTGGGCTTTGGTATTCATAAATCTGGCACCCTCGACTTTGAAAGCTATGAAGCTGGTTTTGAAAGAGCTGGCCGTGAGCTCAAGGCTTACTACATCGATAAGGGTTTGTTGACCGTTGCGCAGATTGAAAGCAAATACACCCCTTCAAGCAACGGTTCTTGGGCCAATTCAGTTAATCAGTGGATGGCAGAAATGAGGTTCGACGATCGACAAATGGGCAAAGAAAATGAGGCCAATGCCAACGTGATCGAATTTGCTAAAGAAAAATAGCTCAAAATTTATCAATATAGATCAATTTATTTTATAATAGATCAATCTAGCCTTGACTATCTTATAATAATTGCTATAATACCTATCAACTCAGAAGGTTTACTCCTCACCAGGATTTACGTTCTGAGATCAAAAAATCCCGCTTCTGGCGGGATTTTTTGTAAAATGTGCCGAGGAGAGGACTTGAACCTCCATGGATTACTCCACACGCTCCTAAAACGTGCGCGTCTACCATTTCGCCACCCCGGCTTACAGGTGGTATTATATTTCGGACCCTGTCTTTTTGCAGTAAGCAAAAAGCAGTTGGTACGAAAGATGCTTTAGCGAATTTCGGACCCTACGGTACGAAAGATGCAAAGCTAACCTAACTATTTATGGATTACCAAATCAAAAGATCGAGTAGATCACTATCGCTTCGCATCAGCATTAACGCCAAAGCAGAACTTGTTGTCAGTGCGCCTAAATTCATGCCAGAATTTATGATTCGTAAATTCGTCGAAGCGCAAAAGACTTGGATTGAGGCTAATTTGGCTAAAGTCCAAAAAAACCAAATTATAGTCAAAGCCGACGAACTATATATTTTTGATAAGAGATATCAAGTCGTCATTAATGATCAAGCTGATAAAATGGGTATTTTTGTCAGGGGAGAAAAACTTTTGGTCAATAATTTAAGCAAAAAATCTGCAAGTAAAATCAAACAGCAAATTGAGAATTTTCTCAAAAAAACAGCGGCGAAATATATTGCTGCTCGCACTTCAATTTTGGCTAAAAAAATGGACATTGCTTATCAACGTATTTCTCTGCGTCAGCAAAGTAGCCGTTGGGGGAGTTGCAGCTCTCGTGGCAATCTCAATTTCAATTGGCGATTGGTACATTATCCACCGGCGATTATTGATTACGTCATTATTCATGAATTAGCTCACCGCTTAGAAATGAATCATTCCAAAAAATTCTGGGCTATTGTTAAAAAATATGACAGTGAATATTTAATCCACAAAGGGCAATTGCGTAAAAAACGTTATAATAACTAGAAGCTTAATAATTTATTCTAGTCACGTTCAGCGAAAAATATGTTTATTTAAAATTAACAATCTTTTCTTCACTCAGTGAAGTCGCTGTTTAGTTATTAACTGCTACTCCATAGAGTGAGTATCAGCTCCTTCAATGGACTAGAATAAATTATTAAGCTTCTAAAAATAAAATAGGTATGTTAAAAGTCATTCACGGTGAAAACCAAGTTGCTTCCAGAAAAAAATTAGTTGAACTGATTGAACAAGCCAAAGAACAAAATAAAGAAATACAAAAACTTGATGCAGAAAAGCTTGACCGCAGTCAATTAGAAGCTGCCTTGCTTAGCGAAAGCCTTTTTGGTCACGAAAAATTGCTCATTATCGAAGGCATATATTCTTTACCCAAATCGAAGAAAAAAGACGAGTTTATAGAACTAATATCTTCTGCATCAAATGAGATAATTCTGTGGGATAAGAAATCACTCAGTAAAACTGATTTCAAAAAATTACCAACAACAGTAAGCAGCTATGAGTTCAAAGTCACATCCAAAATGTGGACTTTTTTAGACGCTCTGTCCACTAATCCTAAAGCTAAAATTGCAATAATGAAGCTTTTCCAAGAAAACTTAGCAAGCGACGAAGCGGAGTTCATATTTCTGATGATGGTGAGACAAATCAGAATGTTGATCCAAATCAAAGAAAACCACCCACCTAAAATAGCTCCTTTTGCTTTGAGTAAATTAAATAGACAAGCCAAAGCATTTTCTCTGGAAAAGCTACTCAACTTGCACCACCAACTTTATTTGATTGATCAAAAACAAAAACTCTCCATTGGGCTACTTAGTCTGGAGAGTGAACTTGACCTTTTGCTTTTTAATATGTAGATTAATTGAACTAGCATTGAAAGGGAACACGTTTATGTACCAACTTGTCAAAAGCATTAATCCTAATATTTTTCGCGGTTACGATCTTCGCGGTGTGATTGATGAAGATCTAAGTGAAGACGTTTATTACACTTTAGGACGAGCTTATGCCACTTTTTTGACAAAACGTCGCATCAAAGAAGCAGCTGTCGGCAGAGACAATCGTCGCAATGGCGAAGTTTATGCTAAAGCGATGATTGCCGGTTTAAATGAGGGTGGTATTGACACCATCGACATCGGCTTGAGTTTGAGTCAAATCGTTTATTACTCATCTTACGAATATCACACTAAAGGTGGAGCGATGATCACTGCTTCTCATAATCCTGGCAACTACAATGGTTTGAAATTAAGTGTTGGTTATTCGGATACCATGATTAGCGAAGAAATTCTTGAACTCCGCGACATTGCTGCTAAGGGAGAATTTAGCGTAGGTGAAGGAAAAAATCGTCAAGACAATATTTTTCCAGCTTACATGAAAAATGTCCTCAAGTTATTTAAGCTTAAGAATAATTGGAAAATCGTCGTTGATACTTGCAATGCTACTGGTGGCTTGTTTTATCCAGAGATTTTTAGACAAGCTGGTTGCGAAGTCATTGAACAAAATACTAATTTAGACAGTACTTATCCACTGGGTGATCCGGACCCAACTGAAAGTAAAGTTCTAGAAAGATTAGCCAAAGGCGTCAAAGAACAAGGCGCTGATTTAGGCTTCGCTTTCGATGCTGACGGCGATCGCATGTCAGTGGTCGATGATCAGGGACAAATTCTGTGGATGGACACTATCGTCGCTTTATTTGCCAAAGATGTCCTAGAAACCATGCCCGGGTCGCCAATTGTTTACAACACCCTTTGCTCTAGACAGGTAACGGAGAGTATTGTCGCTGCTTCGGGCAAACCAGTGATGTGGCTAACAGGTCACTCTTTTATCAAAGCCAAGGTTAAAGAAGTTCGTTCACCTTTTGGCGGTGAACTTTCTGGCCACATTTTCTTTATGGATAATTTCTATGGCCACGATGATGGAGCGTATGCCTGTCTGCGCCTTTTGTCTTATCTTGAAAGAAAAGGTCAAAAGCTCAGCCAATTGGTCGGAGAATTACCCAAATATATCAGTAGTCCAGAAATTAAATTTGGCTTGAGCGATGAAATTAAATTTAAATTTATCACCGAAATCATCACTCAAGAATTTAAGCACCAGTGGCCCACTGCAGAATACATCGACATTGACGGCATTAGAATGGATCTGCCAGACCAAATGGCCATCATCAGAGCTTCACAAAATGGGCCCTATGCTACCGTCAAATTTGAAGCTAAAACTCAAGTTGATTACGACAACTTAAAAAAGATTCTTAAAAATATCTTAAGTAAGCATCCGGAAATCGATTTACAAAAAGGCACCAATATCGAAGCTTTGGATTAATTTTAAAAATAAAAGAAAAGGAATTTATGTCACATTCTGTGCTCGAAAATCGCCAAGCCATGAAAAAACTCGATCCTGAAGGAGCCTTGGCTTCGGTTGAAAGTATGGCTGATCAAGTTAAACAAGTTTGGGAAGAACAAGCTCAAATTGACTTAACTGGCTATCAAAACATTAGCAACATTGTGGTGGCAGGTATGGGCGGCTCTGCTCTCGGAGCAGATTTGGTAAAAAATTTATACAAAGACAGCCTAAGTTTGCCGCTAGAAATTTGTAAAGACTACAGCTTGCCTCATTATGTTAATCAAAACACATTGGTGATTTTATCTAGTTATTCAGGCAATACTGAAGAAACTTTGCATTGCGCCATGGAAGCAGAACAAAAAAAAGCCATGATTATGGTGATTACTGCCGGTGGCAAATTGGCAACTTTAGCGACCACTAAAAAATATCCACATTATTTCATCAATCCCAAATTCAATCCTGCCAATCAACCTCGATTGGCCACTGCTTACAGTATCATGGCGCTGATTTTGGTACTTCAAAAACTAGCTTTGATTGAATTTACAGAAGAACATTTTCATCAAATTTTAGATGCGATTAATGTCACCACTCAAGCTTGTTTGCCTGAAGTGACTCAGGAAAAAAATCAGGCAAAAATTTTAGCCTACTTATTCGTCGAAAGACGACCCATTTTGGTGGGCGCAGAATTTTTGGAAGGAGCATTGCATATTGTCACCAATCAACTTAATGAAAATGCTAAAATCTTTGCAGATTACAAAATCATTCCAGAGATTAACCATCATTTGCTAGAAGGTTTAACTTTTCCCAAAAGCAATGCTCTCAATCATTTTTTTGTTTTTTTTCAATCAACTCTATACAGAAATGAAATCCAAAAAAGAATAAAGCTAAGTAAGCAAGCAATTGAAAAAACTGGCATGGAAAGCATTGAGATCAAACTCGAAACAGAAACTAAACTCATGCAAGCATTTGAGTTGCTGACCCTTGGAGCATTTAGCAATCTCTATCTCGCTTATCTAGAAGGCGTCGATCCTTGTCCCATTCCAACAGTTGATTGGTTTAAAGCACGGCTAGAAAAGTCTTAGGCGATTTTATATACTAAGTTCAATGGCAGCAATTTATGCAATGCAGGCACGAGAAATTCTTGACGGTCGAGGTTGGCCAACGATCGAATTGGTGCTGTGGCTAGACAATGGTTTCTCCACGATCACTTCCGTGCCTTCGACTATTTCCAAAAGTGAACATGAAGCCCTAGAGCTACGAGATACTGAACAAAGAGCGGGCGGACTAGGAGTTCAAAAAGCTATCAATAACATCAACCAAATTATTGCCCCTCAACTAGTGGGCAAAAGCGTGTTAAAGCAGAGAGAAATTGATCAATTTTTGATCGAACTTGATGGCACTGCTAATAAAAAAAAGCTGGGTGCTAACGCCATTTTAGCTGTTTCTCAAGCCGTTCTCAAAGCGGGGGCACTGAGCGTCGGCTTGCCACTTTATCAATATGTGCAAAAAAAATATCAACTCATCAATGAATTTAATTTGCCCAATTGTATTATTACCGCCCTTGATGGTGGTTTATATGGCGGGAAAAACTTAGATTTTCGAGAATTTTTTATCATTCCTGCTAGCTACATGACAACTGAGCAAGCCATAGAAATGGCAGTAACTCTCAAACAAAAAATTGAAAATTTATTGATTAGTAAAGGAGCCATTCATTCCGTAGGCTCAACTGGTGGATTTAGTCCGAGTTTATATAAAAATACTGATGCATTCGAGCTATTGATCGAAGCTATCAGACAAAGTCAATACAATTTTGCTCAAGATTTATTTTTTGGCCTCAACAGTGCCGCTTATGACCTATATGAAGCCGGCAAATACCGCCTGCGAGATAACAGTGAAGGCATGAGCGCTGGTGAATTACTGCAGTTGTATAAAAAAATGAGAGAGAGTTACAAATTAATTTATTTTGAAGATCCTTTTCTTGAAAGTGATGATGGCAAGTGGCAAGAGCTAATGCGAGAGATTGGCGCCACCACCACCATAGCTAATTGTCATGAAGCTTCATCTCAAGTATCGCTAATTCAAAAGGGTCTGAACAATCAAACTTTCAATGCCGTAGTGGTAAAACCAAAACATTTGGGCACCATTAGCGAAACAATGGAAAGCATCAAGTTAGTAAAAGATAACAAACTCGATCTGATCATTTCTCAAAGCGGCGGAGAAACCAACGAAACTTTTTTAGTTGATTTGGCAGTGGGTGTCGGAGCTAATTATGTCAAGCTGGGACCATTAAACAGGGGAGAGCGCATTGCTAAATATAATCGCTTATTAGAAATTAGTCGTGAGCTGCAACAACCTACAAGCTAAGTTTCTAAAAACCGAAAATTACCCATTGACCTTTGCCTTTTTTTCGTTTATTTTATGGTTAATCTTCGTTATTTATGTAAGCAAAGGACATTCCTATGGCCATCACTCTTTACAAAAGACAGCGTCAAATTGTTGATTTTATCGCTCAATATGTACAAAAAAATGGTTTTTCACCTACTCTGAAAGAAATTGCTGAATCGATCAACGTTTCTTCTTTGGCCACTGTTCATGAGCACTTGCAGGCGCTGGAGCGCAAAAAAGTAATTCGAAAACATGAGGGAGCAGTACGAGGCATCGAGCTAGTTGATAGAACTTTTCTTAACATCACTGACAGCGTTGATCTGCCATTTTTAGGCTTTATTGCTGCCGGCTCACCGATCGAGCCACACAGTGATCCTAACGCCAGCTTCAAGGTTTCTCCAGAAATGATTACTGGTAAAAAACGCGCCTACGTTTTACAAGTCCGCGGCAAATCAATGATTGAAGATCACATTGACGACGGTGACTACGTCGTGATTGAAGAAACTCCAGAGGTCAACAATGGCGACATTGTAGTTGCTTTGCTAGATAATGGGCTCGCTACTCTCAAAAGATTCTACAAAGAAGTAACTCGTATTCGCTTAGAACCAGCCAATTCCAGCATGAGTCCGATCTACGCCACTAATGTACAGATTCAAGGCAGAGTGGTAGGCCTGATTCGAAAATTTAGATATTAATTTTTTGACTTAGTGACTTGAAATTCAATTTCTTTGACCTGCAAAGCTTGGTTGGCCCAAGTGCGCAAAACGTAAAGATAATCTGAAAGACGATTGAGAAATTGTAAAACTACTTCACGCATGTCTCGCTCGTGATCCAAAGTCACCATTCTTCTTTCCAAACGTCGGCAAACGGTGCGTGCCAAATCCAAAAAAGCCGCGATTTCTGAACCACCAGGCAAAACAAACTTGTTATGCCAGTTTTTGCCCAAAGTATTCTGCAAAAAATCAATTTCTTGCTCTAGAAGAGGCACAAAGTTCTCATCGAGTAAAACACGAGGAGAAGCCGCCACTTCTGCTCCTAATTTAAATAGTTCATTTTGTAAATCTATCAAGAATGCATGCTCTCTCTGCCCAATTGGACCCTGATTGAGTTTGGATAATTGCCAAACCACCAATCCCAAATGCGCATTAAACTCATCAAGCGTACCCAAAACCTCAAAAACCAAGCTATTTTTTGCTAGACGCTCACCATTGATTAAAGCAGTTTTTCCCCGATCTCCAGTTTTGGTATAAATTTTTTTCATATCCTACACATATTAAAACATTAATTGGCGTTTTTGTCCTTTTGTCCTTGATTGTAGAACAAACTTGAGAAAAAATACCTCAAAACTCCCTCTATCAAAATCGCTCGCTCTCACTTAGAATAAAATCCCGTAATGATAGACATACGCGGGTTTCTCAAACAAAAAACTGGTTTAAAAACCACCAAATATATTTTCGTCTCTGGCGGAGTTTTATCCGGCCTAGGCAAAGGAGTCACCGCCGCTTCACTGGGAGTGCTGTTAAAAGAGCAAGGCTACAGCGTCACCAATCTCAAGTGTGAAAACTATTTGAATTTAGATTCTGGCAACATTAATCCCATCGAACATGGTGATGTTTTTTTGTGCGAAGATGGCTTAGAAGCAGATTTAGATCTGGGATCCTATGAAAGATTTCTTGGTGAAGAAGTGGGCTACAAGAACTTCACCACCATGGGACAAATTTACAGTAGTGTCATTGAACGAACCAAAAACTTAGAATACGGAGGAGCCACCGTTGATGCCATTCCTTATGTACCCGAAGAAGTGATTCACCGCATCAGAGCCGCCGCCACTGGTCATGATTTAGTCCTAATTGAACTGGGTGGAACTGCTGGAGAATACCAAAACATTATTTATTATGAAGCTTATCGCATCATGAAAATGACCCTGCCTAAAGACGTGATTTTGCTCCACGTTACCTATTTTCCCACTCCTTCGCACATCAACGAATTAAAATCTAAACCAACTCAACTATCTGTCAAGGCACTTAATTCTATGGGTATTCAACCAGACTTTATTGTAGGCAGAGGTGAACTGGAGATTGATGAGAAACGCAAAGAAAAAATTGCTTATTATTGCACCATGAATCGCGAGGACATCATCTCTAATCCAGATTGTAAATCCATCTATGAAATCCCCTTAATTTTTAATCGCCAAAATTTCAGTCAAAAAGTTTTAAAAAAATTAGGCTTAAAATCCAAAAAAATAACTTTAACTGATTGGCAAAGCATGGTGAAAAATGTTTATGCTAAAAAGGAGAAACCAGTCAAAATCGGCATTATTGCTAAATACATCGCTACCGGTAATTATGAACTCAAAGACTCCTACGCTTCCTTGCTGGAAGCGCTCAATCATTCTGCCTGGCATCAAAAAATTGATTTAGAAGTTGTCTTTATCAATGCTGAAAATTTAGAAAAACAAAATAAAACCAAGAACAATGAATTAAAAAATTTGGACGGAATCATTGTGCCAATCGGCTGGGGAGGCAGAGGAGTGGAAGGCAAAATCGAAGCCATTCGCTATGCCAGAGAAAATAAAATTCCTTATTTGGGCTTATGCTATGGCATGCAACTGGCTTCAATTGAATTTGCTCGTCACGTTGCAGGCTTGACGGGAGCCAACACTGAAGAAGTTGATCCTCAAACTAAATACCCGATTATTCATGCTATTCCTTTTGACAGCAAATATCAAAAAATTAAAGGCAACGGAGCCAGCATGAGACTTGGTGCCTATGATTGTGTGCTTAAACCAAAGACATTGGCCTATGACATTTATAAAAAACATCAAGCCTTTAAAAATGAAAAAAATAATTTGATTTCAGAAAGACATCGTCACCGTTATGAATTTAACAATGCCTATCGTCAAATTTTAGAAAACAAAGGTTTTGTCATTTCCGGAACTAGCCCAGATGATTTTTTTGTAGAAATGATCGAATTGCCCAAAAAAACCCATCCTTTTTTCTTGGCTACGCAAGCTCATCCAGAATATAAATCGGCGCCCTTAAAGCCACACCCTATTTTTATCGAATACCTGAAAGCAGCTTGGCTAGAAAAAACTAAAAAAACAATTTAAAAAATAATAGTTCAAATCTCTAGTTTTGGCCTTGTACTTTTTTTACTTCCTTTGGTACAATACTCCTTTGTTATGGCACAGAATTTTATTTACCAAGAGCAAGAAATTAATGTCGGTGATACCATTCGGGTTCATCAAGAGATTACTGAAGGCAAAAAAACTCGAGTACAAGTTTTTGAAGGCCTAGTAATTGCCATTAAAAATCGAGATGTCAATAAAACTTTTACCGTGCGCAAAATTGCCACTGGTGGAGTTGGGGTTGAAAAGATTTTTCCCTTAATGATCCCCAGTATTAAAAAAATTGAAGTTAAACGTCGTGGTGAAGTGAAGCGTAGTAAGTTATATTATTTACGTGACAAAATTGGTAAAGCAGCCAGCCGAGTTAAAGAAAAAAGTCTTTTCACCCAAACAAAAAAGACAGTTTAAATTTGCTAAAGGTTTGCAGGCAGAAAAAATTGCCCTAGATTTTTTGTTGACTAAAAATTACCTTTTGTTGGCTAAAAATCTGCGCGTAGGCAACTCAGAACTAGATTTGATCGTCTTTGATCAAACACATGATGAAATTGTGTTCGTAGAAGTGAAACATCGACAAACTAGTATATATGGTGAAGCAAGTCAGGCAGTTGATCAAAGAAAACTCTCCAGCATGCTCAAAGTAGCCAACGCTTATTTAAAAAAAATCCAGTTCCAAAAAAGCTATAGATTTGATATCATATCGATCACTGGTAATTTAGCTAAACCCAGTATTGCACATTATCAAAATGTTACTTGGCTTTAAATGGCCCCATCGTCTAGCGGTTAGGACATCGGGTTTTCATCCCGACAACCGCGGTTCGATTCCGCGTGGGGTCACCAATCAATCGACAAATGTCGTTAATATTTTTATAAATTTTTACCATTTCTTATTGATCAATAAAAATCTCTGGCTTGGCAACTCTACTTTGCTGGTTTGCCAAAAAGAATAAATCCAGTTTTTCAATTGGACCAAGGCTCTTGACCCAATTTCTCATTAAGAGGCAAATTTGACTCTGGCCCCGACTGAGTCAAAGGTGTGCTTGAAGGAGTAGGAGACGTATTTGGCGGATTAACTGGTGAATTCGGCAAAGGACTAGATAAATCTGGTGACATGGTTGGAGAAGTTGCTGGTTGCTTTTTATTTTTCCATAACAAAAACAAGCCAACCCCTAAAGCTCCTAAGACCGCAACAATTAAAACTATTAAAATAATTTGCGTCTGAGCTACAGGAGCTTTTTCAGCAACAGGCTCAGTCGCCGGAGCTTTACCGCTCGTATTTAATTTCTGATTGGAATTTGCAGCTGGAGAAAGACTAGAGTTGGCGGAATCTCCATCCTCAGGCAATTTTGATTCTTCTTTATCAAGATATTCTGCAGGACGATTGCTCATAATTGTAGTGTCGTTTCCAGTATTAAAATTATTAGCCCCAACAGTGCTATTAACGTTAGTTTCGCTGGTTTCACTGGTTTCGTCATCAACCTCAGTTGTTGCAGAGTTGTCTAGCGAAGTTTTTGTGGTGCTTTGAGCGCTTGTCGCAGTTAAACTAATACTGTCATAAGTCGCTAAAAAATTATCATCAGTAGCCGCATTAACTACCATGGTTTTATCTTGATCAAAAGCAAAGTTTAAGGTCGTTTCATCAAAAGCAATGAATTGCAACAGAGCCACTTCTTGAGGTGCAGTAGTTTTTAAACCCGCAGTAATATTGGCGGCCGTAAAAGATAGGTAAGCCTTACCATCTTTAACATAGCTGTAAACTTCTTGCTTTTCTAAAGGGCCGCTGATGTGTAAACTCAATAAATCCAAATTGCCAGTGCTATTAATTTTTATTTCCACAGCATTGGCTGCTTGGCCATTGGTATTAAGATAAATCGGCAAGCTGTAAGTTTCACCTTCTTTGGATAAAAGATCTTGACGAAATTGCAAAGTAGCGGGCAAGCTTTGAGCCTGAATCGGTTGAGCATTAAGACCAAAGATTAAAGCAGCTATTGAAGCAAAGCAAAAAGACGAAAATAAATAAAATATTTTTTTCATTTGATGGCCGCCTTTTACTCGGCCTGTGCTTCCACAAAATCCTTGATGAACAAAGAATAATCGGCAATATCTACTTTGCCGTCTTTGCTCAAATCAAAAGTTAAATCTGTAGAAAATAATTGTTTGATCATGATTGACAAATCTTTGCCATTAACTTTGCCATCGCCGTTAAAATCTGATTGCAAATAACTGGGCGGTGCATTACAAACACTCATGTCTTTAGTCCAGGCTTCGCCAGCTTTGGGACAACAAAAGTCTTGACCACCACATTGGGCGACTTTGCGAGATTGATTGCAAAGCACTTGGCGAGCAGTGCCATTGTTGGCAGGCTTGACGCAATCTTTCAAAACATTGTCACTGCTGGGACATTCTTGAGTACAAGTCGGCACGCAGAACTGTTGCAAAACTGGCTTTTCATTACAAATCAGCTGATTAGCATTCAAAACTTTGCGCGTCTGCTTACCTTCTTTACACTCACTCCAATCTGAATATTGATATGCACAACTTTCTAGTTTGGCAGTACAAACTTTTTCTGGTTTACTAGGCTCACAGTCTTCTTCGCCTTCACAATCGGCTTCATCAGTCACAGGAAGCTGATTACAGAATTCATTATCTTTGCAATCTTTATCAACCTTACAAGTTTTAGCTACTACAATCGTTTGGACAGCGATAGTTTTATTTAAAGAATCTTGACCAGTTTGATACAAAGTTGCTTTAGAAAAAGCCTGATCTAAATTGAAGCTGAGAGGCTTATCAATCATGCTATCATTGGCTTTGAAACGCAAAGTGCCTAATAAAACTTTATTATTTTTAGTTTTATACGCATTTTGCGGATTACTCAAAGTCCAAACCATGGTGGCTTCTTTTTTATCTTGATCAATGGTTTTACTCAACAGCGGAAAAGCGGCGATTTTTCTAGCACCAAAACCCAACCAAGAAATTTGTGCTTGATTAAAAACAAACTTCAGTTGTAAACCATCAATATTGGCATCGCCAGTATTCAGATAAACTTTGACCGGGCATTTTGCTCCTGCGACACAATTTCCCGAGGGTTCAAAGCTCACTTTAATCAAACCATTATCAACCGCAGCTTGCTGACGATTGTCCTGGCGAGTTCTTGAGAGCAACATCACGCTTAAAGTGCCCACTATTATCAAAATAAAAACTAAAAAAGAAATAATTAAAGATTTTTTACTACGCAATGATTTTTTCGGCATAGTTTAAATATATAAACCTAGCTTCTAAATATCAAGCTTCAATTTTTAATCATGCTAATCAGTAATCATCTGGTTGCCAAAAATTAAAGCCGAACAATCTTCATAAATACCTACGCCCACATGACTCCATTTACCTAATTGGTTACCATCATGAGCCGGGTCTGCCGCATACATCCATTCTATTAAGTGAGTGCCAGTAAATTGCATGTGTGTGCTCATATTTTCGCCCAGTTGATAAAAACCTAGGGTTTTATAGCCTTCTTGTTTTTCAACATAATCACTAAAGCCAGCGTGCGCATCAGAACCATTTTGACAAATAAAAGTCGCTCGCTCCAAAGCATATTTGGCCAAACGTTTGTCCCAAGTTAAATTGGATTTGCCCTTGGTGTAACGGTAATGATTGAGTGCTTTGAAAGTTTCCTCCGGCGTTGCCATTACGCTATCAAAACCCACTTTCATACGATAGCCAGTTTCGCTCACTTGCACCGCTTCTCCCCAAGCTGCATCTTTCAGATCTGGATCATTGGCGTAAGGATCGACTGGCGCGGGAGTTTCGCTGGGCGACGGCGACAGGACGGCAGATGGAGTAGAGATAAGGGCCTGATCTTCTTGGTTAGTGAAACTGCTTTGGGGAGTTACTTTTTTGGCAACAATTAAATTAGAAAAAAGCTTAGTCACTTTTTTGGCAGACAAAAGTTGCCTCTCGTTAAAATTACTGACAGAAAAAGTTACGGCACATAAAAAAATTATCAACAGAAACAATGGCCAAAGCTTTTTGATCAATCTCATTAAGCTCATTATATAATGAACATTAGTGATCTTAAGTCAAAAAAATCAAAAACTACTTATTAGCCTGGTGGCCATTCTCCTTTGGACAATTTTTGTACCCAAAGAAATTGGTCAAGAACAACCGAATGAAGTCCAAATCACTCCTACTAAAATTGCTAGTAACTCCGCGCAACCTGCCAAAGAAAATTTGTCAAAGTTCAAAGTACTGCGAGTCATTGATGGCGACACTATTGAGTTAGAAAACGGGCAAAAAGTACGCTACATTGGCATCGACACTCCAGAAACCGTTGATCCGCGGCGCGACCCCCAGTGCTTTGGCAAAGAAGCGAGTTTACAAAACAAGCAGCTGGTGGAAAGTAAAGAAATTTATCTAGAAAAAGATGTCTCGGAAACAGACAAATACGGCAGACTATTACGCTATATCTATCTAGAAGAAAATGACATTTCGGTCAATGAACAACTAGTCAAAGAAGGCTATGCTGTAGCTTCTAGTTATCCACCAGATATAAAATATCAGGAAAAGCTAAAAGCGGCAGAGCAAGAAGCTAAAAGCAATCACAGAGGACTCTGGCAAGAAGGCATTTGTCCACTTTAGCTCAATGCTTTAATGTCGGCCAAAGCTTGAGCCGCGTGCTGCGCTGGCTTGACATTTTGATAGATTTTAGCAATTTTTCCCTCTGGATCAATTAAAAAAGAACTTCGTTTAATGCCAAGGAATTTCTTGCCAAACATACTCTTTTCTGCCAAAACTCCATAAGATTGCAACATAGATTTTTTCTCATCAGCTAAAATTGGAAATGGCAAAGCAAATTTGCTGGCAAACTTTTGATGACTCAAGACACTATCAGCACTGATCCCTAAAACGCTAGCGTTCAATTCAGCAAATTCACCCCAACTATCTCGCAGTGTACACGCCTCAATGGTACAACCTGGCGTATTATCTTTGGGATAAAAATAGAGCAATAACCACTTACCTTGATAATCTGCCAGTTGATGAATTTTGCCATTTTGATCTGGTAAAACAAAACTCGGAGCTTGACTACCAATTTCCAAATTAGACATAACCTAACTTTCTTTAGTGATGATCAGCGTAATCTGGATCATTTAACTGATCTGCTTTGGTGGCGTGAATCTTGCCATCTTTATGCTCTGGTGGAGTATAAACGGTGTAAAGCTTCATCACTTCTGTAGCTGAGGTATTAATGACGTTATGAGCACTACCAGCTGGAATGACAATCGCCACGCCATCAGCTAAGACAAATTCTTCATCGCCAATGATGGCTTTGCCTTCACCCGCTTCAACACGAATAAATTGATCGTGCTCCATGTGAGTTTCTAGGCCAATTTCTTCCATTGGTTGAAGTGCCATTAAAACTAATTGCGAGTTAGGACCGGTGTAAAGCACTTTTCTAAAATTGGTATTCTCCAAAGTTGCTTGTTCGAGTTGGATACTATAACCTGACATAATGAACCTTTCTTTGTAAATTCTTTACTATCTATAGCTTTGAAGCTAAAGTTAAACTCATGATAACTTTTTTTCTGCAAAAAAGCAAAAAAGAAATTTTTCAAGCAATTATTGGCCCCTTTATTTTTTCGCGACTGATACTGTTGTTTATTGCTTGGTTTAGCCAGTATTTCAGAGCTAGTGCTCAATATTTTTCAAGTGATAGCGCCACAAGTCATTTTGCTTTTAGTAGTTTTCGTTTTTTAGATGTATGGGGCCGTTGGGATAGCGGCTGGTATTTAAAAATTGCCCAACAAGGTTATTTATTTAGCAATGTCGGTGAACAGCAAGGCAATAGTTTTGCTTTTTTCCCACTTTATCCAAGTTTAATTAAATTATTCAGCTTAATAGTTCCTCAACAATTTTTGAATCAAGAAGTTTGGTTATTTGTTGCTGTCACCTTGACTAATTTGTTTTTTCTATTTGGCTTAGTGATTTTTTATTTTCTTGTTAAGAATATCCTTTTGGATAAATCAAAAACAGAAAAAGAAGCGAGCGACATTGCCTCCAAAAGTGTGATTTTGTTATTACTTTTCCCAACTAGCTTTTTCTTTTCTGCCGCCTACAGCGAAGCACTTTTCTTTTTATTGGCAGTGGGCAGTTTTTCCTTAATGAAAAATAAGAAATATTTATTGGCAAGCCTAATAATTTCTTTGGCAAGTATCACTCGACCTTATGGAATCCTGCTGCTATTACCTCTGTTGATTAGCTATTTTCAGGATAGAAAATGGCAAATCTCAAAAATTAATTGGCAGCTATTTAGTTTCGTTTGGCCAATTTTAACTTTGGAAACCTATGCTTATTATTGTTACACCCAAACTGGAGATTTCTTGGCTTTCTTACATGCGCAGGGAGAATGGAGTAGACAATTTAGTTGGCCCTGGCAAAGTATTTTAGACCCTCGACATTTTATTGGCTATGTTACACCTGTGGAAAAATTATTAACCGTGACTAGCTTCATTCCTCTGTTTTTATCATTTAAATTTTTGCCAATCTCATGGGCAATTTGGGCCAATGCAGTTAACTTGATACCTCTTTTATCAGGAACTATAAGTTCTAATTTACGATTTTTAATCGTGCTGTTTCCAATCTATGTTGTCCTAGCAATTATGAGTCAGCAAAAACCACAACTAGAAAAGATAATTTTAGCAATTTTTCTCGTGCTGCAGGTGCTTTTATTCAGTGCCTGGTGCCAATTATATTGGGTAGCTTAAATCAAACTTTTACCCGTCATTTCCTCTGGTTGTTTAATATCTAAAATCTTCAAAATAGTTGGTGCAATGTCAGCCATAATGCCGTGATCACGATTTAATTTTTTATACTCGCGATCAAGCACAATAAAAGGCACTGGGTTCATGCTATGTTGGCTAAGAACCTGACCATTTTCATCAATCATTTCGTCACAATTACCATGATCGGCAGTGATTAATAAAGTATATCCAAACTTTTCTGCTGCTCTAGCAATAATTTCCAAAGCTTGACTAACCGTTTCGACAGCCTGAATCGTTGCTTTAATATTGCCAGTGTGACCCACCATATCACCATTGCAAATGTTAGATAGAATCACCTGATATGCGCCTTTTTCCATTTGCTCTGTAATTTTTGCTGCAATCTCCATAGCTTTCATTGCTGGCTTGAGATCATGAGTGGCAACCTTGTTTGAATCAAACATAAAACGATCTTCAAGTGGCCAAGCTTCTTCACGTTTACAGTTCATGAAGAAAGTTAAATGTGCAAACTTTTCAGTTTCAGTGACTCTAAATTGTTTAATTTTGTTCTTAGACAAAATTTCACCCAAGGTATTAGCAACTGATTGAGGAGGGAAAGCCACTAAAACATTTTTGTAGTCAGTGCTGTATAAAGTCGCGGTCACAAAAATAAGATTTTTTGGACCTTGTTCTAAAAATCTTTCAGTTAATTGACGAGGTCGGTCGTTACGGAAATTCGCAAAGATGACACTGTCATGTTCATGAACTTTGGCTGCCTCATTGTCTTTGACCTTAATCAAACAGGGCACAATAAACTCATCGTTTTTACCATCGCTATAAGAGGCTTGAATTGCTTCTTCTGCATTGACAAACTCTGCACCAACGCGATCACGAATAGCTTGATAAGCCAGATCAATTCTGTCCCAATTGTGATCACGATCCATCGCATAATAACGACCAGCAATAGTCGCTAACTCTGCGCCTGTTTCTTCACAAACTTTTTTGAGTTGCACAAAACTGTCAGTACAACTTTGAGGCAAAACATCACGACCATCAGTAAAAGCGTGAACATAAATTTTCTCTACACCACTTTGCTTAGCAGCACGCATTAAAGCAAAAATATGATCCTGATGAGAATGAACGCCACCAGGACTTAACATGCCCATGATATGTAAGCTTGAATTATTTTCTTTGACATTGCTAAAAGCTTTTTGAAAAGCTTCATTGTCTTTGAATTTACCTTCACGAGCATCTTTATTTATCTTCACTAAATCTTGATAAATTACTCTTCCAGAACCAATCGCCGCGTGGTTAATTTCACTATTACCCATCTGGCCCTCTGGCAAACCCACCGCTTCACCAGAAGCTTCAAGCAGAGCATGAGGCTCATCTGCCCATAAATGCTTCCAAAAAGGCGCTTTGGCTTGAGCAATCGCATTACCAGGATAATCTTTGCCGATGGCCCAGCCATCTAAAATAATTAGAGCAAGTTTTTTATTTTGTTTGATCATGTTTAAACCCTTTTTATTTATTCTTAAATATCACTTTCATTCAAGCCAGCAACTCCACCGCCAACTCCAAGATGCCCATTAATTGCTTGCGATGCTAGATTATAAACATAGCAATAAGAAGTTGTAAAAATTATTAAATGTATAATGCCCAAAGGCCTTTTGTCTCCCAAATGGTATTTGGGAGGACTGTAATCAAAACTTTTCAACTTGTTCTCATCAACATTTTTTAGATTATCAAAACGTTCACATATCCCTCCATTGTAGCGCTCTAAGTGCGCTATCAATTTCAAATCGTAAAAAACCTTGCCATCATCTTCTTTAACATTTTCAATTTCAAAAATTCTTTCATCAAAATTCACCAGTTGTCCTTTGCTAAACTTTGTTTTCATAAATTTATTATAGCCCTTAAAAAAGAGCCATCTTTTGAGGGATGGCTCTTTAATTATTCACGATTTAACGTTTATATGGAAAGTTCGCAAATTTAGCTTTACTGCCCAATTCACGCTCAATCATCATCAAACGATTGTATTTACAAACGCGCTCAGAGCGACACATCGAACCAGTTTTGATTTGACCAGTACCAGCACCGACCACGAAGTCAGCAATAAAAGCATCTTCAGTTTCACCAGAACGATGAGAAACGATGCAGGTCCAACCAGCACTCTTGGCGAGCTTGATGGCGGCGATGGTTTCAGAAACACTACCAATTTGATTAAGTTTAATCAAAACTGAGTTGGCCGCTTTTTTCTCAATACCAGTTTGGATTCTCTCTGGATTAGTGACAAACAAATCGTCGCCCATGATTTGGACTTTATCACCATAAGCAGCAGTCTGCATAGCAAAACCTTCCCAATCATCTTGAGATAAACCATCTTCGATGGAAACAATGGGATATTTTTCTACCCAAGTCTGGTATTTCTCCACCAATTCTTTATTGCTTAATTTTTTGCCTTCCATTTTGAGATCATATTGACCATCAACGAAAAATTCACTGGAAGCTGGATCAAGAGCAATGCAAACTTGCTTACCTGGCTCATAACCAGCAGCTTTGATCGCTTCAATGATTAGCTCGAGAGGGGCTTCGTTATAATCAAGCTTAGGAGCATAACCACCCTCATCACCCACAGTCTGTTGAAAACCCTTGCCTTTGAGAATTTTGCCCAAATGATGAAAAATTTCTGCATTCCAACGCACAGCTTCAGCAATGGAAGGCGCACCAACTGGAAAAATCATGAATTCTTGCATATCGACACTACCTAAAGCATGCTTGCCACCATTGAGCACGTTGGACATGGGAATAGGCATAGTGAATTCATCGGTACTATTACCAAAAAGTTCGGCGACATAAGCATAAAGAGGCATTTTTTTGGCGATGGCAGCAGCTTTGACGCAAGCCATAGAAACGGCCAAGATGGCGTTGGCACCTAATTTTCCCTTATTCTTGGTGCCATCCAAATCAAGCATCACTTGATCAATTTCGGCTTGTTTAGTCACATCCATGCCAACCACCTTGGGAGCGATGATCTCGTTAACATTGGCCACCGCCTTAAGAACACCTTTGCCCAAATAACGACTGTTGTCTTCATCGCGCAATTCCACTGCTTCATAAATACCGGTTGAAGCCCCAGATGGAACAGCCGAGAAAACTTCAGTCCCATCTTTTAAACGCAGAGTAACAGCTACAGTTGGATTGCCACGAGAATCCAAAATTTCTTCCGCATTAATTGAGGAAATAATCATATTAGACCTTTCTATTTATTTTTTACACACCAAGAACAATGTTTTTTCTAATTTGCTAAATTTCTGCTTTATTTATATACTATTCTCGATGTTAATTCTACTAGAAAAACCCGCCACTGCTTTAGAAATTAGTAAAGCCGCTGAAGACTTAGATGGCTACATAAAATTTGTTGTTGATATTGAAACTGAGAGTCTCACTATTGGTGGTTTGCGTCATGTAGAAGGAGAGCAACTTTTGTTAAAAAAAGGCAGCAAACAAAACTCGCTTTGGGGAGGTGGTTTTGACAGTGATGATCATAATCTAGATTTTGATTCAATGATTAACATTCGTCCAAATGATAACAATCCTAGCAGAGAAGTAATTAGCCAAGATATTAGAGAAAAAATTAAAACAATTCTAAAGAAAAATTTACCATGGAAAATTTAGATACAAAAGCAATTCTGTTGGACATGACCACCGACTTATCTAGAGTTGGCAATTTTACTTTACAAAAAAAAGATAAAAGAGCACGACAATTTACTGATAAAATTGAGCAAGCGATAAAAATTTTAAAACTCAGGATAGTTCCAAAAAATCTCAGCTTTTTGCTAACAAAAATTGAGAAATTAGTTGTCAAACTCAAGCAAGAGAAAATCGAATCTGCGGAATCATTAGCTGACGAAGCTTTTACTTACGGCAACATCTTGAGCCACCGAGCTAGCAAGCTTGTTTCTTAGTTTCCATATTTTTTGAGGCGCGGGTGGGATTCGAACCCGCGAACGAAGGTTTTGCAGACCTCGCCATTGGACCACTCTGGTACCG
>CAZWWE010000006.1:10288-22299 GCA_964637295.1 uncultured Pseudomonadales bacterium | reverse complement strand
GTTACAATTGCAGAAAGGAAACGCTCAGAGTGCCAAATGTGCGTGACCAGTACACATGGATTTACAATATGTCAGATTTGGTTTATAATCTTTATTTAGATAAGAACTGGAGAGTGAGCGTGATGCCACAACCCAGTTTTTTCTGTTTTTAGGGAACAATGTGATAGCTTGAAATTTTAGAATAGAATTTTTTCTTTTTTTCTCCAGTTTTAGCATCAAATTTAAATAACTTTTGTTCAACGATTTGCAAAATTTTATTTTGATATTCGTTATGTATAGTTTTTTTTAACTTCTCATATTTCAATTTGAGACCATAGGCTAATAAGTCTGCGATTTGCTCTTCAATATCGTGATTTTTCTTAGTAACGAAAGCAACTTCAGTCAATACATTTTGCACTTGTTTGTAGTCGATGTTGAGCCCTGGAAACCCATTGGCGAGAAAATGACTCGCTGCCTTATGATAATAGAAGTCTTTTTCTGATGTCGCCGATTCAATCACCAATCTGCCTTTGCAAGTTTTCTTTGCCAATAAAGCCAATATGTAATTTTGAATAATAATCTCTGAGCTTAATTTATATATTGTTTTTTCTGTCCAGTTCTTTGGGATTTTCTTTTTATCTATCACAATTGCAAAGAGTTGATATCCTGTCATATTTAACAGGGTAAAAAGATCTTTATTAAAATTTTTTTCTATTAATGTGTCTTTTAAAATTTTGAAGTCACCCTCTTTTCGACCTATTTCTCTTGAATGAAAAATTACGTCTGTATGATTCCAATATTTGAATTTAATTTGATCTGCTCTAATTTTCAAATTTTCTCTGGATTGAGAATCAACCATAATTCCACTGAGTATGTATAAATTAGAATTTAGTGTTTTTGGGCTAGCACTGCCTGATTCATCTATAAAAAAATTAATTAGTCTTGCCATTTTTATTTTATGCCCCTCAGAGACTAGTCACGAACTCCGACTCTCAAAAAACCAATTAAGCGTGCTCGCTTGACGGCAAAGGGTGACTCGCCCTGCGGGCACTACCCAGGTTTGCTTCGCAAACTTGGCGGCGGATTCTCACCAAGGTTCTCATCTTGATGTACTTCACGCCTTTAGCCAATTCAGCTTTGCTGATTGGCTAACGTCGCGGAGGTGACAGGATTCGAACCTGTGAAGCCGCGAGGCTCTGGTTTTCAAGACCAGTGCAATTGACCGCTATGCGACACCTCCTTTTTATTCACTTTGGTTCACCAATATTCAATTCACCAATATTCACCAAATTAAATTCTCAATGCTCAGAAACTAGATTATAGCAGTTTGCGTCAGATTTTACAGTAAAAAAGCCTCTCCAACACAATCTTAAAATCGTGTATATTAGAAATGATGTTAGAAAAAGTCAAAACAGCTCTGTTTGGCAATCAAGTGGAAGAAAAACTAGGTCCTCCAGAAGAAACGGCTAGTCAGTCAAGTGCGGTGCGTATGCCTGGACAAGTCAAAATAGAGAAGTCCAAAGTGGCGCCTGGCTTATATCGACCGATTCCAGAAGAAGTTTTAGTGGAATGGGATGCTCCGGCCAGACCTTTCAGAAAGCGTAACCGTCAATTTTTCAGCACGATCATTATTATTGCGATTTTGGTTTCTTTGATTTTGTTTTTTGCCGGTCAAGTTTTGCCGGTGGCAGTGGTGATTTCGGTGGTGTTTTTGGTTTATGTGACCGCCGTCATTCCTCCGCAAATTGTTCACTACAAGCTGACCAATTATGGCATTTATGTGGAGAAGGAGGCTTTTTCTTGGTTGGGAATGGGCAGGTTTTGGTTTGATGAGAAAGCTGGGCAAAAAGTTTTGGAAATTGAGCTTTATGGTTTTCCAGGGCGCTTAACTTTTGTTTTAATTGACGGCCAAACTCCTAGGGCGGAAGATCTGGAAAGAGTTTTGTCGGAAGTGTTGATCAAGGAAAAACCAGCCCTCAGCACTTACGAGAAAATGGCCAATTGGCTCAAAGAAAAGATCCCTCTAGAATAGTTTTCCTCTTTTTTGTTATGATGTCTCTTATGAACAAAATCTTTTTGTTAGAGCTTCGACCCTTTTTGGCCGATCACCGTCTGCGATTGACTCTAGTTTTTTCTTTTTTAATTTTCTTTATTCCGGGTTTCGTTCATCAGCAGTTTTTGACTGGACCGATCGTCAATGCCTTATTGATTTTATCTCTTTTATATCTGGGTAAAAGCCCAGCGTTATTATTGGCGCTCATTCCTAGCACCGTCGCTCTCTCCAGAGGATTGTTGCCTTTATCTTTGGCTCCGATGTTGCCTTTTATCATGATCAGCAATTGCATATATTTATTGACTTTTGCTCAGTTAAGAACTGAACATCAGACCAAGAATTTCTTGGCCATTTTTGTGGCAGCCCTGATCAAAGCGAGCTTTTTATTTTTAATTTCCAAGTTATTGATGGAAAATCTATTGGCCGCTCCTCTGGCCTCAAAGATTGCTAGCATGATGTCTTGGCCCCAATTGTGGACGGCTGTCTTGGGAGGAGTGATCGCTTTATTGATTGACGATGCTTGGCAAAAAAAATATGTCAGAGAATGATTTGTTAGCCAAAATTGCAGCAGCTGGCTTGGTGGGCAGAGGCGGCGCCGCTTTTCCAGTGCATTTGAAATGGCAGCGTATCAAATCTGTGGTCAGTCCTAAAAAATATGTGCTTTGTAATGCTAGTGAAGGCGAGCCAGGCGTTAAAAAAGACTTTCATATCTTGAAAAATTTTACTGCAGAAATGTTCAAGGGCATAATCTTGGCTATGGATTTTTTAGAAACCAAGGAAGCATATCTTAATATTAATCAAGATTATTATCGTCAACTGAAAGCTAAAATTGATCCTCTAGTAGCAATCTGTCAAAAAAACGGCCATATTATTAATGTTTTTGAAGAAGAACCCAGTTATCTTGGTGGAGAAACGGGGGCCTTGTTAAATGCCATCGAGGGTAAAAAAACTGAACCTCGTCCCGCTTCGCCCAGTCCCTCACTAGCAGGTATTTTTGGCAATCCGACTTTGGTACATAATGTGGAAACTTTTTATGATGTGGCTCGAGTGGCAGCCGGCACTTTCCAAGCGACGCGTTTTTCTACTATCTCTGGAGTCAAAAACCCCGGAGTTTATGAAGTTGCCAATACTCAGAAAGTAGCGGCAATTTTGAGAGCAACTGAGAACTATCCAGATTTTGCTTTTTTTGCGCAAATTGGGGGCGGAGCCAGCGGTGAAGTCATCACCGCTGAGCAGGCAGAAGAGCGAGAGCTGATTGGCTGTGGCTCGATCGAAGTTTTTCCTCTGGAAACCAAAGCGCAAGAATTTCTCAGCAAGCTTTTTAGTTTTTATGTCAAAGAAAGCTGTGGCAAGTGTACTCCCTGCCGCGAGGGTTCTTGGCAATTGCAAAAAATTATTACGACACTTACAGAAGAAAGTGAAATTCCTTGGGACAGAATTGCTCCCATTATTCAAGCCATGGATCAAGCTTCTTTTTGCGATTTAGGCCGGTCCATCGTCTTGCCAGTGCGTAGTTATGCCAAAAATATTTTGGGCAGAGAAATTTAATATGTCAAAAATGGTGACAATATACATTGATGATCAAGCTTATCAAGTGGAAGAAGGCCAAAGTGTTTTACAAATTGCCTTAGAAAATAAGATTGATATACCACACCTTTGTTATCACGAAGATTTGCCGATCGAGGCCAACTGTCGCCTGTGTTTAGTGGAAAATGAAGGTAAAACGACCACTTCTTGTACGCTCAAGGCGAGTGAAGGCATGAAAGTGAAGACGAAGAGCAAAGAATTAGTGAAGATTCGTCAGCAAAACCTGAGTCTACTTTTGGCCTCTCACCAAAAAAATTGCCCCAAATGTCAACAAAAACAGCCCTGCCCAGCTTTTGGCTTGATGCAGAAATATGGAGTGACCAGCGAAGAATATGAGCGCAAAATGTTAGATTTAGCGATTCATAAAATGGGTAGTGCCGCGGAATTCGATCCCAATCTTTGTGTCAAATGTGGACGCTGTGTCAATGTCTGCGCTGAAATCGGCATAAATTTTTTGAAATTTGCAGGGAGTGGAGCTGATACTCATTTAACTTACAATGAAAATCCCAAGGTGGACTGTATTTATTGTGGTCAGTGCACGGTGCATTGTCCAGTCAATGCGATTCGTGAGCAAAGTCATTTATCTCCAGTAGAAGCAGTTTTAGCGGATCCAGAAAAAGTGGTGATTGCGCAAATGGCTCCTTCAGTGCGAGCCAGCATCGGTGAAGAGTTTGGCTTGGAACCAGGCCTGAATTTAGAGAAAAAAATGTTTACCGCCTTGCGTCAATTGGGTTTTGATAAAATTTTTGATGTTAATATGGGTGCCGACATTACCACTATGGTGGAAGCCCAAGAATTGACAGAGCGACTCAAAAAGAAATTTGCTGGCGAAGAAACGGTTCTGCCGATGTTTACTTCTTGCTGTCCTGGTTGGGTCAAATTTTTGGAATTCTATTATCCTGAAATGATCCCTCATTTAACTACCGCTCGTTCTCCACAGATTCATTCTGGAGCCGCTTATAAAACTTGGTGGGCAGAAAAAAGCGGCATTGATCCAGGGAAAATTGTGGTGGTTTCGATCATGCCTTGTACTTCCAAAAAATATGAAGCAGCCATGGAAAAATTTGAGTTTGAGTTTCAGGGCAAACATTTAAAACCAGTTGATTATGTTTTAACTACTAGAGAAATAGCCGCCTTGCTCAAAAAAAATCATCTTGATTTACCTCAATTGAAAGAAAGTGAAGCAGATAGTGCAGGTGCATACAGTGGGGCTGCTGCGATCTACGGTGCATCAGGTGGAGTGATGGAATCGGCGCTGCGTAGCGCTGCCCGCATTTTGAATGGTCAGGAGTTGCCCAAGATAGATTTGGAAGAAGTTAGAGGCATGAAAGGCATTAAGCGCGCCACCATTAAAATTGGAGACAAAGAAGTTAAAGTGGCGGTAGTGGCCACAGCCAGAAACGCTCGCAGCATCTTGGAAGAAATCAAAAAAGGCAAAGCAGATTATGACTACATTGAATTCATGGCTTGTCCCGGTGGTTGCATTGGCGGGGGTGGTCAGCCTTTGACTAGCACGCTGGCCATAGTCAAACAACGGATCGCTGGTTTGTATGCCATTGATCAGCAGAAAAATTTAAGACGGGCTCATGAAAATCCGGTCGTCCAAGAATTTTTTACTTATCTCTCCACGAGACTTTTTTTAGCTCAAGAAATATTGTATACTAACTATTCGGCAAAAAAGAAATTTAAGTAACTAAATAAACAAATTTAAAAGATTTTTTATGAAGAAAATTTTACGTCAAGTCTCAGATCTTATCAAGAAAAAATGGAAACTATTAGTCGTCGTGCTGTTAGTTTTGGCAGGGGCTTTTTGGTTTTATCAAAATCGTCAACAAAAACAAGCCACTTTTAACACCGTCAAAGCAAGCAGGCAAGATTTGGTTTCTAGTATTACTATTTCTGGTCGAATTGACGCTAAAGAAAAAGCGCAATTACGCTTTATTGCGGGTGGCAAAGTCGTTTATCTAGGTGCCAAACAAGGCGAAGCTGTCAAAAAATGGCAAAATCTAGCGACCATTGATCGCAGTAGTTTGCAAAAACAAATGGATCAAAACCTCAATTTATACATGAAAGAGCGTTATGATTTTGAAAATACCAGAGACGACATCAAGGATCGCTCTTTAGATACCGCAGAAATTAGAGACGTAGCCAAGCAGCAATATGATTTAGAAAATCAAGTGCTCAATGTGGAAATTCAAGACATTGCGATTAAAAATACCACTTTAACCGCTCCTTTTGCTGGAATTTTGACCGTTGCCCCCACCAATGTTACTGGAGTGCAGCTTTTGGCTAGTGATTATTTTGAAGTAGTTAATCCTGCCTCTTTAATTTTTCGGGCGACCATTGACGAGATTGATTTGCATCGCATCAATAAAGAACAAAGCGCTGAAATCATTTTAGATGCTTATGATGGCGAAAAAATTGCGACTAATATCTCATACATCTCTTACACCAGTAGCGAGTCTTCTTCAGGGACAGTTTTCATTGTCGAATTTCCTTTAAATAGTCAAGATATGGAGAAATATCGCTTGGGAATGAATGGTGATGCTGTGATTAAAATTGCGGAAAAGAAAAATGCTTTGGTTATTCCTTTGGACGCCATTAGTGAGCGCGACGGCAAAGTCTTTGTAGAGGTTTTGGCTGATAACAAGGAAGGCAAAATTAGCAAAGAAATTAAAGTCGGTTTGGAAAGCGAAGAAGCCATTGAAGTATTAGAAGGTTTAAGTGAAAACGAAGAGGTAATTTTACCTGAATAGTCTTCACGAAAAATGATATGCTGTTGCGTTTACATCAAGTTTCGAAAAATTACAAAATTGGTGACACTCTAATCAAGGCTTTGGATAAAATTTCCTTACAGGTCAAAGATAAGGAATTTTTGGCGATTATGGGTCCTTCTGGATCTGGCAAATCAACTTTTTTGCAAGTAGCCAGCATGTTGGCAGAGCCCAGCAGTGGCGAAATTTTTCTCAATGATGTTGAGGTTTCTGCTTACAATGAAATTCAAAGAGCTCATCTACGCAATAAACAAATTGGCTTTATTTTTCAATCTTTTAATTTGCTTGCCAGAACCTCTGCTTTGGACAATGTTCTACTACCTATGTTTTATGCTGGCGAAAAAATTGATTCTCAAGGAGTGAAACAAAAAGCCAAAGCAATGCTGGAGCGAGTCGGTTTGGGAGAACGTTTGCATAATACTCCAGCGCAGTTATCAGGTGGCCAGCAGCAGCGTGTGGCCATTGCCAGAGCTTTGATCAACGATCCCTCGCTGATTTTTGCTGATGAACCAACTGGCAATCTTGATTCTAAAAGTGGCGAAGACATTAAAAAAATTTTGCAAGACTTAAATCAAGAAGGTAAAACCATCATCATGGTTACTCATGAAGAAGATGTGGCAGCGATTGCTAAGCGTCACATTGTTTTCAAAGATGGCAAAGTCTTAAGCGATGATCACAAAAAATGAAAATCAGTTCAGTTTTTCCACTAGCGATCAAGTCCATTCTGCTCAATAAAAGCAGATCTTTCTTGACGATGTTGGGAGTCATCATCGGTGTGGGTTCAGTTGTTCTTTTGACGAGCATTGGTACTGGTTTGCAGGCTTATGTCACCGATCAATTTGCTAGTCTGGGGACAAATATTTTGTACGTTGTTCCCGGCAATCCCTTTGGTGAAAATGGTGGTTTTGCCAATGAAACCAGCATGATCGAAAGCACGCGCCCAGTTTTGAAAAGAAGACTTTACAATCAAGTTTTGCGTAATCATCGAGATTTAATTAAAGACGGCGTGGTGACCGCAGTTAATGTCGCTGAAGCTAAGTACAAACAAACCAGTAAAAAAGCTACTCTTTATGGCGTGACTAGTGCTTATGGCAGTGTTTACAATACCAAAGCGACCGCAGGTCGCTGGTTTAGTGAAACAGAAGAAGAAAAAAGCGTCCGTCAGATTTTGCTTGGCCCCAAAATTGCCGAAGAATTGTTTGGTCAAGTTGATCCGCTGAACAAAAATGTGTTGCTCAACGGCCAAGCTTATAAAGTCATCGGTGTTTTGGAAGAAAAAGGTGGCGGTTTTGGTGGACCAAGTTTTGATAACTATATTTATATTCCTCTAGAAACACTTTTTAAGTATTTTGATACAGAATTGATCGACTCATTTATTTTTGAAGTGAGAGAAAAAGAACAAATCAAAGAAGCAACCCTTGCTATTGAAAAAACCATTGGTAAAGAACTCGATGAAGATGAATTTACAGTTTTTGATCAATCACAATTATTAAAAACCATTAACAGCATTTTGGGAGTTTTAACAGTTGGTTTGGGTGGTATTGCCGCAATTTCTTTAGTCGTGGGTGGGATTGGCATCATGAATATCATGTTAGTCTCAGTGACCGAACGCACACGTGAGATTGGTTTGCGCAAAGCTTTGGGCGCGACTCCGAATTTTATTTTGGCGCAATTTTTAACGGAAGCAGCCATGCTTTCAGTCATTGGTGGCTTGATTGGTTTAATTATTGCCTATCTAGGCTCGCTTGCTTTACAGGCTTATTTTCCCGCCAAAGTCACGCTTGAAGCAGTCATTTTAGCTTTTGGAGTGTCAACCGTTGTTGGCTTGATTTTTGGCGTCGCTCCGGCGCGTCGCGCCGCCAAACTCTCGCCGATAGAAGCGTTGCGTTACGAATAGTTATCTTGATTCACCAGCTCAAATAATTTGCAGTTTTTTTGCAGCTTCAGCAAGTGCAGTAATAAAATTATCAATATCTTTTTTACTGTGTGAAGCGCTTAATTGTACTCGAATTTCATCGCGGCCCTTCGGCACCACTGGATAATTAATATTGGTGATCAAAAAGCCTTTGTCATACATGGCTTCGGTTAAATCTTTTGTTTTGGCGGTGTCACCAATCAAAATGGCTTGGATAGGGTGAATGGAATCTGCCGCAAATTGGAAGCCCTTACTTTTCAATTCTTTTTTCAGATAATCTAGATTGTCTGCAAGGGTTTTTAGCATTTGTCGACCCTCATCACTGGCCAAAACATCTAGCGCGGCACTGGCTGCTGCTGCACAGCCTGGCGAAATCGAATTGGAGTAAATATAAGTGGCTGCTGATTCTCGCAAATAATCAATGATAATCTGATTAGCCACCACATAGCCCCCGTCGACGCCAAAACCTTTACCGAGAGTGCCGACTAAAACGTCAGCCTGTGTTTGGGTAATTTCTTCGGTGCCTCGACCAGTCTGACCAAAAGCGGCCACGCCATGACAATCGTCAACAATGAGCAAGATCCCTTCTTCAAACCGATCATCATAACGATCAACCACCGCTCGCAAGGCCTTGAGATCTTGGTATTCTCCCAACATGCTAAACACGCCATCGGTAATTACCACCACCCGCTCAAATTTATTTAGATTTTGTTTAAGCAAATCCTCTAGTGAATTAGCGTCTAAATGTTTAAAAATTAATTTAGCCTCACTGCTCAAGTTGGCCAATCTGACTCCATCAATGATGCTGCGGTGATTCAGTTCATCTGAAATAACTAAGGTATTACCGCTCACCAGTGAGTCCTTATTTTGACCCTTAATTAGGCTAAAAATGACTGCCAGATTAGTCGCAAATGCCGAAGAGAACACCATCGCGTCATCTCGACCATGAAAAGCAGCTAGTTTTTTTTCTAATTGACGATGCACTGCAAAAGATCCGGAAATGAAACGGACCGCGCCTGGGCCAGTGCCTAGTTTGTTAGTAGCTTGGTGCTCGGCTTTTTTAAGGGTCGCATGGTGACGCAAGCCGAGATAATCATTAGAATTAAAAATACTGATCGTTTTGCCATCAATAATGGCGCGAGGAGAGGGTTCATCAGTAAAAGCTTCAATTAAATGTTCAACTCTTTTTGTCACTGCTGCCTGATCGATGCGAGCCACTTCTTTTTGCAAGGAAACTAAAAAATTTTTTTTAGACATTTTGCAACCTTTCTTTAACGCCCTGATAAAGAGCCTGAGTCATTTTAGTTAGGTCAAATTCTTCTTGCCAATACCAATCTTCTCTGGCTTTAGAATCGTCAATGCTTTGTGGCCAACTTTCGGCAATTTGTTGACGCTGATCTGGTTGATAAGTGATCTGAAAATCAGGAACCAGTTTTTTAATTTCCGCTGCTAATTCGGCTGGAGTAAAGCTGATGGCTGCAAAGTTATAGCTGGTTCTAACGCTAATTCTTTCACTTGGTGCTTCCATTAAGGCAATGGTGCCCTTGATGGCATCGTCCATGTACATCATTGGCAGACGCGCATCAGCTTTAAGAAAGCACTCATAACTCTTGTTTTTGATTAAGCCATAAAAAATATGAATGGCATATTCAGTAGTGCCGTCACCAGGCGCTGCTTTGTAGCCGTTCAGTCCGGGGTAACGCAAACTTCTGACATCGACGCCGTATCTCTTGAAATAATATTGGCAAAGTAATTCTCCGGTGACTTTACTGACCCCATAAATAGTCGTTGGCTCGAGGCTAGTGTGTTGCGGCACCTTTTCTTTGGGAGTGCTAGGTCCAAAGGCAGCAATGGAACTGGGCCAAAAAACTTTTAGTTGATAATCTTTGGCAAGATCTAAAATGTTTTTCAAGCCACCAACGTTGACTTCCCAAGCCAAGTCTGGTTGCTTTTCACCACCAACTGATAGTAAGCCAGCTAAATGATAAATAGTGCCGACATCGTATTTTTTGACTAAATTTTCGATGGCGCTGCGATCGCGCACATCGCCCTGTTCTAAAATTCCCTGAAAATTACTATCAATGGTATTGCGACCAAGCGCAATGACATTTTCTTGGCCATGTTTTTTCTGTAGTTCTAAAACTAGGTCGCTACCAACTAATCCAAAAGCGCCTGTAACTAAAATTTTTTGCATATCTCTTTGCCTTTCTGTTAATCTGCAATCCACAATTGTGATTGTGTAACCAGTATAGCAGATTGGTCGAAGATCTAGAGTGACACTCTCGTCCTGCTATATTTCTTGATAGTAGTCGAGTTTATTGAGCATAATGCGCCTCACTTCGTTCGTGTGCATTATTTAGCTCAATAAGGCGAACCACAGGTTTTCTTTCATATCTCATCCAAACAAATAAAAAAAACTGCTTTGCAGCAGTCTTTTTTATTTGTCGGGACGGAGTGACGGTTTTT
Source organism: uncultured Pseudomonadales bacterium (assembly GCA_964637295.1). Taxonomy (GTDB): domain Bacteria; phylum Patescibacteriota; class Microgenomatia; order UBA1400; family PJMF01; genus UBA1364. Next base: position 11,525 of record CAZWWE010000006.1, on the reverse strand, counting down.
GAACTCGTCAGACCTATGCTCGATTTTATCAAACAAAACAAAAGATTGCAGACGCTAGAAGCTGATTTTCGTGATTACGATATGCTGACTAAAAATACAGTGGAAGCACAGATGGATTTTATTCTATAATCTGGCTATCTCACTATGACGAAAACTAACAAAGCAACTCTACCTAAAAAAAATACCCAGCCATTTCATTTACCGTTTGGTCAAGGGATGGTCAATATCACTAATATCATAGGAACTAACCCAGATTTCAAGGCTCTGACTAAGCCAACTCAAGATGAAAAGGGTCGGCGTCAATTTAGAGATAAAAAGGGGTTATTTTACGAGACAGATCAATCTAAACCAAAGAAAAAAATAATCAGTGAATAACTACGGTCAAAATACTTTGAACTGTATGTAACTTACCAGGGTAATTGATAGGGAGTGAAAAGACGCATCGTTCCCCATTTTGAAAAATAATGAAAAGCAAACGAAAACCTACAAGCAAACAAGCCTTATATAGCTCTATCAGTAGTTATGCTGATGAAGTCATCCAGCGATTAGTGGAACTCACCAAAAGTAAGAATGAAAATGTAGCTCTGGGAGCGTGTAAAACACTACTCAATAAAACTCTACCAGATGTAAAAAGTGTGGAAATTACTCAAAGTAACATACTAGACAACCTCATTTCAGAGGAACTTGACCGCTTCAAACCTACTAAAAACGCCACAGAATCATCATTTGATACTCTGACACCAGTTGAAAAACAAAAATATGCTCAAGAACTGATTGAAATGGGAGAGAGTCTACTTGGTCGAGGTAGATACGGTAAAAGAAAAATTAGACTTGCTCAAAATATCAAAGTTGATTAGTTTTGGAAACTTATATTTCTGTAACACTTACCCATCAAAAAAATGTATAATGCGTCTATGTTATAGTATGTAAATAAAAAGTAACTAAGGAGATAACTCTATGTACGAAGGTCAAAACCCTCCACAACCAGATCAAAATGAAGGACAACCAAAGCAGAAAACTGTGGTTGAACAGGCTCAAGAAACAATCAATGATATTCCATCATTGGCTGATATAAATCAACACGGTGAACAAGTAATTAGATCGGCTCAAAATCATCCAGAACTAAGAGATCAAATCGGTGTTATGTTGCAAGGTAGAAGAGAGTCTCTTATCTCAGCATCTTATTACTCTGTTGTTGACAAAGTAGAACAAGCCGATATTCAAGCTCTCAATGGTG
>CAZWWE010000006.1:0-10188 GCA_964637295.1 uncultured Pseudomonadales bacterium | reverse complement strand
ATGAAGCTCAGCAAAAAGCTCAAGAGATGCAGTACTGGTATGACAAGCGTAGAAACCAGGTTATTTCATCTGAGTATTACTCTGTTGTTGACAAAGTAGAACAAGCCGATATTCAAGCTCTCAATGGTGAACTTTCAGTAGATTCTATTCGACAAGGTTTCGTAGAAGCTGGAATGACGGAAGATGAAGCTCAGCAAAAAGCTCAAGAGATGCAGTACTGGTATGACAAGCGTAGAAAAGAACTTGAAGAAGAACAGAGCTAATTATTAGAATAAACTTGCTAAGAGCCGACTAACCCTCGGCTCTTTTTGTATCTCAAGCTATAATACTGGTAGATAAATCAAGAGATAAAACCAATGCCAGATCAAGATAAATATCTCAAGCTAGTGCTTGAACACGCCCAAAATAAAGTCAATCAACACCTCAAAGCTAATGGTAAATATGTAGATGAAAAAGAAGCGGTGTATGTCATCTATGCTCGCAGAAGCACCAAAGATAATGAGCGTCAAGAACGATCAATTCCAGATCAACTTGAAGATTGTCAGCAGATACTAAAGGAGCTTGACGGTAATCCAAAGCCAGTCAAAATCTTCAAAGAAAAAGAGAGTGCTAAAGTGTCAGGTCAGCGTCCACAGTTTGATGAAATGATCCAGGGTATCAAGGATGGCAAGTGGAACTCGATTGTTTCTTGGCATCCCAACCGTCTAGCTCGAAATATGCTTGAGGGTGGGATGATTATTGACCTGATAGATAAGGGATTACTCAAAGACCTTAGATTCCATCAATATCGGTTTATTCCAGATTCCAGTGGCAAGATGACACTCGGTTTTCACTTCATAATGGCAAAGCAGTACAGTGATAATTTGTCAGAGGCATCAACCAGAGGTACTAATAAGATAGCTAAGCAAGGTAAATCACCCACCAACAAACCCAAGTATGGCTATAAGCTAGAAGGGCGGTATTACCGTCCTGATGGTGAAAACTTCAATATCCTCAAAGAGGGATTACAAATGATCTCTAGTGGCGGTTCGTTACGCATAGTAAGTAAGCATATAAACGACAAAGGCTTTCATTACAAAGGCGAGCCTTGCAAGATGACCAAGAGGATGACTCACTTCCCAGAGTTATCAAGGGTAAAACTCTTCACAAGTTTATCTATGAATTATTACAAAATGGTTTAGAGGTCAAGCCAGAAGCCTATGAAGAATATGCTGAATCAGCTAAACCAGAGCTTGAAATAATAAAAGCACAGATCAAACAGCAATTAGCTAACGCCAGGAGGCAAGTCACCGAAAATGAGCAACTGATGGCTTCCAAGCGTAATGCTCTGGGTAACGCTAAAGGGCAAACCATTGATGAACTCAATACAGAATTGGACAAGCTCAGAGATGATAGAGGGATATTAGATGAAAAAGTAACAGAGCTTGAAGCACAGCTCATTCAAATTGAACATAATCTCGGATCGAAGCTAATGTCATATGAAAACTTTTTGAACTTATTCAAAAGGATTGGTCTGATCGTCAAAAACAATGATAATCAACTACTGATAGACAATATCATCCGAACTATATTTTTGAACTTTACTGCGAAGGATAAAAAAGTACTGAACTATCAACTAAATACTGACTTTGAAAAGCTCGTTATTTCACCTTCCGTCTCTGATTGTCGGCAGTATGGGACGATATTGGAACTTTCCTTGAGGATAATATCAATCCAACTATCTACAACTAATTCATTGTAGTAGCATCCACATCTGTCTCATACTTCTTATTTTCTGATCCGGTACTAGTTTGGGTAGTTTTTTCTGACAAAGCATTGCCATACATTTGAACTGTTGATTGTAGGACTTCTACAACTGTTTTTTGTTGTTTTATAATGTCATCACTCATTTCATTGTGAAATTTTTTCCAACTTTCATTATCATCACTTATTTTTTTAATAAATTTTTCTAAATTGCCCAATGTTTCGTTAATTTTTTCTTTAAATGAATCGTTGATGAAAAAATAAACAAATAAAAATAAAGCTAGAAATCCTCCTATTAATATCAAAGTAAGTCCAATCTTACTATCTTGATTTGCTAAAATTAAAAAAGTTCCAGATCCAAAAAATATAATTGTTATTTTTGAAGATTCCGACTTTAAAGCCTGTGGTAAATTTTCGAAAATGTTAGACATGAATTATTTTATTTATGAACTCTTCAAACAGTTCTTCTTTAAATGATTTTTTTATTGATGACATTATCGATTCTAAATCTTCAAGTGTTTTTACTTTTCCTGAAAAGTTGTCTATATCAATTCCAATTCCTTTTGTTTTTGTTTCGTCATTTTTAACGACTGGCTTGATAAAAATTGTGCTTTCAAAATTTTCACCAAATTTATATTTTCCCCTTATTTCTTCAATTGAAAATTTATCGATATTTATTAGAGGACTGATAGTTTGTTGCGGGTCTTTTCCTATTAGTTCATAGGCAAAAAAGTTTCTCCATCCTATTCTGCTTATTTTATTTACATTTAAAATCTTGCAAATTTTTTTAGCTTCTTCTAAAAATTTAGTAGAAATAAAATCTAATGAATCAATTTTTTCGAATTTTGCCCAAATCACATCAGAAGATATTTTTATTTTAGAAATATCTTTAGTTGGTTGTTTTACAATCATTCCTTGCAATCCAATGCTGTGGTCTGGTATGTTTTTTTCATCGACATACAAATTAAGCAATTCCCCAGAAGTATCGATATATCTAAAACCTTTTACCAAATTTATTTGGAGGTAACTTTCTGCTTTTACTAACTGTTTAAATTTGATTGTATGTTTACTCATATAATTTTTTACTGATTATAGCATTTCAAAATTACATTAATTTCTTTTCGGAAAAGAATCGTAATAAAAAGCTCTCCATAGGTAATCTAATACATTGGTTTTAACGAAAATGTCTAAATCTGATAGATTCCTTGTTGAGAAGTTTGGAATGTTGATTCTTCTTATTATTGTTAATTTTTCTTTTTCTGTTTCTCTTGGACCATAGTTTTGATTTATGTCTTCTGGTTCTAGAATTATTTTTTCTTTTCTCTGAAAGCGGTATAGATTTATGAGGTTTTCCCAATCAGAAATGTTTCTAAATGCGTGCAACTTATTAGTTGGAACTAAAGCTATGCAGGTAACTATTTCTCCAAAAAAGTGCATGTGTTCGTAAAATGAAACTAAAAATCTAAAATAATTTTTTATGTAGTCTTCAATAGCTATTGGGTTTAGTAAAAAAATCTCTTCACTTTCTGTTTTACTTTTACCTTGTAAAAAAACTTTGCTCACAAGATCTGATTTATTCATGTTTGTCTGGAAAAGTGTGTTTCCGTTTTCCCAAACCTCTAGAGATCTGGGTCTGTCAGTTATTCTAACTCCTTCAAATGTCGGAAATGGAAAATTATTTAACTCATTAATTGTTATTTTATAACTTTTTTCAATTTGATTTGCATTTTCTCCTCTAAGCATTTTCTCTATTGATTCGTTCTTTAAAATATTAAAATTTTGCTCTTCAGATTTGGGGAAAGAATATAAAATTAATCTTGTTTCTTTACTCTCATCAGACATAAATAGTTTTTTTAAGTCGTCAAATATAGACATGGACTTTTTTCCATGTTGTTCATAAGTGGTTATCTTTTCATGGATCTCTTGTACTGATAAATAACCATTAATTCTTCCTCTTCTAATAAAATAATCATTTTTTTCTTGACCATTTTCATTTTTTATTACACAAAAAAGTGGGTGAGTTTGTCTGGGAACGTTTATAGAAATAAAAGTTTTTTTATTGTTCTTTTCATTATCAATTGTTTTTACTTGTATTTGAGGTATTGGGTTTATACCGGTCAAAACTACATGTTCTATTTCTTCTGTATATTTTGAAGGTAGTTTTTCTTTATCTAAGCCACTATCAGCGAGTTCACCTTTTGGGAACCCATTTTTATTATCTTTTATTCCTAATAAGATACAGCCACCCTCGCCATTCAAAAGTCCACAAATATCTTTTAATAGCTCAAATTTTTGTTTTTTTCTAATTTCATCATTAATTTCAATTTCCAAATCTTTTTGTTTTATGAATTTATATTCTTCTGACTTGTAGTCAAGAGAAGAGTTCTCAGGTTCCTTAAAATCAAATAATTTTTCAATTTCGCTGTATTCAAATATAAACATATCAACTCCTTATATTGCCAATTATAGCTTGATGGGTTTGGGTTAGCAAAATTATGCTAGAACTAACTCTCTTTTTCGCGCCACTCCCTCCTCCGACCACCTTTGACGCATCACAGCTGAACGCAGTGAGGCTGTGATATAATCTTGCCTCAAGAGGAGGGAGCTTTGGATTGGCACACGGCTTCTTTCAAGATGTTGGCTTTGGAATGAGCTTTTTGAAAATCACATATTTAAAATCACTATCTCCAATAGAAGTCTTTGAAAAAACTCCAAAAAAGATTCAAGAAATACTGGATTCATTTTCTAAGAACGAAAAATTTCAATTAGGTAGAAAAGCATTTATTCAACAATTTCCGCAATTAGATTCATTTTCAATTAGTGACCACATTGGAGAGAATTTTTTTGATTTACCAATTTTTAAACATTTAAGCATGGTTGCATCTTGGAAGGATATTCCAGATTGCAATTTACACTTAAGAGAAGTTAAAACAGAGCAAGACAACACTTTACTTCTATTTTATTTTAATTTTATGGTTGATGTGAAAAATATGGAGCAAAAAGGTTTACCACTTTTTACTCTTCTTCATGGAAAACAAAACATAATTTCAACTCTAAGTAATTTTGATGGTGAAGAAATATCATCAATTCTTATTCCTTTTCAAACAAGCAAAGAAGAATTACACCAGTGGGTTGATGATAATTGGCACAACATTCAAAAGAATGGTGAAAAATTACCAGAATTTACTCCAAGTTATATTCCGATCAATCTGTCTATTGGTCAAGAAATTCTTCAGTTAAGAAACAAGAAGAAAACATTTGAAGAAATTTCAATAGAGCTATCAGAAAAATATCCAGAAGATGAAAGATTAGCTGATTACAATCAGGTCAAAATCATTTTTCATCGTTTCAAAGAATACTCTGAAAAAGGTCAAAAGAGTATAAAAATTCTCAATTCCCTCAAGCGTAACATCAAATAGACCAATTTGGTGTAACCGACTTTTTTAATTCTTCTTCATAAGATCGGTCTCATGATCGACTTATTAATTACCGAAGAAGAGTTAGTTAAAAAAGAAAAACTTTATCTTTCTAGTCTTCTTAAAAGAGAGCCAACTAAAGACGAGCTTTTAGAGTTTCAATCAAGCCTTTTTTCTTTAGGAAGTGCTTTATATCGCTTTTCTCTTCTTCAACAAAGAAAGGAGAGAAAATGATCAATTCTCAAAATATTATCAACAACCCAGCAAGTAGTCCCGAGCAAAGTGGCGGGCGCCAGCCCGACCCTAGTCTTGATAAATCGGATTTAAGTCGTTGTTTGCATAATGTTTTATATCGTAAGAGAAAACAAGTGAGGTTTTACCACTGCAAAGTTACCCAAAAGGGTAAATATTTTGAAGTTTTTAAAAGTCAGCGACCAATTTTTTATCATTTCGATCAAAAACAATATAACGGGTTGCCTGCCCAAAATATTGACCCAGAAAAAGCAAAGATAAATAAAGCGAGAAATGCTTATAAGTCAAAGAGAAAAGTTATTGATCTTGCGATGTGCAACTTTACAGAAAAGGATAAGTTTTTAACTCTTACTTATAACGATTTACAAAATTTTGATATTAAAAACATTCAAGAAAGTAACAAGAGATTTGCTCTTTTTATTAGGAGGCTAAGAAGAAGATATTCAATACTTAAATATCTTGCTGTTATTGAGTTTCAAGACAAGAAGCGCAAAGCCGTTCATTATCATCTAATTTACAACCTGCCTTTTGTGCATTGGAGTATTCTTAAAAAACTTTGGTCTCATGGAGACATTAACATTAGAAGACCAAATGATATGAGGCACATTACTTTCTATATTCCCAAATATTTCAACAAAAATATTAACGACATTCGCTTTAAAGGTCATCGAAGCTTCATGTATTCTAAGAATTTAATAAAACCCAAGAAAATCATTGGAGTGGCCGCTCAAAGTTTGGGAGAAAAATTCGCACTAAGCAGTGAGCTTAGAGTAGTTAATAAAGAGGAGTATCAATCAGACTTTCATGGTAAAGTTACAAAAATCTTGTATACTCGAAATATAAAGAAAGGCTTAATATGAAGAAAAAACTTTTTATAGTATCATTCATAATTCTATTGATTGGATTTATTTATTTGCTTTTTGATAATGCAACCATGCTCGAAAAAAGTAAGGCTGCGGAAAAATTGATAGAAGAATACGACAAGGTATCAGAAAGGTATTTTTCTGTAACTGATTGTATTGATGGCATAGAGCAATTTGAATTAAGCGATGGAACAATAGCTGTTGAGGTTTTAGATATAAAAGATTGTGTTGATAAAGTAAAAGAGAGTCTTGATTAGTTCATTTTCCTGCCCAAAAGGAAAATTGATGAAATATATTATTTATTGTCGCAAGTCTTCTGAAGAAGATCGTAAACAATACCAATCCCTAGAGACACAAGAACACCTATTAGTAGAGCTAGCTAAAAGTCGTGGTTTAGATGTGGTGCAAATTTTTCGTGAGAGTAAGAGTGCTAGATTTGGTAATAGTCGTCCTTTGTTTGCTGAGATGATTTCCATGATTGGATCTGGAATTGCTAATGGCATTTTGGTTTATCATGTTGATCGTTTATCAAGAAATTTAAAAGACGCTGGCGAGATGAATGAGCTAATGGACAAAGGATTTCTTCACGAAGTTAGAACTCCTAATGATTGCTATGTTACTTCCAGCGATCTTTTAAAGATGAGTATTAACTATGTTTTTGCAGAAAATTACTCCAGAGAATTGTCTGAAAAAGTTAAATCCGGCAATGATACCAAAATACGCAAAGGCGAATATCCATCAATGGGTCCCATTGGTTACATCAATGTAAAAAATGGTATAGTTCCAGATCCAGATCGTGCTTTCTACATTAAAAAAATCTTTGAGCTTTATGATTCTGGAGTTTCCATTGGTAAGATTGTGAAGATTGCTTTTGATGAGGGTTTTAGAAGTAAAAGAGATCGCAAATTGTACAAATCTTCTATCGGTAGAATCTTAACCAATCCAGAATACTATGGAGTGATTAGAAGAAAAGGCACTCTTTACACAGGTAATCACGAGCCACTCATCACTAAAGCTCTTTTTGATAAAGTCCAAGATCGTCTAAACCAAAAAACCCGTTCCAAAACAAGAGAGCTATTTTTCCTTTATAGGGATTATCTAGTCTGCCATAAATGCGGTTGCAAGCTCACAGCAACCATGAAAAAAGGCAAACATATCTATTATTACTGTACTAATACCAAAAACCTCTGTAATCAGCACAAAGACTACATTAAAGAGTCAGAGATGGAAAAGATAATCGTTGATTTAATGAAAACCATCATTCCAGATAAAGAGCTGTTTTTACTGTCCTTCCAAAGATATGTTTTCAACAAAAAGGCAGAAATTAAGGATTCCACTAAAAAATATGATTCAGCTCAAAAACAGGTCGATTTATTACAGAAAAGATTGAGTAAATTGGAGGATATGTATTTGGAGGAGCGTATTAGTGGCGAGAAATATGATGTCAAAAAACGAGATATTCAAAGTGAGATTACCGATCTCCAAATGTTACTTAAAAATCCAGATAAAGACAAAGGAGATTTTAAATTGGAACTTGTGGAAAACTTCAAAAATAGAGTAATTTCCCTCTGGAGATTATTTTATTATGGAAATGACGAGGTAAAAAAGGAAATTTTACAAAGTGCGCTTTGGAACTGTGGAATACTTAACAAAAAAATTGTTACCACCAGATACAAATTACCTTATTCTCACTTAAAAAAGTTCGGTCAAACGACCAATTTAGCGATCTTGTCGGAGAGACAGGACTCGAACCTGCGACCTTACGCACCCCATGCGTACGTTCTAGCCATCTGAACTACTCTCCGTTTTTAAAAAACAAAATGTTGCCAATTTTAGATTTTACCCTATTTTTCTTCAAAAGAAACCGAGATTGAGCGAGCAGCTTTAATTTTTTCAAATAAATGCAAACTGATGCCAATGGCTAAAAACAATTCACTTAATTCTTCCATAGCGACAAAGCGCCAGACGCCATAACGAAATCTTAATAAAACGTAAAGACTGATAAGGGCAAAATTAAAAAAGAGGTAAGCATCGGGCACCAATAATTGACTCCACTGCCATAAATTTCGCCGGCTTTTAAAAAATTTATGCAAAATAGATCGTCCCAACCACAAAGTTGAACCAAGTAAACCTAAAATTAAGTAAGACCAATAAACTAGCGGCCAGACGCTTTCTAAATTGTGCAAATTAGTTTCTACTTGGCGATTGATCGATTCAATGTTTGCAGGGGTCGCAAAGCCAAAAAGTCTTTGCCCCCAAGAAAGTTCTTCGCCCACAATCAAAGCTAGCGCCAAGCTGGCCAGCAAAAGCAGGCCCCGTGCGATTTTTTGTTGAACTAGTGCTTTGGGAAAATAAAGAAACATTTGTCGACTGAGTTGCCAAGCCAAAAACACCGCGCTGGCAAAAGCTAGCACTTCTAAAATTTCTATTAAGCCATCTTCAGCAATCAAACTTAAATAAAATTGTTGTTGATTGAGAAATAAATAGGCTGCTCCCATAAGTAGAGTTAGAGAAAAAAGCAGATGTAATTTGCGATAATTTTTTTGATAAAATTTCCGCTCGATATTGACTAAAGCAAAGAAAAACAGCACCCAACTGAAAATAGCCAGACTTTGCCAGTCAAGCCCAAAAGTAGCAAAGAAATAATTCGGAAAAACTAGCTCAAATTTTTCTAGGGCAGACATAGTCAAGGCAGCTGCCATACTCAGTGGCCAGCAGCCAAAAAGCAGCAGTCGACTTAAATTAAAATTTGTTTTGATTTTAATTACCAGTTTAAGAGTCAATTGTAACAAGGCTAAAAATACTCCACTAGCCAAAACAGAAACTCCCAGGTGTTTGCTGACAAAACCTTGATATTTGAAAAGATCTAAGCTAGCCAAAGCTAGGGCTAATAAGAAGGGGCTTTGCGGCAGGATTTTACTGAAAATTTTTTTTATGATTGAAGAGTTTTGACCATCTTGCATAATGATTTTTTGTGATTACTAGTTGAGTATAGCAAATTATTGTTTGTTGCACTTCTTGTAATCTTGCGCTTTTATACTAAATTTAGAATTATAACTAGAAAGGGCATTAAAAATGCCAAAAAAGCGAAGAAAAGGCAAAATTGCTAGTTAAAAAAATGATCAAAATAGCATATAAAAGACTCATCAATAAAAACTAATCAAGCAGAAAGGAGCAAATTAAATTTTTAGACAGTTTTGACTAATATTTAATTTACGACGTAATGACCAAAAAAACCAGCAGTGAAGCACTTAGCCCTGATATTAGTCAGGGCAAAAAACAAGCAGTAGAGATCGCCATGCAACAAATTGACAAACAATTCGGCAAAGGTTCGATCATGAGATTGGGCGAATCGCTTAAAAATATGCCCAAGATGCCAGTGATTTCCACTGGCTCACTGTCTTTGAATATGGCTCTAGGAGTCGGCGGTTTTCCCAAAGGCAGAATTATTGAAATCTATGGCCCAGAAGCTTCTGGCAAAACCACTCTATGTTTACACGCCATTGCCGAAGTCCAAAAAAATGGTGGAGTGGCGGCTTTTATTGATGTTGAACACGCTCTCGATCCTGTCAGAGCCGAAAAAATCGGCGTCAATTTGGAAGAAGTACTAATTTCTCAACCAGATTATGGCGAGCAAGCCTTAGAAATTGCCGAAACTCTAGTCCGTTCAGGCGGGGTGGATTTGGTGATTGTTGATTCTGTGGCAGCCTTGGTGCCTAAATCAGAAATAGAGGGTGAAATGGGCGATCACCAAATGGGCACCCAAGCACGCTTGATGTCTCAAGCAATGCGCAAACTGACTGCGACTTTGAATAAAACCAAAACCACCATTATTTTTACTAATCAAATTCGCATGAAAATTGGGGTGATGTTTGGCAGTCCAGAAACCACTACGGGCGGCAATGCGCTGAAGT
>CAZWWE010000005.1:0-63363 GCA_964637295.1 uncultured Pseudomonadales bacterium | reverse complement strand
TAGGTTGACGCTAAACTCTATTTTATGGTTACAGAATGCGTCTACTAGGCGGAGCCACGTTTCGCTTATCCGAACGATGTCTCTATCAACCATGGCTTGAAAGCCTGGTGTATAGGCAATATCAACGATTTTCTTGTCTTTAATCATGATCTTAGTGGTGAACCATTTAAGGAATTGTTTGCGTTCTTTTTTGTTGAAGGCATCATAAAGCTCTGGCAAGCGTTTCATGAACTTGATAATCGTTTCGATCTTTTCCTCATCCATATTATTTGAAGGTCTGTTCAGCTTTTCGATTTTGGCTTCAACAGCTGTTAATTCATCACGGAGGGGCTTGTACTTTTTCTCGATTCTATCTTGCGGAATCACTTCTGAAAGCATTTGATCTTCCAGCTTATCCATTTTATTTTCTATTGATTCTTTACGTTTTTGGAGAGTGTCGAGCCTGTCTTTGACAGTATCCCCTTGATTTTCCATGAGTGACATCAGCTCTTGGCGAAGGCCATCAAAAAAGGTATCCGTGAATTCCAAGCCAGTAATCCATTTATACAGTTGGTCATGGACTTTCTCGATATTGGCATAGGGTTCATTGCAGGTATGGCCATGGTTTTTGGGTCCCATACAACGGTAGTACTTGTAGACTTTACCTGTACTTTTTTCATGCTTCTCACCAGACATCAATGAGCCACAATGCTGGCAATAAACTAAACCCGCTAAAAACCAGTTGTGTTTGCGTGACCTATTTGCTCCTTTGTTGTGCTTTTTCATAATTGCCTCCGCTTTTTTAAATTCCGTGATATTGATAAGTTGAGGGTGCTGGCCATTTTTATAGATTTTGCCATCGTACTTTACCCAACCAAGATAACGAACATCGGTTAGGATTTTTTGAATATTACTTGAATGTACACGCTTGCCATTTCTGGTACGAAAGCCTTCTGCATAGAGTTCATCACCAAGGGTATGGATGGAGTAGTTGCCAGTGTTGCCATGTTTGCAGGGTCCAGAAGTACTAGATACTATCTGGTGCTGGTAGCATTGGTAGCACTGTAGGCAGAGCACATTTTGTAATTGGGATATCCAGTTTTATATTGTAAAATTGCCATATAAGTAAAGTTAATACTATTAAGATGTAAATTATGACTCAAAAAGAAAAACCCTCTCCAATTCAAGTAGAAGTTAGCCCACTCGTTGAAGCCGATATTGACCAATTTGACCCAATTTTAGAAGCCCATGTCTGGGACCGAAGTACAGGTCAAGTTATTACAGATGAAATTGAAGCAATTAAAGGCTATATGAGAGGTGATCAGGACGAATATGGTAGAACTCGTACTTACATAGTTGCCCGTGATCAATCGGGTAAAGTTATTGGCTGTATGGCCTATTCCGTTCCAGATCCTGATATGGTTCAGCACTTTCAGCTTGATGACCCAACTGACTCAATAGAGCTTCTCAATGCATTTGTATCACCAGAAATATTTCGTGGTGGTGGAGTTGGAAGAAAACTATTTGATGCGATATGTGACGCTGGTAGACAAGAAGCTAAAAGGCAGTTATTGATTCACAGTGGTCCAAGATATCAGGATAGTTGGGGATTTTATGACAAAATGACCGATGAACAGACTGGTTTTATCCAGGATAAGTACGGTAAAGGCCGTCATGCAAAGGCTTGGAGAAAGAAATTATGAAGTTCACAATAAAACCAGTTTTCATACCAGTAAAAAATCAAAAAATGAGAGGGGCTTTGTATATCCCAGACTCAATGGAAAAGAAACTACCATCAGTTGTTGTCCTTCACGGTCGTGGAAGTAGTCAAGCTCGTTATACAGATAGGGCGGAAGCCTTAGCAAAAGCTGGCTTTTTGACACTTATTTTTAGTTTTCGTGGTTGTGGAGAGAGTGATGGTGATTTTGCTGAGCAAACAATTAAGATGGGTCATGAAGATGCTATAGCAGGGTATGATTTTCTTTTGCAACAAGATAAGGTGGATAAAAATAGAGTTGGAGTCTATGGTGGGAGTTACGGCGGTTACCACGCGTCACTACTGACTCAATACAGGAGTGTTAACTCTCTCATTCTTTCTGTCCCAGCACTTTATTTGAATAGTGAATGGGAACTTGTCCCAGAAACTATGAAAGATGAGCACCAGAAATATCGTAATGGTGATGATTTTTCAGACAGCATTGCTATAAAGGCAATAGCTAAATATGAAGGTTCGCTGTTACTGGTACCCCACGAGCTCGATGATATTTGTCCTGCAAAACAGACCGATGCTTTCTTTGATCATGCTGTTTTAGCTTCAAAGAAAGAAAAGATTGTCATAGACGGGGTTGGGCACCCGTTGATTGAGAAAAAAGATAGAGAAAAATCAAACAAAATAACAGTAGCTTGGTTTAAGGAAACACTATGAAAACCAAGTTTGTTTATTTTGATGTTGGAGGAGTACTTTTATTGGATTACTCTGGTACGAATAAGTGGGTAGAAATGAAGCGAGACCTTGGAGTGACTGAAGACTTGGATGAAAAGTTTGATCAAGTTTGGAAAAGGCACAGATCAAGGATTTGTATCGATTGTGATGTTGACAACATTGTTTCAGATTTTGAAAAAGAGGTTGGCATAGTCATTCCAGAGAATTACTCAATGCTTGCTGATTTCGTTAATCGTTTTGAGGTAAATGAGGGTATTTGGTTAGTTGCTCAATCAGTCAAAGAAAAATACAAAACAGGATTACTGACTAACCAGTATCCTCGTATGTTTAACCTTGTCAAAGAAAAAAAACTGATTCCTGATGTTGATTGGGATGTAGTTGTTGACTCTAGTGTTGTAGGTTATCAGAAGCCTGAACAAGCAATTTTTGAGTTAGCAGAAAAGGAAGCTAACCATGACTCTAGTGAAATCTTTTTTATAGACAATAGCCCTGAACACCTTGAAGGAGCTAAAAAGAGGGGCTGGAAGACTTTTCTTTATGATCCCCAAAATGTAACAGAGTCAAACAAAAAACTAACAGAGATTTTAGATTTATAGGAAACTTGATGAATATGAATTTAGTAAAAAAAACAGACATAAAGAAATACACCCTCGGTACTTGGCAATTCGGTGGCCAAATGGAGAGGGATGAAGATAACGATGACCAAGCAGATATAGACGCGATTCGTATGCATATTGATGCTGGTGTGAATCAAGTTTTCACTGCTCAAAATTACGCCGATGGTTGGGCTGAGAAAATTGTTGGCCAAGCTATTACTGATTACGATAGAGAAAAATTACTCATAAGTTCAGCAATAAGAAAAGAGCACTCTGCTCACGATGATATGTTGAGATCAGTTGAAGAAAGCTTGAAACGACTCAATTTAGACTACCTCGACATTGTTGTACACCATGCTCCCATTCCAGAAGTCCCCATCTCAGAGAGTGTCAAAGCACTCAATGAAATTGTGGACAGAGGATTAGCAAGAGGCCTTGCTGTTAGTAACTACAACAGCAAATCAATGAAAGAAGCAATTGCTACTACAAACCATAAAATTTTGTTTAATCAGGTTTACTACAATCTTTTCGTGCGAGAAGTTGAGGAAGATGGCGTTTTACAGGTTTGTCAAAACAATGATGTACTAATTCAGGCATTTAGACCACTTGAATTGGGTGAGCTTGTAACTACAGAGAACCAACTGTTGAATAGTATGGCGGAAAAATATAAGGCCTCTCAGTCACAGATCGCCCTATCGTGGTTAATGTCTCAAAATGGAGTCGTAATTGTGACAACAACTCATTCTCAGAAGCATTTAGAACAAAACCTTGAAGCTGTAGATATTCAGATGGAGCAAGATGATATCGAGAAACTCCGAAGTGAGTTTTCAGCTAAGAAATTAGAAAAGAACTGGATACGTTAGTAATGCAAATAAGACAAGCAACCTCAACTGATAAAACCGAAGTACTACATCTTTTGGATGAATTTAGAGCTGATTGCATATTCCAAATAACGGGTGAAGAAGGCCGTTCTGATTCGGCTATAAAACATGGCATAAATATATATGAAGAACTACTGGACCGACCAGACTATGGCATTTTTGTAGCTGTTGATGAAGAAAATACAATTATTGGAATCATTACTGGTTATTTGTGTCCTATGCTTCGCAGTGGTGGTTACAGAGCGGAAATAGAAGAGTTTTTTGTTAAAGCAGGAAACAGAGGCCAGGGTGTAGCAAATGAACTAATGGATGCATTCTTCGATTGGTGTAAGAAGCAGGGTGTAACGAAAGTAAATTTGGAATCAGATAATGAACTTTCAAGGGCACATGGCTTCTATAAAAAGTATGGCTTTGAATCTAAGGCTCAAAGGTTTGTGAAGAAATTATGAAAAACGCTATTATCACAGGAGCCAGTACAGGAATAGGCAGAGCTACCGCCATCAAAATGGCAGAAGCTGGTTATCATGTTTTTCTTGTGGCTCGAACTAAAGAGAGACTTCAAGAAACTGCTAGTTTGATAGAAGAAAAAGGCGGAAGATCAACTGTTTTGCCAACTGATCTGAGTGATTTGGATCAAGTAAATGAACTCATTAAATCAGTGCAAGATCAAGCAGAATCAATTGATGCCATTATCAACATTGCTGGTATTTGGCACGGTAAAGATGAAGTCTTTGCAGAAACTGATTACCAAGACTTTGACCAACAGGTAATTTTGGACACTTATACCGTTGGTTTCACTGTTCCTTCACTGTTAATCCATGGTCTGCTGCCAAAAATGGGACCAAAGTCAAAGATTGTGAATCTATCAGGAACGTTTGAAAACGGTGGGAAGGGCTGGCTGCCATATTATGCTTCAAAGCGAGCTTTGGAGGATCTTACAGTTGGCTTGTCACAAGAACTGGAAGATAGAAGCATTCAAGTTAATGCAGTCTCCCCTTCTGATACTGCTACCGAGGCGTATGCCAAATATTTTCCTCAGTACATGGATGAAGCAATTAGCCCTGAAAAAATAGCTGAACAAATTGTTGAACTTTGCCGTGAAGATAATATGACAACAGGAAAAGTATTTGTAATGAAGCAAGGCAAAGAGCCATTTGAAGGATTTCATTATTAGAAAGAAAATATGACCATTCAACAAGCCACAGATTTATCAAATAGCATTCTTATAAAGCTTGGTTTTAGCCAGGAAGAAGCATCGCTTATTACTCAAAACTTAATTGAGGCTGAGCTTGTTGAAAAGAAAACTCATGGTTTGGTCCGTCTACCAGCTATCGCACGTAATGTATCTGCTGGAAAAATCAAAGTAACGGATGAAGACCTCGAAGTAATTTCTGAGCACCCAGCGAGTATCCATTTTGACGCCAAATATAAGCCTGGGTTTTATGCAATTTACAAGTCTCTTGAGAAAGCAATTAAAAAGGTAAAAAAGTCAGGAATTCTTGCAGTAGGCATAAAAGATCTCGCATATGCATCTGGTTACATTGGTGACTATGCAAGAAGGGCCGCTGAGAAAGATTTAATCTTTATTGGTTTTCACAACTCGCCAGGTGGTTTGGTTCCTTTCGGTAGTACTAAAGATATATGGGGAACTGACCCAATTACAATCGGTATTCCTACACAATCTATACCAGTGATTTTAGATATGGCCTCTTCTCAATGCACTTGGGGAGATTTGATGGTTGCCCAAACAGAAGGCAAAGAAATCAAAGAGGGTGTAGCCATTGATGGTGACGGGAACATGACAGTAGATCCTTCTAAGGCTATGGAAGGCGGTATCCTTCCTATCGCTGGCCATAAAGGTTCTGGTTTAGCTTTCATTGTTGAGTTGTTGGGCGGTGCTCTAAGTAATTCCAGAGTTGGCGGAGCTGTTGATGGAGGATGGGGCTCTTTTTACATTCTTATTGATCCAAAAATGTTTAGAGATTGGGATGAGTTCAAGAGTGATGTGCAAAAAGCGATTGATGAGTTGAAATCTGCTCCAAAGGCTAAAGGGGTCAATGAAATTTTCTTCCCTGGTGAGCAATCCTACTACAAACGAAAGAAGAATATGCAAGCTGATCGGATTGAAGTTAGTGACAATTTGATGGAGAAGTTGGAGGAATTGAAATGACAGCTTACTTACTCCACGGTGGAGCTACGTCTAAAGATTTACCAGGGAATGACAAGTTCTTCGCTAAGTTTACTGAGTTAGTCGAGAAAGATGAGGTAAAAATACTCTTGTGCTATTGGTCTAGAAATAGAGATGAGTGGCAAAAACTAATTGAGAGAGATTCAGCCAAAATCCAGAAGAATACTGAAAAACAGGTGACATTTCATGTCGTTGAGGATGAGTCAGATCTGTTCTCTAAAATTGATAAGTATGATGTGCTGTATGTAGCTGGCGGTGATGCTGAGCTACTTGAACCACATTATGAGAGTCTTGGTCAACTAAAAAAGAAGCTGGATGGCAAAGTCTATGCTGGCAGCTCTATGGGAGCATTTTTAGCATCAGAAAGCTATGTTCTGTCTTTTGACAGTCAAGATTCTGACACCAAACACAAAGGAGTTGGACTGCTGCCAATTCAGACACTATGCCATTGGGATATTGAAGAACAGAAAGAAATGAAGCTCAACCTCCTTGATGGCGATAAGCCAATTATTGTGCTCAATGAGGGTGAGTTTGTAACTATATACGGAAAGTAATTATGAAAAAAATTCTTATATCAGACGTTTCATTTGTATTATTGTTTCCTAAGGATCCTGAATACACGGGGAGCCTTAATGGGCTATATCGAGAGCACAAGGAAGAGGCAAATTTCAATTTTTTTGGCTACTTCAAAGTGAACACTGAGCTCTTAGATATATACACCAAATACGCGAGTAATGACGCACGGTACATTTTTACCAGCGATGCCATTCAAGATGATCCAGCATTACAAGAGTACTGGCAGCCAGTTTTTACAGAGATCCATTCGGCAAAAAAAATGAGTGTAGAAAAAAATGACCCAAAAGCCTATGAAGTTCTTTTGCAGACAATCCACGCTTCAAGCGAGGATGTTCTTTATATTGATGATAAGCAAGAGAATGTAGATGCAGCTCAACAAATGGGTATCTCGACAATCCTCTATCGGTCTAATGAGGAAGTTGCTGAACAATTGAAAAAACAAATGACCTAAAGATTACGTTTTATGAACCATAAGCAAGTTATCAATCAGTTACGAGAAAAATATCCTAAAAAAGCAATTTTTTCATTGCCTGATGATAATCCTACTGAAATCCTCTGCGAGATTGAGCCAACCAGCGATCATCTTGAATATAGTAGAGCCATCTCAATAATTGATAACTCAGTTCCCCATTATCACGAAAAAACAACAGAAGCGTACAAGGTCATAAAAGGCACTCTTAAAGTCGTAGTCGATGGAGTGGTGTATGAGCTTGAAGAAGGTGATGAGCTCACGATCAAGCCAGGCAGTATTCACTATGCCATTGGTGATGAAACATGGATTGAGTGTTACAGTGAGCCAGGCTGGGTCCCTAATGATCATATCCTTGTTAAAGATGTAGTTCCCAAAGATAGCCGCTACACACCGCTCACGCAGCAAAAATGGTGTTGTGTTCCTACCTGCATCCAAATGGTGATGCTCAGGTACAATATCCCATTACAACCAGCTGAGCTCATTGGGTATCACATGGGTCTTGTAGTTCCTACCGATGCTCTTCAATACTTTTACAATGCCAGAACAGGACCAAGACCACCTGCTGGTTATGGCACTCAAGCAGGAAAAGCTGAATATGGTCCTAACAAGGTTTTCAAGAAATTAAATATACCGCTTAAAATGAGCTGGTCACTGATAAATAAGTTCAAAACAATTGATGATTTTCGAGCATACCTATCTGAAACTTCAAAGCATGATAAGGATGTTCTTATTTGCTATGACTGGCCAACACTATTTGATAAAGATGAAAAAGATCGCTGGGGCCATGTTTGTGTGCTAGACAGAATTTATTTAGACCAGGACAAGGTGAGATTTATTGACCCAAGCTCGAACTCTGCCAAGTGGATATCTGTGAGTATCCCAGAGCTCTATGAGGCCATGGTCTTTCATGGTAAAGATAAAAGTGGTGGGTTTTGGGAAATTGAATTCACCAAAGAATAGTTAATATGTACTTCCTCAGTAAAGAGCAAAGAAGCTTACTTTTCATGATAATGAATGACTCTTATTATCTTGAGAGAGTCCAATATCTGAAAGAGTTCCTTGAAAAAACTAGAGATAAATCCATAGTCAATGACCCCAAGAACCTTCTGGGATTACAGCTTGATGCAGCCAAATTTGAAACAGAACTTTGGAATGTTATGAAACAACAAAGGGATGTAATCAAAGAGTTAAGGGCGAAACCTAAGCTAACCGAACAAGAAAAAAAAGATTTGGCACGAATACTTGAGGGGTTAGAAGCGCACCAACAACTTATCAGGATACTGCGTACGATCTTTGACGGTGTCGCATGGAGAACACTTGGATACAATCGTTTGTTTTTGACCAGTGCTGCCCGAAGTACATCGGCTGGAGCTTTTACTTTGGACCTAGACTCAAGTAAAAGCTTATTTTCTTGGGCGCATGCAATTCAAGAAGTTCATGGTGGTGAGGTGTTAATTAATGATCTAACCAGGTTTCTAAGAATTGGTGACCTAACAGAATCCTATGGTGACACAGCAGTAATTCATGAGCTTAAAAAATCTGGAAGAAAAATTCTAAACTTTAAAACTCTTCAAATGAGAAAAGGCTCAAAAGTTACGGATCAAACTAGAAAGATGTTAGAGCTACAGAAAGTTGCTTTTTCGAGCAAAATTACACTCCCTGATGGTGATGTGCTAGAGCAAAGGTACACACGGGTTGATTTACAAACTCACTGCCAAGAAATCGAAAAGCAATTGAAAATTGCAGAGAGTCAGGTAGTTTCGCGAATTAAGACAGAACCTTTTATCCAAGTTGCGATGATGAATTTGGAAAAAGCTTATGATCGCCCAGAAAAAATGAAAAAGTACCTAAAATCATTTAGATATACTGGCTGGAAAACCAAATGGCAATTTAGCCATACTAACTTTGACCACTTCTTTTATGATGAAATGGGGAATTTCTTACGTAATCAAGCACCTTACTCCATATTTCCGTTTTCTGATGAGATATGTATGAAACTTATGTCTGGACAATTCTTGATTGAAGCAACAACAAATTTTGAATTGCTAGCAGATGAGCTTAGAAAGAGAAGATGGAAAGTAAGTTTGACGTTGCCAGATATCCCAGACGATCATGAGGAAAAAATGAGACACATTTTTGACAACAGAGAAGAGCTTTTTTCTAATATTGGTCAAGATGATGGGTTTATCAAAATTGAAAGAGGACCATTCTTCATGAGCATTCCCCAGAATTGGATTGCAATGATGTCAATGGAATTCATGACTTTTGACACTTTATGCAATTTATTAAAAGAAATATACCAAGAGGCTAGAAGAGTTCAGGCTCCAATGACCATTCATCCTGAATTTTCTAATGCTGCTGATGTTTGGAATTAAAGACTAATCGTTCGGATACTGTCCCACAGAGGGAGCCAATTTGGCATTTAATATCTCTCAGATTTTTTAACCATTTTATTTATTTGCATCCCCCCTTTTGTTAAAATGAATTTGTTATGACAAATATTACAAAACCTGTAATTAAGGATTTAGAACAAATTTAAAATATATTAAGTCAGTGGAATGAAACCAAGGAAGTTGAAAAGTATATTTCTAGAATTTCCAATGAAATTCATGGCAAAACTGAGTTTAATATGCAGTTTTGGGTTGCTAAAGAAGGTGATACGGTAATCGGTGTTGTTGGACTGTGTAGTCCTTTGCCCAAAATATTGCCATTTGCCAAGACAGATAATCCTGGTGAAATTAAAATCTTATACCTTGATAGAAGGATGCAAGGCAATGGGGTTGGAAGATCACTAGTAAAATATATAGAAAAACAAGCAATTAGACAAGAATATTCTGAACTATTGATTAGAAGCGCTGAAAAATATAGAAAAACTGCTTACGGCTTTTATGAAAAAATAGGTTATTCGAAAATAGGAATTATTGAGGGCGAAAATGAATCTAAAAGGATGCAAGTTTTTGATAAGGTGTTGCAAAGTTTCGATTTTTCTATTTCCTCTCTAATTTAGACTACAAGTCTAAAATCAGAGAAAGTCTTTAAAATAATTTTTCACATAGTGCGCTAAAACGAGCTTTTTTTAATATAGTTATTTTAACTTAACATATCATTTTTTATTTATATAGCCTCAACATGACAGCTTAGTCTGATGACACGAGCTGAGATTAATTACCTAGAAATTTGATGGATAATTTTGCTACAATTAACACAATTATGGATAGTGATAATCCAAAAAAAGTAATAATAACTGAAGAAAATGGGGAGGGTGGTAATCTAGGTGAGATTACTGTCGAAAAAAATAAAAAAGGAGTGGGGGGTTTTTAAGAAATTTATTTGTTGGAGAAGAACATAGAGGCAGAGGTGTTGGTTCCCGGCTTTTGGATAGAGCTATTGAACAAGCTGGTGGAACAGTCTCATTGGAAGTTGAAGAATCAAATCACGTTGCTGTAAATTTATATCTAAAAAAGGGTTTTAAAGTAATAGAAAGAGTTTCTGCTAAAAATGGTAAAGTATATTTGAGAATGAGGAGAGACCAATGATAGTTTATGGAAGACTTAAATTTTCCAGACGAGAAAACATATCAGTATTTTTTAAGCAAATATGGAAAGTTAACAGTTAATCCGCTTCCAGAAAATTTATCTGAGTGGAAAAAAAGCATCAATCATAATTTCTGCATTGCTAAATCAGTAACAAAATATCAGGATTCTTATCAACGATGAAAAATTTTTATAAACAAGCACTGCTTTTTTGGTTTGTTTTATTAATTGTGGCCTTGTTCAATGCTACTTTAAGAGAAATTGGCTACAAGCCACTACTTACGCCTTTGATAGGAGCTTGGGCTCACCAAATCAGCTCGCTCACTGGCATTTTATTGTTCTTTGGGGCGATTTATTTATTTCTGAAAAAAAGTAAAGCTTTGTATACCAAAAAAGATTTGATCCAAGCAGGGTGGTTATGGATTTTAATGACCATTTGTTTTGAGAGTCTTATGAACATTTTTTTGCGTGGTTTAAGTTTGAAGCAAACTCTGGAAACATACTATTTTTGGCGAGGAGAAACTTGGATTTTTGTCTTACTCTCGCTATTCATTTCTCCTCTATTGGCTCACCGAATTTTGCAAAAAAAAGCAGTTTCTAAATAAATCTATCAAGCGCTTCTCACTGGAATAGTATAGCCGGCCGCACTCACTCTATTTTGAGCACTGGCAAAAAATTCAATAAAAGTAGTGGTTTTTGCTTCAGTCGTTCCCAAATTTGCAGGATTTCTTACAAAATACATGCGCATTAAGGTGTTTAAGCTTTGACCATCGGCGGTTGTGATTTGTTGGGCGGGATAATGTTTTTGTAAAAGCCACGATTGATGACCAAATACGCGCAAATCTAAAATGTATCTTTTCAATCTAGCTACAGTTTTACTTGGACTAGCTTCGGGAATATTGTGCAAAGCAGTGTCATAATCACCTCTTACCAATGCTTCGATGACGCGTTGTTTCCAACCGCCTCGATATTCTGCCAGGTTTAAAGTGATTTCTTTTCCTCCTCGAGTATCTCCTTTTAACCAATTGTTTTGATCTTGAAAAAGCTCACCGGCTTCCGTCGGACCAATGACTCGCATTTCAGGTAGATATGGAAGTAAAGCTGGCTCTAATTCGCCTAACTTAGCTAAAAATACTTTATCTCCAAAAAAAGGAAAAAGAGGACTATTGGCAATTAATACTTTGCCAGTTTGAATTGCTTTAAGTAAATTTGACGCACAAATTGTTTCGGTAAATAAATTGTGATTGCTAAATTGTTTAAATAATAATCCAACTTTTTTGCCTTGATAGCTGACTAGATTTTGATCAGTGCAAGTTAAATCTTGCAAGGCGGCAATACGACAATGCATTTGTTGGGCTAATAATTGGTGATAGAGATGAAAAACATTATTTGGATGAGAAATGACTAAAGCTTGTGTGTCTGCAAGCAAAAGTTGATTGATTGCAGCTAATAAGCTTGGACTAATTTCTGCATTGGGATCATTTGCGCCAATCAGTTGTTGATTTAATTGATCATAGCTTCCTAGTGAAGCAGCCTGCGGATTAATTTCTACAATTTTTATTGATCCATCGGAAAGGACTGCATCTACGCCAAAATATAAAACATGAAATGGTGTTTCTAAAAAAGGCTCTACTCTTTGATGATAAATTTCTTTACTGAGGCCAAAAAAATTTTGTGCATTTTTAAAATTAGCTAACAAATTAGGCAATTGATCAATCAAACCTGAAACAAGCTCGCCAATTTGCCGTGCTTGTTGCCACAATTCTGGAGTAATTCTGATTGGTTCCAAAACCTGACGATTTCTTTCTTCTTGATCGATGGCAATTCTTGGTAAAGAAAAATTATTTGTGGGATAGAGAAATTTGCGCTCTGTTAGCATTTGTTCACCCATTTATTTCCTTTTTTAAGGCAATTAAACTAGGAATGATCATTTGTCCTTTTTGATTGCTGATTAATTTTTTTTGTTTAATTTTTTGCAGAGTTTTGTTTAAGTATTCTCTAGAAATACAAAGCATATTGGCCAAATCTTCTTGAGTTAAATTAATTCGCAGGGTACAAGTTTTACCGATTTGCTCGCCATGAAATTTGGCGAGAAATAATAATTCAGTAATGATGCGAGTATAAATATCTTTCTCTCCGAGAATGAGAACTTGTGAGAGTAAGTAGACATTATTGTAAGAGACTTGCTGCATATAGGCACTGCAGGCGAGAGGCTCAGTACTAATAAGTTGCATAAACTCTTGACATCCCAAACGATAAACCACGCAATCAGTCATGCTTTGTGCTGCAATATTAACCGTTGGTTGGGTCATAACGCTACCAACTTTACCAAAAATACTCCCAGCTTCGCCGATCGCTAAAATTTGTTCAGTACCATTGGTTTTACTTGAAGTAATCATCGCTTGACCAGATTCAAGATAATAGATACCTTGAGCGCTATCTTCTGGACGAAAAAATTGATGACCTTTTTTGTAATTAATCTTCAAACCGTTTTTTTGAAAATATGGAAAAATGGTGTGAGTAGTGATTGTTTTATTTTTCATAAATTATCATGTGAATTGGTTCACAATTTTTATTTTAACAAGTTCATAGAGAATTTATAGCGGAATTTATATGATGAAAACAGCTATGAAAAAATTATTGCTTTTTCTGTTATTGATAACTTTGTTTCTCCCACCGCTGGTCAAAGCCGATGGCGAAATTGCAATTGATAGTTGGACAGAATTGGCACTGATTGGCAATGATGCTAATTATCCCTGTGAAAATGCTAGTTATATTTTGACTCGAAATTTAACCAGTGATGATGCTGATTATGCCACAGTGGCTGGTCCTGGGGCAGAATTTCAAACAATTTGTAGTTCTGGTGATGACTTTTCTCTTAGTACTTTTGATGGACAGAATTATGAGATTCAAAATTTAGTCATGGTTAATGATTCTGAAGGCGTAGCTTTGTTTGGCGACTTAGAAGGTTCGACAATTAAGAATTTGTCTCTAGTTGACGTCAGCATCACTGGAAATAGCTACTACGTCGCTGGTTTGAGCAAAAGAACTAGTGGAGGCACGATTGAAAACGTACGTCTTTCAGGAACGGTGACTAACGAAGGTGCGGGAAGTGAATGTACAGGTGGTTTGGTAGGCAATGTTGAAGAAGCAACCACTATTTCTGAATCGTCTGTCAACGCTAGCGTTACTGGATTTCGTTATGTGGGCGGACTAGTCGGTTGTGCCAATTATTCAGGAGAAAACGAAAGCGGCGCTACGATTTCTCAATCTTATACAGAGGGCGAAGTTAGTGCCATGGTTGGCTATGCCGGTGGTCTAGTTGGTTCTGCTTATGCCACCGTCATTAGCAATTCTTATTCCACTGTTACCATCACTGAAAGTGGGGATCGCATTGGTGGCCTGGTTGGTTACATGAATGAAAGCGAAGTTTCCAAATCATATGCCGACAATGGCTTAATATCTGGCGGCAATTATGTTGGCGGACTGATTGGTTGGGCCCAAAGCACGACGATTCGTGACACTTATTCTCGATCCAACGTGAGTGCAACGGGACAATTTGTTGGAGGTTTAGTGGGATTATTGGGCAGTGAATTTATGGGCAGTATTTATAGCTCTTATGCTACAGGCAATGTAGAAGGACTCTATACCATTGGTGGGCTTGTGGGTGGTATTAGCAATGATGACATTCATGACTCATTTTCGACTGGAGATATCACTTTGTTAGATTCTGGTGCTTGGATTGGCGGAGTCTTTGGAGATTATTTATTTGATTGGACTATCGATAATGTTTATTGGTATCAATCAGATCATAATTCTGATTTGGCTTGCCACAATGGAGAAGATTGCGATGACAATGATATAGCAATTTCAACAACACAAGGGCTTTCTTATTTCCATGATGCCTCTAATGAGCCATTGAGTGGCTGGGATTTCACCACTATTTGGTTTGAAAATGAAAATGATTATCCGACTCTAAGAGATATGCCTGGGGAGGATATTGATAACAACGATCAGCAAGCAACGCCCACACCGACTCCAATTGCCAGCCAGCGTCGTTCGGGCCGAAAAATTGCCTCTATTTGCAATAAACAAAAACCCGGTGCGCCTGATTTATTTCAAATTAACACCACTCTGACTGGTGCTAAGCTCTTTTTTACACCTTTAGCAAGCACTGACACTTATTTTGTGAGTTTTGCCAGCAATTCCTCTGCTGAAGAACATGGTGAACAAGTCACTCTTACTCGCGAAGGTGTGCAATCGCACCAGATTTATTTTTTAAGACCCAACACTACTTACTATGTTAAAGTTCGTGGTCAAAATGGTTGTGCCGCTGGCGATTGGAGCAACATCATGGAAGTGAAAACTGACTCCAGAATTTATTATAAAAATTTTTCTCCTGTGGCTTTAATTCCTGCTTGGCAGCAAAACAATTTAGCAGTTAACAATAAGCCTGAGTCGATCACTGATTTGCAACCAACACTAGAGACAAGCACCGAACAAATTCAGGCGCCGGTGACAGAAGAAAACACCCAGGATGATGTTCAAAAGGTAAAAAAGAAGTGCTTTTTATGGTGGTGTTGGTGAAATATTTCTTAATTGGGCTATACTAAGCGTATGAAAAAAGAAAATTGTTCCTCAGAATGTTGTACAGATCAAGTATTCAGTAGAGGTCGCCATGATCATGGTGCTAGTTCTAGTGCCATTTATGGTTTGGGAGTAGTTGGTGCTTTGTTTTATTTTTTACAGAGTGCTAGTTCATTTTCAGCTGCGTTGATTGGCATTGGCAAGGCAATTTTTTGGCCAGCGCTCTTACTGTTTAAATTGCTCACTTATTTGCAGCTCTAAGCCAATTTTTTCAAAAATTCAGCTTGATGTAATAAATAGTTGACATAATGTTAAATTTATATTACATTGAGATTGCTATGAATAGAAAAACATATAAACAGTTAAGAATGTTGGTGGCTTTTTTTGTGGGTATCATTACTTCTATCGCTGTTGCCAAAGACAGCTATCTTTTAGCCGCAGCGGGAGTTTTTACCGGCATGCTTTTTATGTTTTTTGTTCGTGCTAGAGTCAAAATCAATACGGATGAACGAGAATTGGCGGTGCAAGAAAAAGCCGCCAGAATGACTTATCTCATTTTTACTCAAACTTTGGGAATTACGGCTTTTTTATTGCTATTGCCTTCCAAGGGTGGTTGGTCAATTTTTCAGCAAGGTGAATGGCTCTTTTTAGAATCTTTAGGGCTGCTTTTTGCTTATTTGACTTTATTTTTAATTGCTCTTTACGCTTTTGCTTATCATTTTTTTAATCATAAATATGGAGGCACGCAGCAATGAAAAATAAGCTCAAAATTTATCGAGCGATACATGAGCTAACTCAAGAACAATTAGCCGAAAACATTGGGGTGAGTCGCCAAACTGTAATCGCCATTGAGGCTAATAAATATTTACCTTCATTGAGTCTAGCTTTTAAAATTTCCAGATTTTTTAAAGTAAAAATAGAGGAGATTTTTCTAGAGGAAGGAGAAGCAAATGATAATTAAAAACCTTAAAGCTAAAATGTTATATTTGTTTGTTTTAGGAGCTAGTCTTTTTATATTATTTCTCATGATCATCGGTGTTTGGATTGGCCACGAAGCTCAAAGACTATGTCAGGAAGCCAAATGGGAATATCAAAAAAATGAATGTGTAGAAGCCTTGATGTTGACCCTTGATGATGAAAAACAAGGCTTTAGAACCAGAAACCATGCTATTTGGGCCTTAGGTCAATTCGGTGATAGCAGAGCGTTGACGGTATTGCAGAAATATTACACGGGCAATATTCCAGCAAGAGAGCCTCTAGATGAAACTATTAGTCAGTATGAATTGAAAAAAGCTATTAATTTAGCCAATGGAGGAAGCAATTTACTTGCCTGGTTGTGGAGATTGAGCTTGATTAGGCTCTAATTTTTATCAAGAGCTCTTAGTTTGCTTCACAAAATGCTTAAATATTGGCAATGGTGTTAAATTGTTTGAAGCCCAGATTAGGATCAAGCATTTCTTCCTCATTGGTTAAAAAAAATAAGAGTCGGTTATCTTCAACAATTTCTTTTTTGCCGGTGTAGCGATCGATAATTTCATTGGTGTCCCACCAGCGTTCTAGAAAAAAATCGAGAGCAAAGACTCGATTTTGCTGGGCAAAATCCTTGTAAGGATCAACTAAAACGATCTGTTGTAATTCTTCATCGTAAAAAGCAACTACGCTGTAGTGACCAAAATCGCCATCTTCTTCATTGGCCTCTTCTTCTTCAATGGACTGATAAAACAAACCTTGCCACTCCACTCCGATTGCAATATTTTTTGCTAATAAATATTTTAAATCTTCCAGTGAAGAATAATATTTGTACCAAAAAATTAAGTGTGGAGCAAGGCGATTAGCGGCAACAGCCAATTGATCCACTCTCAAGCCATGCTCTTCAATACTGTCTTCAGCTCTGGCTGCTGCGACGATCGTGTTTTGATCCGTGGTTACACCCATAGTTTCCAGCAACATCTGTAAAACTGCCGCTCCACAATGCGATTCAGAAATTTGGGTAATTTGATGAACTTGCATAAGTGTTAAATTTTTTCTGCATATTTGCAAAGCAAGCTTTTCAGCAGATGCGTAAACTCTACGCCGTGGGTGTAAAGCACCTCAGTCATGGGCAAGCCTTTGTCTGGTCCCAAAGCAGTATTGGGGTTGCAATCGATGAAATAGGGAGTTTTAGTTTCTTCATTATAACGAATGTCAAATTTTGCGTAATCACGATAGTCAAGTGTTTCAAAGGCTCTAACCACAAGAGGAGTAATACGGTCAATAATTTCTTGGCTAGGAATTTTATAATAATATGACTTGATGTTGTCATAACTTTCTAGGCTAGTGAAATCGTGTTTGCCATCTGGTTTAACGCGGAACATTTTTTGACCTAAAAAGACATGTTTTTTGTGACCATCATCATAAATAACGGCAGTAATTTCTGGTCCATCAATAAATTGCTCAGCGATGACATGCATTTTATGTTGCTCAATCATTTTGGCAATCTTTTTAGTGGCAGCTTCAATGGTTTCCTTGACAGCTTTGTTGTCGATGCCGACACTGCCACCACTTTCATTAAGTTTGATAATAAGTGGCAAGCCCAAATCAGCGGGAATTTTGGAGCGCATGTCTTTAATAAATTTATAAGCTGGAGTGGGAATGTCATGAGCAATTAACATTTGTTTAAACATATGGCGATCGTTGCCTAGAACTAGACCTTTGAGACCGGCGCCAGTATATTTGATCGCTGATAGCTCTAGAGCTCCAGGTACAGCTGGCTGCAATCTTTCTTTGCCACGCACCGTGTCAACTAAGTTCAAAACCAAATCTGGTTTATCCACCAAAATATTGGTCAAAAAATATTGATTGGCAGCATAGCCTTTGACTGCCACACCTAATTTAGCCACTTCAGCAATCACTTCTTCGGCGCGATCTTCCACTTCGACTTCAGCTTCGTAAGCTCCTTGCGTTGGAAAATCTTCTCGATCTACATGTGAATAGGCGACAGCCACTAATTTAATTTTTTTTAAAGCCAGATCATCGACAAAAAAGGGGGTGTGAAAAGTTTTTTGAGACATATTTTTATCCTTGCAGATTTACGCGTCTTTGTCTAGGAGAAATATCTTTAGCCGATAAATTAATAAAAATTTGCTACAATCACTCTCATGAGCGGAAGACTTGAAAGAGATTTAAAGCGCATCGATTCAATTAGTAATGCCGTACATCGGTTTGAAGCAGGGGCACCAGCTTTGCCAAGGCTCGTGGAGATAGATCCCAGCCGCTTAAATTTAGACAAATTGACTGATTTTGTCAAGTTTTTAAGAGCTTTGGAAAGAAGAGAAAGTCGCTCGCTAAAATTTTTGCAAAAAATGCCTGAGCAAAGAATCAATGCCTTGAAAACCAAGTATCCGCAGGTTCAAGTCCTTTTTCATTTACTTGAAAAATAAATCTTAATTTAAAATCCAGATCGCCCCATTAAGCGCTGTCGCAAAAGTTACCCACAAAAGATAGGGTATTAATAGATAGGCTGCCCATTTTGAGAGTGAATAAAATTTGTAAATGGTGGCGATAATTAATATCCACATTAGAATGATGATGAGCAAGCCCAAAAATGGCGATCGTAGGCCAAAAAAGATTGGTGACCAAATAAAATTTAAGAATAATTGAGCAAAAAATATTTTTTTGGCCGCTTGTATTTTTTGGCTTTTGGAGCTTTAGCATTTTGTTTCCAAATTAAATAAAAGGCTAGACCCATCAGTAAATACAATAAGGTCCAAGCTGGGCCAAAGAGCCAGTTGGGTGGCGCAAAAAAAGGTTTGTTCAGCGTGACATACCAAGTTGGAATAGCAGCGGCGGTAAAAGGCGTGCCCAAGATGCCAATCAGCTCGCAACCGATCACGGATATGAGAAGTTTGGCAGGATTTTTCATAAATCCATTATGAAACTTAATCTACGAAAGTCAAAGCTACGCCACTCTTTTCTGCTCGACCAGTACGACCGATGCGATGAACATAATCTTCATAGGTTTCTGGCAAATCATAGTTGATAACGTGAGTAACATTATTAATATCTAAACCGCGTGAAACCACGTCGGTAGCCAATAGAACTTGTACGCGATCCTCGCGGAATTGTTGCAAAGCTCTTTGTCTCTGACCCTGGGTTTTATTGCCATGAATCGAAGCAACTTTGAAACCCCTGCTATCTAATTCTCGACTGAGTCTTTCCATGCCAAACTTGGTACGACCAAAGACGAGCACTTTTTGGAATTCTTTTTGAATTAAAAGATCGTGCAAGACCTCAACTTTAACTCTGCCTTTAAGCCTAACTACATTTTGATCAATATTGATTTTGTTTTCAGCTGATTTAATGATCACATGCACCGGATTTTTTAAAAAACCTTGCATGATGTTTTCCACTTTTTGATTAGTAGTGGCAGAGAAGAATAAAGACTGTCTTTCTTCTGGTAATTGGCTAATAATGGCTTCCATATCATGGACAAAGCCCATGTCTAGCATACGATCTACCTCATCTAAAACAATGGTGTCAAAATGCACAAAATTGATTTTTTTTCTTTGACTTAAATCTTTTAAACGACCTGGAGTACCAATGACAAAATTTGGTCTTCTTTGCAAACGTTCGATTTGACGAGTGATGGAAGAACCACCAATACAAATTGTAGAAAAGATGGGCAAATGTTGACTAAAAGTCACCAATTCATCTCTAATTTGCAGCGCTAATTCGCGAGTAGGGGTGACCACGAGCACTTTAGTGTTTGAATTTTTCAAAGCTTTATCAATCAAGGGAATTAAAAAAGCAGCGGTTTTACCTGTGCCAGTATTAGCAATGCCAACCACATCTCTGCCTTCTAAAATATGAGGAATGATTTGATCTTGAGTTGGAGTTGGATTTAAATAGCCTTTAGTGGCTAAGTTGGTTTTAATTTGTTCGTTAACTGCAAAGTCAGCAAAAGCATGTTGATTTTGATATTGTTCTACAGTTGATTTTGTTTTTTCATCAATGGTGGCTTTTTGAATGAACATAGAAGGATCGAAGCTGGCGATTTTTCTTCTACCACCACCTCCACGATTTCTATTACCACTATTTCTATGATTGAAAAAATTGAAATTAGAACGACGACGATTATTTTGATACATACTTACTTCTTTCTTTAGTCTTTCAGCGGTCAAAGACAAGAAGCAAATATTTAAGATTTTTGCGTGCTCAAACCCAGTGAATGATTTTAATAACGAGAGGGCTATTATAACAGCTAATCCTCAGATTGCAAATTATAGGTCAAATGGTGATAAAGTAAAATTCTTCTTTACAATAGCTAATTTATGATAAAATAAGCTCCTAGGGTTGTTTGCTAACCCTGATTTATGTCAGAAAAAACTGAACCTATACCTCTGAAAAAAGCAGAGAAAACAGTCTATATTTCCAATCTTTCCGAAGATGTGTGGCCCTTTATAGAGGCTATTAGTGATGATCATGCCCGAGCGGTAGAGATTGAAGAAAATGCTAATTTAGCTGATCGCGATTTGTTTACTACCTCAGAGGAAAGTGATTTGGTTTTTATCAGTCCCAAACCAATACAAGAAAGTTTTGTTGAGTATTACAAAAACTTATTTGGTATTCGCAAGCTAGAAATTCTGACCCCCAAAGTACATTCTGGCGAGACTTGTCGAGATGTTTATCGTGATCAAGAATTATTTACTAAGTTAATCGATTTTGCTAATCATGCTAAAAAACTGACTTTATTAAGCTATGCGACCAGCGAGCAGTTTCTGATTTTAGCCAATAAACTTAAAGAAGCTGGCATTGCGGTTTATACGCCAGAAGCTCCAGAGGAAGAAGATGCATGGACAGTTAACTTTTTTGGTAGTAAATCAGGCATTCGTCAACTGGCTCAGCAAAGTGCGGCAGAAGAACCAGATTTCATCATGAGCGATGGTTTGATTTGCGTCAACATTATTGATGCTGCCAAAATTGCGGCTAAAAAATACATTAAGGAAGAAGGAGTAGTGATCAAAACCAATAAGGGCCATTCTGGCGCTGGAGTTTTGATTTTACGCCCCGGTGAATTGCCCATTGAATATAAAGCTTGTGAAAGAGCGATTTATGATTTGCTCAAAAAAGATGCTTACTGGGATAAATTTCCAATCGTGATTGAAAGCTTGATCAATGTTAATTCGGCGGTGGGTGGTGGTTTTCCCAACGTTGAATTCAAAATTAATAAAAGTGGGCGCATTGATTATTTGTATTATTGTGGTCTGCGAGTAACCAAGAGTGGTATTTTTCAGGGTGTGGAAATGAATGAAGATGTGATGAACGATCGTTTGATGACCCGTATTATTGATATGGGCTTTTTTATCGGTGAAAAATATGCAGCCAATGGTTATCGTGGTTACTATGATGTTGATCTTGTGGCCGCTAAAAATGGTGATCTATACGTTTCAGAATCTAACACCAGAAGAACTGGCGGCTCACACGTTTACAAAACGGCCCTAAAATTAATTGGCAAAGATTTTTTGGACGATACTTATGTTTTGTCTAATAATGCTTGGAAATTACCCAATGGAGCTACTCCAACTTTTGAAAAATTATTGGCGGTTTTAAAACCAGTTTTATTTGATAAAAAAAGTCAGGAGGGTTTAGTAATTGCTTCCGCCAATCTTTTGAGACAGGGTCAACTGGCCTATATTATTTTTGGTCAAAATAAAAAGCACGCT
This sequence comes from uncultured Pseudomonadales bacterium, assembly GCA_964637295.1. Lineage (GTDB taxonomy): Bacteria > Patescibacteriota > Microgenomatia > UBA1400 > PJMF01 > UBA1364. Next base: position 41,407 of record CAZWWE010000005.1, on the reverse strand, counting down.
TTGGAAATTGAAGAACGCTCACAAAAACTTTTAAGCCAACTGAGCTAAAATTGCCATAAATAGAGGAATTTCGGCTCGTGCCCTATTTTCCATTTTGGCGGCTTTACCAACACTTTCTTTATCTGAAGCCCATTCTTCAATTTTTTTAATTAAAAAACCCGCTTCTTCAAGCATTTGACTATAATCTTGCAAACTATGGTGAAATGACCAAGTAACTTTTTGGTCTTTTGCTTGCTGACCAGGATTCATGTCGATAGGAATTTTTAAGGCAGATAAATAGCGATTAACAAAGCGCTGTTGTTGTTTACTTTTTTCATCAATTCTCCAGCCTGATTGGCGAGGAATGCGAAAACAAGGATGATTGAGCACGATCACTAGCTGACCACCTTTTTTGAGATAATTAGCTGCATTTTGAATTACATTTCTTGCTAGTTCAATGTTTTGCAAGGCTAAAATAATCGTTGCTTTATCAAATTTTTCTGCTCTTTCTTTAAGAATTTTACTGAGATCACAAGTCAAAAATTCATGGTTTGCTGCTTTATTCTTCAGTTTTGCTTCCTTGATTAAGTTTTTGGCCAGATCAAGACCAAGATATTTTTGGATATGAGGAATGTTGCGAGCCAAAACTCCCTGACCACAAGCCAAATCAACTAGCGTGTCGGTATTTTTTAAATCTAAAAGCCGTAGTACTCCTGGAATGATGAGGTGTTCGTGATAATAGTGTCCCTCATCGCCAACAATTTTGTTGTACCACAAGGCGACTTGGTTCCAAGAGGTGTCTCTTTGCTTTCTTTGCATTTGGCTATATTATAACTGAAGCATGGCGAAACTAGTTTTGGTTCAAGATTTGATGCAAAACGATTATCAATATCAGTTGACTGAAAGCGAGGGTCAAAATTTTCACGCTGATTTTCAACCACAGTTAAGTCCTAAGGAAATGCTGGAGATGGGTGTTTTTGGTGGGAAGTACATGACTGATTGTCGGGCTGAGTTTCCTAAAAGTTGGTTTAAGAAAGCCAAACTTTGTCATCAATTCCATGATCCGGAGTTAAACTTTTTCAAAGTGAATGCTAGTCAGCCCTTATCAGTTTGGCAACAAAAAGGTTGGATCTATAAAGATGATCCGCGCGGTTGGTTTCAATGGTATTGTCGTTATTTCATGGGACGTCGTTTGTCAGATGGCGAAGATGAGCGGCAAATTAAAAGATGGCGACTTTTTCGCCGACACTTGGCGCAAGTCGAGCGCAATTGCATGCCAGGTGACTTTGCTTGTCGTAGGGTCCAGCGCCAGGCTTTGTTGCATTGGGCTTATGATAGTCGGAGTTATTGATTTTTTTCGATAAAATTCAAAATTTCCCGTACCAATTTTTCAAAAAATTTGCTAGACTTTGCTGACATGAAACAAAAAATCATCACCCTTTTAATTATTGTGTTAATTGCCGGACTTTTGTCACTAGTAGTGATTTTGAGTAACAATAAAGAAAAACAATTGGCAGAGCAAAAAATCGAAGAATTGAAAAATGCTGAGCCAATTTTTTATTATGGCAACACCTGTCCTCATTGCGAAGAGGTCGAGAAATGGTTTGCCACCAATCAAGTAGAAAGTAAAATCGCTTTTTCCAAAAAAGAAGTTTATGACGATCAAAAAAACGCTGTCGAGTTGAAAAAAGTTGCGACTAGTTGTGGTTTAGATACTAATAGTATTGGCGTGCCTTTTTTATATGCAGAAGGTCAGTGTTTAATTGGTTCGCCAGATATCATTAACTACTTTGCTCAAAAATTAAATATTGAGGTGACAGAAAATCAAGAAGCCAGTGCTTCTCCAGATTTAAATAATTAAATTTGTTCTTTGATGAATTTTTGAATTTCAGTCCAATTATTCATGCCAGCTTTGGGAATAACAATTGAAGCTCCTTCGCTTGATCTACTACTTTGCAGCACATTTTCTGGAGTGAGATTAATGGTTTTGATTGCAAATTCATGGGCGTTAACTAACAATGGGGCTAAATATTGGGCGCTTTCTAAATCTAAATTTGTAGTGACATGTTTAGCAAAAGCTTCATAGAATTTGGGCAGATATTTAAGAGCTTCTAATTTAAATAGTTTATTGCGGATGGCAGTCAATACTTCAACTTGGCGACGGCTACGATCATAATCACTAGAGCTGTGACGTGAACGAACATAAGCCAGTGCGTCATGACCTTCCATAATAACTTTGCCTTGTTTATATAAGAGATGTTCATAGCGACAAGCAAACTTGCTTTCCAATTCAAAGCCACTATAAGTAGCAGTTAAATTGGCAATTTCTTCGCTGCTATAACCACAGGGATCGAGTTGCGCGCCCTCAATTGGATACCAGGCGTCTTCTAAAGTTTGACCAACTTCAACTTCAATGCTTTTGAGCTCATAGCCAATGACTCGTTTGAAGCCGACAAAATCAATACCAATAGCATATTTAATTGGTAAACCAATCATTTGACTAATACTGGTTTGCATTAGTTCTAAACCAGCTTTGACGCTACCACCATTACTCATGCCGGTGCTCATTAAAGTATTAACTTTATGACCTATTTGATTTTGATCAATTAAATACAGATCTCTGGGAATAGAAATAAAACTAAGCTGTTTTTTTTCAAAATCGAAATGAGCTACTTGAATAATGTCGCTTAGATAGCCACCTTGATGACCAGCTCCGCCATAACCAGCCAATAAGACATTGAGAGTTTTTTTATCTTCTTCTTGAACGTTTTTGAGATCTAAATTAATGGTTTGATTTTGATCAATGGTATTTTGGGTGTTTTTGGCGGGCGCAGCTTCTTGTTTTGCAAAATAACGATAGCTATAGATTGCTGAAAGGCCAATTACTCCAATCAAAATAATTGGGCACAGGGCATAAATTATGATTTTTTGTTTTTTTGTTAAGGTCTTTTTTCTTTGCAAATATTTCCACATAGGACGGTATTTTTCTATGGCTAGAGTATAAACAATCAAACTACTTATCACAAGAAAATGTTATAATCAAAAGTATGTCCAGCATTTTTCAGGTTAAAGAATTTGTTTTTCCTTACGATGACCATCGTTTTCCTGGTCAAGCTACTGATGAAAAAATTCTTTATATTACTAGAGAACATCGCCTGTTTTTATTAATTAGAATTATGTTTGTAGTTTTGCTTGCTGTAGCAATTTCTTTGGCTTTTTATGTTTTTTCTTTAGCTTTTCAAAAAATTTTTGTTAACCAATCAATTGCTTTTGTGTTGCCTTTAATAATAGTTTTTTGCAGTAGTTTTGCTTTAATTGGTTTGTGGTGGGTTTATAGTTTATGGCAAAAAAGTTTGGCGATTTTAACTAATAAAAGATTGCTAAAAATTATTTATACCACGCCTTTTAACCATTATAATCAAAGTTTACCTTTAGAAACGATTGTCGATACCAGCTGTAATAATCAAGGCTTAGTTGCCGGCATTGCTCAATCGATCTTAAAAATTGGCACTTTGACTGCCAGATCAAGTGCCTCTAGCTCTGGAGTAGCTACCGAAGACAACTCAAGGGTTAATAAAAAATATTTTTATTTAGAAAATATCAAATATTGTGAAGATTTGCAGCAATATTTAAATAAAATTTTAAGTTTACTAAAACGTGACACCCAGGCTTTTCTTGATTTTAGACCTTTTATTCCTCATTTGAAGGGTGAAGCTAGAGAAAAATTTTTGCAAGAATATCAAGCGAAGATTAAATCATAAATGATTTAAATGACGGCTTTAATTTTGTGCTAAACTAAGCCCATGTTTGATGATGATCTTCAAGATGTTTTAGCTAAATATGATTATCCTTTAGATGAAAAAAAGATTGCTAATCAACCAGTTTTTCCTCGCGATACATCCAAACTGTTAGTTTTAGATCGACAAACTGGTGCACTAGAAGATCGCCGTTTTTATGAATTAGCTGATTTTCTGTCAGACAAGGATGTTTTGGTTCTCAACGAAACCAAGGTTTTTGCTGCTAGGTTGCTTGGCAAAAAACAAAGTGGTGGCAAAGTCGAATTATTATTGATCAAACAAATCAATCTAGATACTTTTGAAGCCATTTCCAAGCCAGGTTTGAAAATGGGTCAGAGATTATTTTTCCCTAGAAGAAGTTTCTTGGAAAGTGATGGCAGCTTGTCAGCCGATTTAGATTTTAGTGATTTTCTGCAAGCAGAAGTAATTTTTAGAGATGAAAATAGTGCTAAGGTGCAAGTAAGATTTAACCAAAGTAACGCCACTCTTTTAGCAGAGATTGATCTGTGTGGTTTTACACCTTTGCCGCCATATATTAAACCAACTCAAAATGAAGATGAAATAAAAGCAGAATACCAGACAGTTTACGCTAAGGAAGAAGGTTCGGCGGCAGCGCCCACTGCGGGTTTGCATTTCACCGAAGAACTTTTGGCTAAATTAAAACAAAAAGGTGTGCAAATTGAAAAAATTACTTTACACGTTGGACTGGGAACTTTTGCTAAATTAACCAGTGAAAATTTAGCTTCTAAAACTTTACACAGCGAATATTATGAAATTACAGCGGAGGTTGCCGATCGCCTCAATCAAGCTAAAAAAGCTGGTAAAAGAATTATCGCCGTGGGCACAACCACGACTCGTAGTTTAGAATCAGCGGTGCTTTTATCCGCTTCTCAGAGAGAACTTTCAGCAGCGGCTCAAGAAACCAATATTTTTATTGATCCACCATACCAATTCAATTTTGTCGACGCTCTTATTACCAATTTTCATTTGCCAAAATCAAGCTTATTGATGTTAGTGTCGGCTTTTTGTTCTATTCCAAATACTAGACAAGAGTTTACAGATTTTTTACACTCCAAGATTGGACAAGCTTATTTGCATGCTCTCGAGAATGACTATCGCTTTTTTAGTTTTGGTGATGCCATGTTAATCGCATAGTCTTTGCCCAGAGCTCCTTCTATGGGCTATGATTGAAGTTTGGAGCCTGCATTATAAAAAAGTAAATGTTTATGGATATTTCTAACGACAAAAAACTAGCTCTGCAAAGTATTTTAAAGTGGTATGCCAAGGAGACGGATCATAAACAATTTATTACTTTGGGTGGCTATGCTGGTACAGGCAAAACTACTTTAATCGCGATTCTACGCAAACTTCTATTCAAACAGGATTCTAAGCTTAAAGTAGCTTTTGCCGCTTTTACTGGTAAGGCGGCCAGAGTTTTAAAAAATTATCTTCAAGGTCATGAGGTTTTATATAAAGGTGATAGTGTAGGGACAATTCACTCTTTGATTTATAGCGTAATCGAAAATGAGCGCCACGAAATTGTGGGCTGGAAACGCAAAGAAGAAATCAAGGCTGATCTAATTATTATTGACGAAGCTTCCATGGTTGATTATAAAATTTGGCAAGATTTGCTTTCCTACGATGTGCCAATTTTAGCAGTGGGGGATCATGGACAATTACCTCCAGTTAACGGTCAGTTCAATTTAATGGAAAAACCAGAAATTAAACTAGAAGAAATTCATCGCCAGGTAGCAGACAACCCAATTATCAAATTATCGATTGAAGCCAGAAAATATGGTCAAATTAAAGTAGGTAATTATGGTAAAGGGGTGCGTAAATTAGCTAAAAACGATCCAGAGTCGCAAGAAATTATCGAGAATTATCTACAACAATATAATCAGGAAACTTTGATTTTATGTGGCTACAATAATACCCGCATTAAATTAAATAATTATTTGCGCAATATTTTGGGTTTCGATTCTCCTTTGCCTCAAGCTGGAGATCGAATTATTTGTTTACGCAATAATCAACAAAAAGGAATTTTTAATGGCATGTTAGGTACGTTGCAAAGAATTATAAGTAAAGATGAAAACTTTTATGATTTAAAAATTTTATTTGATGATGAAGAACAGTTTTTCGAGGGTTTAGCCGTGAAAAAGCAATTTGGTTCAAGTAGCGCTCTTAATTTCACCAGAGAAAATCGTGCTTTAACCCTACAAGCAGACTTATTTGATTTTGCTTATGCACTGACGGTTCATAAGGCACAAGGTAGTCAAGCTACTCGAGTTATCCTTTTTGAAGAACGTTTCAAACAAATGTCTGATTTAGATTGGCGTCGTTGGCTTTATACGGCTGTGACTAGAGCCGAAGAAGAACTAATTATTCTTGGCGATTGAGCTTCTGCTGAAGCATATTTTCTTATTTGGTTAACTGTTATAATACTTATTGAAGTTTTACATTCTGAAGTCAGTCCATTGGATGAGCTGACTGACTAACTTAAAAGTCTTTAATGTCAATAAACAGTGACTTCACTGAACGAAAAAAAGATTGTTAGTTTAAAGAAGTAAATATTTTAGTGGAGTGTGACTGACTGCAGAATGTAAAAGTATTATTATGAAAATTCGTCTCAATAAATTTTTAGCTGATTTAGGCTTAGCTTCTCGTCGCAAAGCTGATGTTTTGATTGAAACAGGTAAAGTTTTACTCAATCATAAAAAAGCTAAGTTAGGAGACAAGATTGATCCTGATCAAGATGAAGTGATGGTTAATGGTAAAAAGTTGGGTGTGGCTAATAAAGAACCTTTAGAATATTGGTTGCTCAACAAGCCTTTTAATGTCATTTCTAGTGTGAGTGATGAAGCTAAGCGTAAAACTGTTTTTGATTACGTCAAAAGCAAAACTCAAGCCAGAGTTTATCCAGTGGGGCGTTTGGATTATCAATCGGAGGGTCTTTTACTGATGACTAATGATGGTGAGCTAGCTCATCGCCTAACTCATCCCAAATATCAAGTCAAAAAAGTTTATAAAGTTTGGGTGAGTGGTATTTTTTCAGAGGAAAAAGTTGAAAGATTATTAAGAGGAGTGCGTTTAGCTGAAGGTAAAATTGCTTTTGATCAAATTGAAGTGTTAGAGAAGGAAGGTCGCGACATAGTTTTAGAAATCACTATTCACCAAGGTGTGAAAAGAGAAATTCGTCGTGCCTGTGCCAAAGTAGGTTGGGAAGTGACTAAATTAGTTAGAATGGGTCTAGGCAATTTAACGATGCACAATTTAATTGTGGGGAATGTGCGCAAATTAACTCCAGAAGAAATTATTGATTTGCGTCGCTTAGTTGATCTTTTATGAAGACTTTAATTTTTGATTTTGATGGTACGCTGGTTGATACGATGCGACTGTATATGCGTGGTTTAAATGAGATTGGCGCTGATTTTGGTTTACCAAAAATTGACAAAAATAATTTACATGAAATGAGAGAATCTTCGATTCAGGATTTATTAAAAAAATACAAGATTAGTCCACTGAAATTGGCTAAATTAACCTTTGTGGTTAATAAGAATATGAAACAAGAAATTGTCCAAGCAAAATTTTTTCCTCAAATAAAATCTTTACTGCGCAAACTTGCCAAAAAATATCAGTTGGGAATTTTGACTTCTAATCATGTTGAAAATGTTGAGGATTTTTTAAAGAAACAAAATTTTGCAGGAGTTTTCGACTTTATCTATGCCAGTAAAAATTTATTCGGCAAAGATAAAGTGCTAAGTAGTCTATTAAAAAAATATCACCTTGATAAAAAAGAAGTCTTATATTTTGGCGACGAAATACGCGACATTGAAGCCTGTCAAAAAATAGGAGTTAAAATAGTGGCTGTTACTTGGGGTTTTAATGAAAAAAGTCTCCTTGCTTCTAAAAAACCAAACTATTTATTTTCTTCTCCACAAGAAATCGCTGATTTATTGATCTAGTTTAATTACTAGTGTTTGCTTGTAACGTTATCTCTTTGCGAGTATAATACCTTCTTTATGCAAATTCGAAATATTGCCATCATCGCTCACGTGGATCACGGTAAAACTACCTTGATCGATGGGATGTTGAAACAAACTCACGCTTTTCGTGAGAATCAGGCTGAAATGGCACAAAGTACAATCTTGGATAGTAATGATTTGGAAAGAGAAAAAGGAATTACTATTTTGGCCAAGAATACAGCGGTTTTTTATAAGAGTGAGGCTGGCGAGGATTATAAAATCAATATCATTGATACTCCAGGCCATGCAGATTTTGCTGGTGAAGTAGAGCGGGTGATTAGTATGGCTGATGGTGCCGTCCTTTTAGTCGATGCCGCTGAAGGTCCTTTGCCTCAAACCCGCTTCGTTTTGGAACAAGCTCTTAAGCAAAAACTTAAAATGATTGTAGTACTTAACAAAATTGATCGTCGTGATGCTGAACCAGATAGAGTTTTGACTCAAGTAGAAGAATTGTTTTTGAATATTGCTAACGACGAATCTCAATTATTATTTCCAATTCTTTATGCTGTAGGTCGTGATGGTAAAGTTTGGAATGATTTACCAGAAAACGAAGTTGGCAATGCAGAGGCGATTGCTCAGCATCCAGGCGACTTACGACCGATTTTTGAAGAAATTATTCGCACTGTGCCTGCTCCCAAAGTAAATGGTGAATTGCCTTTCAAAATGCAGGTTTCAACCCTAGATTTTGACACTTATAAAGGCACTTACGCCATTGGCAAAGTCACGCAAGGTGTAGTGAAAAAAGGTCAACGCTTGGTCATTTTAAATGAGAATGAAAAAGTTGGTGAAATGTCAGTCGCACATTTAATGACTAGTGATGGTTTAAATCGACAAGAAGTAGAAACCAGCCAAGCTGGTGATATTGTGGCGATTACTGGATCAGAAAACATTGCGATTGGACAAACCTTAGCTGCTTTAGGTGAGACTCAGGGTTTTCCAAGTATCACTGTCACTGAACCGACTTTGAAAATTCGCATTGCTGCCAATACTTCACCTTTTGCTGGCAAAGAAGGCGATTTTTGTACGATTCGTCAAATTGCCGAACGTTTGCGCAAAGAACAAAAAACTAATTTAGGTTTACGCATTGAAGGTCTGGAAGGTGGAGCTTTCAATGTAGCTGGTCGTGGTGAATTGCACTTAGCTATCTTGATTGAAACCATGCGTCGTGAAGGTTATGAAATGGAACTTTCTAAACCTCAAGTGATCATCAAAGAAGTTGATGGTGTCAAAATGGAGCCTTATGAAGAGATGACCATCGAAATTGCTCAAGATTTCATGGGTATTATCACTGAAGAATTAGGTAGAAGAAAAGCCAAATTAATTGATAGCATCACTAATAGTAAGGGCATAACCAGAATGATTTATGAAGTCAGTAGTCGCAATATTTTAGGTTTTAGAAGTCAAATTTTAACAAAAACTAGAGGGAATGGTTTATTTAGTTCTCGTTTTCTAGAATATGCTCCGCTGAGTGCCGATTTACCTCAATTGCGCAATGGTGCGTTGATCGCCACTGAATCTGGCACGGCTACTGCCTATGCGCTAGAAACTATTCAAGAGCGTGGCAAAACTTTTATTAATCCTGGAGAAGCAGTTTATGAAGGTCAAATTATTGGCTTGCGCAATCAACAAGAAGACTTAGAGGTCAATGTTTGTAAAGCTAAAAAACTAACTAATTTCAGATCTAATGCTGACGTATTGACGGTTTTAGACACACGCATTGAACTGAGTTTAGAGCAATGTTTGGATTTTATTGAAGACGATGAATTGCTGGAAGTCACACCTAAAAATTTACGCTTGCGTAAAAAATATCTAAGTAAATTACAACGCAATAAGCAAAGTCGCTAAAGCGCTTTTGCATCTCCTTTTCTTTTCGGGTAAAATTCTCAAGGCTTATAGCGAAATCAAAATAAAGTTTTCTTAACTTATCTTTTAGATGTTTTGGTCTTTTCTTCTTTCTCAAGTAGACTCGGGCTACTATCGTCATCAGAAGAGACCAAAACATGCTAAAATCTAACTTAATTAATCAATTATTTTATTTCGCTATAAGCCTTATTAATGTCTGATCTCTCTAAACCTCTGGCTGCTCTCATTCGTCCCGAATCCCTAAAAGATTTTATTGGTCAGGATCATCTGGTAGGAGTAGGTAAGCCGATTAAAGCAGCTATGGATTTGCAGGCAATTTTTTCGATGATTTTTTGGGGTCCACCTGGAGTTGGTAAAACCACTTTGGCAAGAATTATTGCCAAAGAGAGTGATCGGGAATTTATTGAAATTTCCGCAGTTTCGGCTGGCAAAGCCGATATTCGTAAAATTGTTGAAGATAGTCGTAAACAAAAAGGCCTATTGGAAGATTATCGTGCCCCAATTTTGTTTATTGATGAAATTCACCGTTTCAATAAAGCTCAACAGGATTATTTATTACCTTTTGTTGAAGAAGGCGTCTTGATTCTCATTGGCGCTACTACGGAAAATCCTTCCTTCGAAATTATTTCGCCACTTTTATCGAGAATGAGAGTTTTTATTTTTAAAGCTTTGAGCGAAGAGGAGATGAAATCGGTTCTAGCTTTAGCGATAAAAAAAATTCATGAAAATCAAAAAATAATAAATAAAAAAGCTAAAAAAATTACTGTACCAAAGAAAAGTGAGGATTTTCTTTTAAACTATAGTTCTGGTGACGCTCGCAAATTATTAACCTTAATAGACAATACTTTTACGCTTTATGGAGATTTGCAATTGGAATCACTCAAAAACTCTTTGCAATCTAAACATTTAAGTTATGACAAAAAAGGTCCAGAACATTACGAAACTATTAGTGCGTTTATTAAAAGTATGCGCGCTGGTGATCCCAATGCCGCCATTTATTATTTAGCGAGAATGGTAGAAGCGGGTGAAGATCCACTTTTTATCGCTCGCCGTATGGTGGTTTTTGCCTCTGAAGATATTGGTTTAGCAGTGCCAACTGCTTTAGTGGTGGCCAATGCGGTTTTTCAAGCTTGTCAAACAATTGGTTATCCAGAATGTCGAGAAAATTTGGCCCATGGAGTAGCTTATCTAGCCAGCTGCAAGAAAGATCGCCGTGCTTATGACGCTTACATCGCTGCCTTGGACGATGTGCAAAAATTTGGCAACTTGGAAATTCCAATGAGTATTAAAAATCCTGAAACCAAACTACTTAAAGAAATTGGTTATGGTAAAGGTTATGAAATGTATCCGCAAAAAGGAGTTAGTTTATTACCCGATCAGCTCAAAGGAAAACAATACCTGAAGCTTAAAAAATAAAGGTTTTATGATATGCACAGCATCTTTCGTACCAGCTGCTTTTTGTTTTGCAAAAAGACAGGGTCCGAAATATAATAGCCTGGTCCTTTAATCAATAAGCACCCATAGCTCAGTCTGGATAGAGCGTTTGTTTGCGGAACAAAAGATCGTGCGTTCGAATCGCACTGGGTGCACATTGATAATTTAAAAAGATTAATTTAAATATGCCCATCAACGAAAATCACTCTTCATTTTTAGAAGAACTGTTAACCAAGAAAGCTAACGCAATAAAAAGTTGCCAAGAGGCTGGCATTAATCCTGAACCACTAGTCCATGAAGTAAATAGACAAATTGCACAGTGTCTCAAAGGTGGAGATATTCTTGGTGGTAAAGGCGTCACTAAATCTGGTGGAGATGATTAATTTAAGCTTAAATATTAAGGAAGGGTCGCATAGCGGCTATTGCATCAGCCTCGAAAACTGACGCCTCCGGGCACCGCGGGTTCGAGTCCCGCCCCTTCCGCATTGAAAAAAGATTGAATATTCAATCTTTTTTCAATGAAGATAGGTGTTTGAGATAAGAAACTTTAGTTCGTTTATTGAGCTAAATAATGCACATGAGCAAAGCGAGGCGCATTATGCTCAATAACTCGAGCTTGCAAAGCGAGATGTCTCCGCCCCTTCCGTATCTTAGTATTTGAACTATAACGACGTAAATCGTGTTTTTTCCTTTTGTTTGATCTCAAATAAATAATTATTTTGACTTAATATATGGGTTCCATACTCTTTGTTACTTGACTAAAGTATATATATAGATGTATATTATCGGTTGCAAGTGAATTCCCAATCGAAGTTAGGAATAAGCTCCGAAACTTCGAAATCTTATATTGGAGGTTTTTCACATGTCGTACGAAAACGAAACTTTTCGTAAAGCCGCTCGAGATGCAAGAATCAAGGGCAGCGATTGGCGGGGCAATGATGCCCTAGACGATTTCTCGACCTATTATCACAGTCATTGGGATAAATGGGAACGAGAAAGAGATGGTTATGATGGTGTATACCGCAAAGCCCGAGATTGGTGGGCAGATAATCGGCACAAGTATTCATAGCCAAAAATACTTAGCCAGCCCCTACAAAGGGCTGGCTAAATTCTTATTAAAACCTTTGATGCTATAATGAGCTATGTCTAAAATAAAGATTTCTCTTCAAGAGTTTACCAATGCTCTTCAAGAAATTATTTCTCTGCCGTGGTGGAGAATAATCCATCCATCTGCTGGGTGGTTATTTATCGATATTGGAAAGAGCTATCAGGACTATATTTCTGGAAAAAATGGTAAAGAAAAACTTTACGTTAGAGGAATCTATCAAATTAATATTAAAGGCAATTGGTATATTAAAAAAAATGAAGAGGTTATCGGTTCTAGAAATGTCGGGAAAAATGAAACACAAAAAGAATACTTTGACAGAATGGAGAATATAGTTAATAATTTCCCAATTAAATTTGTGACTGCCATTGAATTTGAAAATGAAAAAATAATTTTTGAAGCAAATGACGATTACAAAATTTGTGTGAGTACTCCAAAAGAAGTCGACAGCCTAAGCTTTACCAAAGTTGAATTAGACAAAAATAGTAAACCTATACACTACATTCATTGGAGATACTCAGAAGATTTAAAATCTATTGCTAAAATTGAATCAGAGTAAGTTGGTATTTATTGGTGATTGGTTTGTTTTATAAAAAAATCGATAAATAATGCCTTTCGTACTGTCTCATTTATCTCATTCCCAGTATAATCGTCTTCACCATAGGATGGTGTTATAACGGCATAAGGTTCCAAACTCACTTGCTTTAAATTGAAAGCAATGTTATCACTAAGGCAACCATTCAAACAGTAATGAAGATAGCTAATGGATTAGACATAACTATTGATAGTTTAATAAAATAAAATTATGAATAGATCAGTTTTAAGTAAACAAATAAACAAAGAGCAAATTGATAGTTTAAAAAATGACACAAAAGCTCTTTTATCGTTTCTACAAGATCAAAATGATGGCATCATTGTTTATGTATTAAAAAAATTAGGAAGGTTAGAAAATGGATATAGCAAACAACCGCTATTGAATTTACTGGATAAAAATAATGAGACAATAAGATCACTTGCTTTGAAGAATCTTGCAAAAATTGGTGATATTTCTTTACTAGATACTTTCGTAAAATTTGCAAAACAAGATGAAAGCACCGAAGTTAGAAGAGAATCTGTTTCTGCTATTGGTAGATTAAGAAATGAGAAAACTATTCCCGTTTTAATTAAATTGCTATCAGACAAAGATCCTAAAGTTGTGATGCAGGCTATTCGTGGATTGCTTGTTTTTTCAAATAATGGCCAAGTTAAAAAAGAGTTATCTAAATTACTTAATCATCCAAATGAGCTAATAAAAGAAGTTATAGGCAAGGAAATTAATGGTGTAAACTTTGGTTCAAAAAATAGTGGCAAGCATGATGAATTTCCAAATTATTTAAAAAATACCATCGTTCAAGGAGATGTTTTAGAAACATTAAAATATGTTCCAGATGAATCTGTACATTTAACTTTTACTTCCCCACCTTATTATAATGCTAGAGATTATTCAATTTATCAGAGTTATGATGAGTACTTAAAGTTCTTAGAGGAAGTTTTTAAAGAAGTTCATCGTGTTACAAAGGAAGGCAGATTTTTTGTACTTAATACTTCACCGATAATTATTCCTAGAATAAGTCGAGCTCACGCAAGTAAAAGATATCCAATACCATACGACGTTCATCCTTTGTTAATTAAGATGGGTTGGGAATTTATTGACGACATAGTTTGGGTAAAACCTGAAGCAAGTGTAAAAAATAGAAATGCAGGATTTTTGCAACACCGGAAACCATTGGGTTATAAACCAAACGCAATTTCTGAAATGCTAATGGTTTATAGAAAAAAGACAGATAAGCTAATTGACTGGAATATACACCAATATAGTTGGGATAAAGTAAAGAAAAGCAAGGTTCAAGAGAAATATGAAACCACCAATGTTTGGCGCATTGATCCTGCTTTCGACAAGGTTCACAGCGCCGTCTTTCCAATAGAATTATGCAATAGAGTTATAAAATATTATTCTTTTGTTGATGACTTAATTTTTGATCCGTTTGCAGGAAGCGGCACGCTAGGTAGAGCCGCCGCTAGTCTTGGCAGAAATTTCTTTTTAACAGAAAAAGAAGCAAAGTATGTAAATAGAATGAAAGAAGATTTAATTAAAAAAAATGATTTATTTAATCAAAAAAACAATCAACCAAATTTCACTGAAATAAAATTTTTTATCAATATAATTAAGAAAAATATATGACAATAACAGAACAAGTTGCTAAAAATATAATTAAGAAATTGCTTAAAGGTGAAGATTATAGAATTGAAGTTGTAACATTGATTAACGCTGAATTTTTACAATTCGCGATAGATTTTTTTAAGCATATTGTAGACGCAAAACTTAAAAGTAAAGACATTACTGTTGATTGGTATAAAAAAGCCTTTTTAAATCCAAATTTGCCAGCTAAAGAAATAGCTATAAATTCTGGATTGAACAAAAAGACAATCCACAATATGTTTAATTCATCGACAAAGGAAATAGTGATTAATGCGTCAAATGAACACTATGATTTGTTATATGAATCTATAAAAAATTTGGTTGATGTGGAGCACGATCTTGAACTAACTTTAACCATTAAATTTAAAGGTGTAAGCGTAGATTTAAATGTTAGTGAAAGTCTAATTGTAATAAATACTTTAGCAGTAAAGAGAGCAGAATTAAGAGGTGGATTGTGGAGTACAGCTGGAAAGAGAGTTGAGAAACCATTAATGCAGACGCTTTGCAAACTATATGGTGTTACAGAGGCAAACTATGCCTTAAAAATAAAAGGGAAAGATATTGAAGAAGATGATTTTGAAAGAGAAATAGATTTTTATTTAATTGAAGGAAAAAATCAATATAAGTGTGAGATAAAATTAATGGGACGAGGCAATCCTGAGAGTGCTGATGCTGTTATAGCAAGAGACAGCAAAATATTTATAGCCGATAAATTATCAGATACTAATAAAAAACAGTTGAATAGTTTAAATGTTGAGTGGGTTGAATTAAGAAGTAATAAAGGTTTTGAAAGATTTGATGCTGTATTAAAAAATTTGAAAATTCCTCATACAAAATTACCTAACAATATAGATAAAGAATTAGAAGTAATTTTTAAGGATATTTTTAAATAGTAAATAATTTGCCGCCAAAATGAACGAGGCTCAGAGTTTCGCTTTAGAAATGGTCGCCTCTATGGGCGGTTAAAAGAGATTCTGAGGGAAATTTTGCCCGGCCCTGCAAATTTTGGGCAAAATCAATTCGAATTTTTTCGAAAGCAAACTGCATTTTTAAATCATGAAAATTTCCGTCACAGTTCATCCTAAATCCAAGAAACCAAGAATTATTAAAAATGATTCGAATAATTTTAATGTTTACGTGGCCCAAAAAGCGGTAGATAATCAGGCTAATTTGGCCGCCATCGAAGTATTGGCAAAATATTTCCAAGTTAAAAAATCTGCGATTAAATTCCTTTCAGGAATGAAATCCAAACTCAAATTGTTTGAAGTTTTTTAGAATGATTTTATTTTTACAAAATCAAATTAAATAAATAGCCCATAAAAATGATGCCAATAATGGTGATGCCAAAGAAAGCTATTAATAGTTCCTTTTTCATCAATTTAGCCAACATTAAGCCAGAAGGAATCGAGAGGGTGGTAGAAGCTGTCATAAAAGCGAGTGCTGCGCCCATAGGTACACCTTTGTTAATTAAAGCTTCAACCACTGGTACTACGCCAATAGAATTAGTGTAGAGAGGAACACCAAGTAACACGGCTATAGGTACTGTCCACCAAGATTTGCTAGACAAATAATTAGTTACTAGGGATTCTGGCACAAAGCCATGAATTAAGGCGCCAATAGCAACTCCAAGTAAAACATAAGGAAAAATTTTTTTAGTAATTTCCAAGACTTGTCCTCGCCACAATTTAACTAAATCTTTCAGAGGTACTTTGGTACTCTCATATTTTTCCTCAATCTGTTTTCTTGATTTAAATTTCAAAAACTCTGGACGAATATATTTTTCCATGTTCATTTTTTGAATAAGTATGCCTCCTAGTATGGCAATCAAAATACCAATTGCGTTATAAAGTAGGGTGACTTTTAGACCAAAAATACTCGGAAATAAATACAAAGAAGCTTCATTTACCAAAGGCGAACTAATCAAAAAAGCAAAAGTAACTCCTAAGGGAATCTTGACAGAAATAAAGCCAATAAAAAGTGGAATCGATGAGCAAGAACAGAAGGGGGTCACTATACCCAGCAAAGTTGCCACGAAATAATCCAATCCATAGAGTCGTCTTTTGGTGAGAATATCCCTCACCTTTTCCATCGGGAAATAGTATTCGGTGATTGTGACGACAGTATTAATGAGCAACATCAGCAAACCAATTTTAATCACATCATAAATAAAAAAATTAAGGGCGTCGACCACATAAGTTTGTGGGACAATATTTAACCATTGATAAGTCACTAAATCAGCGAACTGTTGAATGGGTGTAAAGACACTCATGATTAGCAACTGCCTCCACAGCTACAAGTTTTATTTTTGCAACAACCTTCATTGGTTTTTCTTTTTTTCCCAGCAATTAGAGTTTTAATTTTTTCGATATCTCCACTGAAGCCAGCCATCACCACTTGGTCATCAATCGCCAAAACCGGACTACTCATCGCCCCCAACTCCATGATTCTAGTAATACCCTCACTGCCGGACAAATACTCAACTTGTTTTTCTAGATTAAGTTCTTTGGCGGCTTTTAGTACCACTTCGTATAATTTTTTACAGGTTGGACAGCCGGAGCCCAGAACTTGAATTTTCATAATTTGATTTTACATCTTTTTCCAGATTAAAAATTGCTTGAAAGAAATATTTCTCTTTTCTTGTATTAATGGTAGATAGTAAAAATTATCCTTTTTGAAAGGAGGACAATCATGAATAAAAAAACTATGTTTTTAGGTGCAACTGCCTTGGTGTTAGGTGCAGTCGCCTTACTTCCTCAAACAGTATTCGCTTATAAAGGTGATGCCACTGTTCAGGGTCCAAATTACAAAGAGGAGCGTCATGAGGCGATGACTCAGGCTTTTGCCAATAAAGACTACAATGCTTGGAAAGCCTTGATGGATGGCAAAGGTGTGACTCGTAGAATTACTGCAGAGAACTTTGCCAGATTCGCAGAAGCTCACCAATTATCTTTAGAGGGTAAAACCGCTGAAGCAGCTGCCATCAGAGCAGAATTGGGACTTGGTCAGCAAAATGGCGGAGGCATGGGTCGAGGCAATGGACAAGGTAGGGTGAATCACTAAGTTGTAAATGAAGCAGCTCTCTTGATACAAGAGAGCTGCTTATTAAAATGATAGAATGATCCTTACTTAAAAATGTCAGCATTAAAAAACTTAAGCGATGAAAAAATTGTCGAAATTGTCCGTACTAAAGACAAGAATTTTTATGCTGAAATTATTCATCGCTATGAGAAAAAATTATTGCGTTATGCGCTGTATTTATTTAATGATGAACAATTAGCCGCTGATGCAGTTCAAGAAGCTTTGATTAAAGCTTACGTTAATTTACATAGTTTTGATGTCAAAAAGAAATTCTCTAGTTGGCTTTACCGCATTGTTCATAATCAAGCTATTAATTTAATTCGTAAAAACAAGCAACACTCTTTGATAGAGGAAAACTCGGAACTAGATAGTGGCATTGATTTAGAAGATGATCTGATCAAAAAAGAATTAAAAGCTCACCTGCACAATTGCATTAATCAAATGCCAATTCTGTATAAAGAACCATTAACACTATATTTTTTAGAAGAAAAAAGTTATGAAGAAATTAGTGATATTTTGCGCCTTCCCATAGGGACCGTTGGCACCAGAATTAAGCGCGCCAAAAACTTAGTGAAGAAATTATGTCAAAAAAAATAATCAAAAACAAAACAAAACCTAAACCTAATTTAGAAAAAATAGTCATGGCTCAAATCACCACCGGTGCCATTAACATGAAACCACGCTGGTTTTTTGTTTTAGGTTCTGTTTCGATGATGCTTGGATTAATTGCTGCCAGCATTAGTGCTATTTTTCTGATGAACTTAATTTTCTTTTTACTGCGCCAACATGGTCCGATGGGCGAGTGGCGATTGCAACTGATGATAGAAAGTTTTCCATGGTGGATTTTGTTACTGGCTCTTGGAGGAATGATTTCTGGAATTTACTTACTTAAAAAATACGACTTCTCTTATAAAAATAATTTTTCTTTAATTGTGGGTGTTTTTGTTGTTGCTATTATTTTAGCTGCTTTTTTAATTGATTTGACTGGTCTTAATGATTTTTGGTTTAGACGAGAACCGATGCGCAAGTTTTATCAGAGATACCAACCAAATAACATGAGAGAAACATCATTCCCGGAACACAGAGGAAAAATGCAAAATAAACTTCGAAATTTTACTTTTTAACAAAAAAAGTTTAGTATGAAAATAAGGAGCCAAAATTATGAAAAACAAATCCTTATCAATCTTTTTAGCTACCGTGGTTTTATTGTCATTTAGCACTTTTGCTCAAGCAGCCAAGAATGATGGTGGTGGCAGCGGCGCTATGACCGGTTCTTCGAGTCAGGGTTCTGTTGCCAATCAAAAAGCGGTAACCGCCACTTCTCCTTCTCAGCCAGTGGTGCAAGTTCAAAATCAAGTTAAAACCCAAAATCAAGGTGAAGATTCACAATTAATGATCGAAACAAAGAAAGCTACTAATTTAGAAAAAACTGGCACCGGTGTAAAAAATGAATCTCCACGTAGCGAAATGGCCAAAGAAAAAATGAGTAATGTCGCTACTCAAGTCGAGGAATTGTTGACTAACAAGACCATGAAAGGCGGGATTGGCGAACAAGTCAGACAGATTGCTTCTGAGCAAAAAATGGCTCAAGAACAAGTTAAATCTAATCTCGACACGATAGGAAGCCGTAAAGGTTTAATTAAATCTTTGATAGGACCAGATTTTAAAGCCTTAAAAAACATGGAAGATCAAGTTGAAGCAAATCAATTACGCATTGAAAAACTAACGGAGCTAAAAACTCAACTCACTAATCAAGGCGAAATCGACGTGATCGAAACTACCATTCAAGCTTTAACAGAACAAAATACACAACTAGAAGAAACTGTTCTTGGGGAAACTCAAAGCAAGAGTATGCTTGGTTGGCTATTTAAGTTTTTCGCTAAGTAATCTGTAGTTTACAGATTAAGTATTTTTAATCTGATGTAGTAAAATTCCAAAACTCACTGCTACGTTAAGTGACTCGGCTTGGCCGTGCCTAGGAATGCTTAAGGATTGATCAGCAAGCTGGTCGATTTCTTTAGAAGTGCCTTTGGATTCATTACCAAAAACAATGGCAGTTTTATCTCTAAAGTTGACGAGTTTTTTGGAATCAGCTATTTCTGGTCTGGTGACAACAATTTTAAAGCCGCTTTTTTTAAGCTCGATTAGATCAGCTTCACCATTTTGGCTAGTGACAATGGGCAAATGAAAAATAGAGCCCATGCTCGAACGCACGACTTTGGGTTGGTAAGGATCGGTGCCACCAATCAATAAAATGCCATCTAATCCAAACCAATCAGCAGTTCTAATCATAGTACCTAAATTGCCAGGGTCACGAACATCTTCCAAAATGGCAATCAATTTAGTCTTTTTAATGGTTTCCAAAGTATGTTTTGGCATTCTCACGATCGCAGCAATGCCTGATGGAGTGACGGTTTCTGCCAATCTAGCAAAATCTTTTTCATCAACGATTAGAGTTTCATGATTTTCACCAAAACCTTTTTCTAGTTTGGCAAATTGTTTAGTCATCACCAGCTGAATAATTTCTTTTCCGGACGCGATGGCGTCATTTACGCCTTTCTTGCCCTCAACGATAAAACAGCCATATTCACTGCGATATTTTTTTTGATTGAGTTTAGAAAGAATTTTAAGACCAAACATAAGGCTTATTATACTGCATGATCATGAGAAAATTCTGGCTTGACTCTGTATACCCACGAGGGGTATATTTAATTTCTTACTGATCAACAATTATTTAAAAGAAAAGGAAAATTTCATGTCAAATCCTCATGCCAATGCCGTTGCTCAATTAGAAAAAGTCGCCAAACTTTTGCGCAGCGAATATGCTGGTAAAGAAGACAATTTTGATGCCATCATTAATCGTCTTAAAGAACCAAATATCGTTCATCAAACCAAATTAGAAATCACTATGGATGATGGTTCAAAAAAACAATTTCAAGCCTATAGATCTCAACATAACGATGCAAGAGGACCATATAAAGGTGGCATCCGTTTTCATCAAAATGTTTCTTTGGAGGAGGTTAAAGCCCTATCTACTTGGATGACTTGGAAATGTGCGGTAACCGGGATCCCTTATGGAGGTGCTAAAGGTGGAATTGTAGTGAACCCCAAAGAACTTTCTAAGAAAGAATTAGAAAAATTGAGCCGAGCTTATGTAGATTTTATAACGGATAAAATTGGTCCTTGGGTAGATGTACCAGCTCCAGATGTAAATACCACTGGTGAGATTATGGCTTGGATGGTGGATCAATATCAAAAAAATCTAAGTAAGAAAGGTCTTATTCAAGAGAATCCATTAGCCACTTTTACTGGTAAACCTTTGGCTATGGGTGGTTCTGCTGGCCGTGATGAAGCGACTGGTCTTGGCGGAGTGATGGTTTTGGAAAAATTAGTAGAGAAGATGAAGTTTAAAAGCAAAAAAGAAGTAACCATAGCGATACAGGGTTTTGGTAATGTTGGTTATTGGTTTGCTAAACACGCTGCTGATCGCGGTTACAAAGTCGTAGCTGTTTCCGGCTCAAGAGGTGGTATTTATGCAAAAGAAGGCCTAGATATTGCTAAAACCTTAGCTCACAAACAGGCTCACGGTGATTTTGGGACTGGCAAAGTTATCAGCAATGAAGAGTTACTAGAGTTAAAAGTTGATATTTTAGTGCCCGCTGCTTTGGAAAATGTTATTCATAAAGACAATGCTGCCAAAATTCAGGCTAAAGCGATTATTGAAATGGCTAATGGCCCAATTACTCCAGAAGCTGATGAGATTTTAGCTAAAAAAGGCATCATCCTTGTTCCAGATGTTTTAGCTAATGCCGGTGGTGTAACTGTTTCCTATTTCGAATGGGCACAAAATTTACAGGGTTATTATTGGTCTCATCAAGAAGTTATCGGCAAATTACAGCCTTTGATGGAAACTTCCTTTGATGAAATGTGGAGTACCAAAGAAAAACATCAAGTCGATGGTCGCATGGCCACTTACATGACTGCTATCAAAAGAGTGGTCGATACGATGTTATTGCGTGGCAATTTAAATTAAAGATTTTTCTTGCGACGACTAGCAAGGTAGACGCCAAAAATAATAATCATTAGTGAAATGATTTGTAGCCAACTCGCTGATTCTTGAAGTAAAAAATAACCCAGAGGAATATAAATTGCTGGCTGTAGATAAGTAAATAAGCTGGCCTCAGAAGCTTCAATGCCGTCCTGACCTTTGATATAAGCAGTCAAGCCAATAATTGAACCAAAAATGGCGCCATAGGCAACCACTCCTAAAATTATCGGAGAGCTCAACTCTTGAGCGATGTGGCTACTTAAAATAGCGAAATTAAAGTTTAGCTCCACCAGAGAAAGAATGGCAAAAGTCACCATCCCTACATAAAAACTAATGCTGCTGACAAATAATTTGGGAATTTTATGATAGCGTTTTTTGGCTAGTAAAAAATAAATGGCGTTAAAGATATTATGCGCAATGATCAATAGGTTGCCACTCAATGAATTCATTAAGCTCCCGTTGCCGTGCCAGAGTGGTTCCAGAGTAATTAAAATTGTGCCAAACAGAGCAAAAATCAAGCCCAGCCATTCGTGGCGATCTTGGCGTTCTTTGAGAAAAATAATCCCGCCAAAAATGATAAATAATGGAGCACTGGTGGTGATGATGTTGGCTTCAAGAGCACTAATTTGACTAAGGCCAATGTACAAGCAACTAAGAGCAAGAGAAGTTTCAATTAGCTCGAGAAAAATGATGGTTTTTAAGCTTTGCCAGCGGTGTTTAATTTTGGGCCAATAATAAACAATGATGGGAATGGCAAGTATGCCAGCCAAGCAAAACCGATAAAATAGAAAACGAAAAGGAGTGATCTCAGAGTCATTAAAACCAAGCTTCACAATTGGCAGAAAAGCTCCCCAAGTGAAGGTGCTAACGATCATGAAAAAATAAGATTTAAGACGTTTGCTCATTTAAAACCTATATATTAGAATAGCACGAGTGATGACAAAAAATGTTAATAAATTGATCGTAGTTTTTTTTATTCTGATAGTTGGTTTTCTAGTATTAAGTCAAGAAAACATTCGTCATTTATTTAACAATTTTACAGACGATTCGCTCTCAAAAAAGGCAGCAAGCCAGCCTGGTATTTCTCCAGCAGCTCAATTAGAGTTTCAAGTTGGCGACGAAGAGCAGAAAGAAAGTTATCAATTTATTGCCACCGCCTCAGGCCAAAACGCTTTAGAGCTGGTTGAGAGTCAAGTAAAATTAAGTCTTAAAAAATATGATTTTGGGGCGATGATTGAAGGAGTGAATGGTCTAATGGCAGACAACAAAAATTATTGGGCAGTTTATCAAAATGGTGAATATGCTCAAACTGGCATTGCCCAAATCGAATTACAAAAAAATGAAAGACTCGAACTCAAATATGAAGCAATCACTTATTAGTCTAAGCGGGGCAATCTTAACCTATATTTCTAGATTCAGTTTTTTGCCAGCCAATATTTCTCCACTTGGAGCCTACGGCTTTTTTGGCGGTAATCTTTTATTTTATTTTGCTTCCATCGTGGCTTTCGATTTCTTCAAAGGTGGCTTTTATCAAGGATTTTGGTGGACTTATCTTGGTTTTGCCGCTTATCCATTTTTTGCCTTTTTAGCCCGCAAATTTTTTAAGAGGCAGTGGTTGTTTTTACCCTTAGCTTCTTTTAGTTTTTTTCTACTTTCCAATTTTGGCGTCTTTTTAGCCTGGTATGAACATAGTTGGCAGGGATTCTTAACTTGTTATGCACTAGCCTTACCTTTTTATACTCGTACTTTAGTTGGTGATTTATTTTTTGGCTATGGCTTTTTATTGCTTAAAAAACTCCGCCAAATTGCTTTTTTACGTTCCTCACGCTATAATGTCCTATAGTATATTGCTGTAGTGACGCAAATAACCATAATATGTTTAAGAAAAAAACAAGGGTGAGGTTTTATAAAAAAGCACCCGTAAAATTTCTTTTAAAGAAAGCACGTAGCCTTAGAAGCTTGGCGATTTTTTCTTTTGTCTTGAGTTTAATTTTTGTTTTTTTAAGCAATCCTTTTGCCAATTATGAACAGCTCAAAACTTGGCCAAATCAAGTTACTGAGCTGAAACAAATTGTGCTTAGTATTCCCGAATTTATTAAGGTTTTGCCTAGAGAAGCAGAAAAGAATAGCTTTGCCTTTTTTGATTGGACGAAAGCTCAGCTCGATGGTTCTTGGCCTATTTTTGCCAAAGAATCGAATTTAACTCCAAAAGAAGCTGGTCAAAGCGCAGTCACTGAACTGGCTACTAATAAGGATAAAGCAAAACTATCATTTTACATTGAGATTCCCAAATTAAATCTTTATGAAAAAGTCCAAGCCAATGTCGATCCCAATAATGTCAAAGAATATCAAGTGGCTTTGGAAGAAGGTGTGGCTCACGCTCTCAACTCGGCTTTTCCTGGAGAAAACAAGTTGATTTATATTTTTGGACATTCGACCAATGGAGTTTGGAATGTGGAGGCTTACAACGCGGTTTTTTATCAAATTAAAGAATTGAAAAGTGGCGACCAAATTATTTTGCACTTAGGCGATCAGCAATTTACTTATCAAGTCAGTGAACAAAATATTGTCAAGGGCAATGACGCTGCTTTTGTAAATGACCGTCAAAATGAAAATATTTTACTTTTGCAAACCTGCTGGCCACCGGGCACTTCTTGGCAAAGATTGTTCGTCAGTGCAGTGCCAGTTATCCTATAATATTGACAATATACTATTATAAGTATATAATAGCCGATCATGACAAGTAAAGTTAATATGAAAAAAATCATTTCTTATTTTCTAATTATCACTGGTTTTTTGTTACTTTTTAGCAATTTAGCCAGCGCCAAAGAATGCCACACCGTTTATGGTGGTGGCGAAGTTTGTGAAACTGGGGACCTCAGTTTAGATAAAAAAGTTTTTAATCCTAAAGCCGATGCTTATTGGGACAATATTGATGCTAAAGATTACACTTTTGCTCCAGGTGAAGAAGTTAAATTTAAATTACGTGTCAAAAATATTTCTGATATTAAAGTTGACAGTGTACGCATCAATGACGACTTCGATCGCTTAGACGATTATATGGTCTATGTCAGTAGTGAAAAAG
Source organism: uncultured Pseudomonadales bacterium (assembly GCA_964637295.1). GTDB lineage: Bacteria > Patescibacteriota > Microgenomatia > UBA1400 > PJMF01 > UBA1364. The sequence continues at coordinate 16,757 of CAZWWE010000005.1, read as the reverse complement.
GCGATTATCGTGCTGAAGCCACTGATAACAAAATCAAATTTGGTTTAGGTGGTCTTGATCCAGATGAATCAGTAACTGTTTATTTCGTTGCTCGTTTCAAAAATGCAGGTGAATTACCAGCAGGTACTACTTGTATTACCAATGCTGCTCATGCTTATTCTCATTCTGACGATGTCAGCGATAGTGATTATGCTAGTTTTTGTGTAGCCACCGATAGTGGCAAAATCATTACCAAAAGCACTCCTGCTACTGGTTTTGATTTAAGCACCATTTTAGTGATTGAAGCTTTGGCCTTCGCTGGTCTTGGCTCTTTGGCTTGGAGAAAAGCTAGAGCGATTGTTAAATAAGATTTTTATTGGAACTTGAAGCCCCGCTTATGGCGGGGCTTTTTGATTGGCTTTGCGACTGAGTTATACGAAGGAATGTTTGGAGCATAGGCGGAAGACGAGAGGGAATGTTCGAAGTGGAGACGGAGGACGGAGACTTTAAAGATGTAAATTTAAAACAAAAAATCACTCGGTTAGGAGTGATTTTCTGACCTGACTTGTGCAGTGTCTGTGAACTTACGAACTACCTAAATTTTAACAAAATGCGTGTTTATTTTCAACAGCAAATTTTATGGTGGACCCGAGGGGAATCAAACCCCTAAGTCAGAGTTCGTAAGTCCAACTGCGCACCAACACCGGGCCCTGAATTGATTATCTCAATCTCAGGTTACAAGAAGTGTGATTCTTCCAAACAGTTCCAAAAACTATCCTATAATCTTGACAAAAATGACTTATAGTGATATACTTTGTCCTAGTTATTAGGGAATGGCTAATGACTAAAATAAAACAAAATTCCCTATTAATTGATGATTGAAAGATCGTCTTATGCACAGCATCTTTTGTACCAGCTGCTTTTTGCAAAGCAAAAAGACAGGGTCCAAAATAAAATTTTTTGGCAGAGAAAAGGTTTCTGATCTTCGGGCTTGTTTGCGCCATCCCGCAACAGACCAGAGCAGGGCTTACCTGCAGACTTTCACGAAGGAAGTTTGCAATGTAGGCTCTGAGTCAGAAACCTCCTCTCTGCTTGAAAGAGCAGAAGGGTATCTCCGATCGAGATGTTATCTCTAGGCGCAAGCCGCCTAACAGACGACAATAATCTCAGGAAGAGATGCATTTTAACAAGGCGTGAAGATCACTTAGCGCAAGCTAAGAGATCAATATTTGATTTATCAAATATTCCACAAAATAGTTGTATTTGTTGGGTGAAATTTCATCTTTCTTCAACTTGTGGCGAATTGCCTAGGACATTGCTAATGAGAGATCATTGGTTGGCAATGTCCTGGGTAGTTCAGCCCAGGAAGGAGAAACCATGAAACGTTTTACCCTGATTGCGCTCGCCATGATGGCGAGCTTGGTGCTCGGCGCCTGTGACGCCATGAGCACCCCCGCGCCCACGACTTTGAGCGAAGAGGAGCAAGTCGCCCTCATTGCTCAGGCTGTCGAAAAGGCGGTGCAAACCGCCCAGGCTCCCACCGCGTCCCCCACTGCGTCCCCCACCCCTGACGGGGAGGAGATGCAGGTCCCGCCGACCGAAACCCCGGTGCCAACCTTCACCCCGACCATGTCGGGGACTGAAACCGCGCAGGCTAACACCCCCGCCTCCCAAACGGACGAACTCATGTCCGTTTGTGATTTCACCACGGCCGACGCTAAAACGGCGACTGGGGTGGATGTTCAGCGCATCAGCACTGAACCGTGCGGCTGGACTTGGAGGGCTGTGCCGAAGGCCAGTGTCCAGGCGATTTGCCCGGATAATATGGTCTGCACTTTTGACCTCGGCGACAAGGTCATTGTGGCAAAGGGCGATGGAGTTGACTACTCCATCGTGGCGGGCACTTGGCGACTCGTCAGCGCTTATCCCTTGACCGACGCTGTCAGGGACGTTTGCCGATTGCTTAAAAAAGAGCAGGCGAACGGAGCGCGGGAAATCCCCGCGTTCGAGGTGTTTGCGGGCAATTTTACCTGCCCGTAATACCTAGCGTCAAAAACGCTGAAACCAATTAGACCCACTTTGCCTCGAGCCGCGCCTTCGGGCCGATCGAGCAAGCTAGGAGCACACCTCCTGGGTCATCTTCCTTCACTGGAAGGTTGGTCGAAGCCACATACAACTAAGCGTAGAGGTTCTATCCCTCTTTTGTCTGTCGCCCGTGAAACGGTGATTGGCATAGGTTCACGCCTCGCTTACTGAGCATATTAATTAATAATTGGTATCTTCAGTAAGCGTTATGCAAAAAATAAGTGTGCTAATACCAGTCTTCAATGAAGCAGAGCGGTTGGAAATTATTTTCCAGGCTCTGGCGCAAGCGTGGCCCAAGCGTTTCAAGCTCCAAGAAGTGCTTTTTGTCGATGATGGCAGCACCGATCAGACAGCTCGCCTAATCAAAAAACAACTTCCATTTTTGCGCAGCAAATTGCGCGTGCCAGTCAAACTACTCAGTTATCAGGTCAATCGCGGCAAAGGCCATGCGGTCAAAGTTGGCTTGCAAGCTGCCACTGGTGATTTGTTGCTACTAACTGATGTGGATATGTCGACTCCTTTCAGTGAATTGCAGAAATTTTTTGCTCGCAGGGTAGTTGCTAGTCAAGTGATGGTCGGTACCAGAAAGAATGGCAAGTCGACCGTTTTGCTGGCACAGCCACTATACCGCCAAATTATGGGCAAAGGTTTTACTTATTTAACTCAATTGCTTTTGGGAATCAAAATTAGCGATTTTACTTGTGGTTTTAAACTCTTTGAACGCAAAGCCTATCAGACCATTGCGCCGATGATGAAGATAAACCGCTGGGGATATGATGCTGAAATTTTGTATTTGGCGAAAAAATATCAATTCACCATGACAGAAGTTCCGGTGTCCTGGTCCAATGATGAGCGTAGCAAAGTCAATCTGCTAAGAGATGTGGTCAAGTCTCTGCTTGATCTATTGGCGATTCGCCTCTATGACTGGCGAGGCAGCTATACTCTCGTCTCTGACCGTGATACCCTAAAAACAGGGTTATTTTCATGGCTCAAAGCTTAATCGTTGTTTCTAGCTATCCGAGAAAAGGTGCGACTCACGCCGCTGAAACAGTGGGCGTGGCTTCTTATACCAAATTGCTTCTTCAAAGTTTAGCAGTTAAATTTAATGGAAAAATTATTGTTTTGTCTGAAAGATTTTCTGTGCCAGAAAAATATTTTGAAGATGGTTTATTTATTAAAAGATTTTGGAAGAGAAATAATTTTTTAAGTATTTTTAGATTATTTGTTTTTCTTTTGCAAAGAAGAGAAAAACAAATAATTTTTTCTTTTGAAATTAATATGTTTGGCAATCTCTTTTGCACTCTTTTGGCAATGTTAGGATTGTTTTTTCTTTTCATATGTGGAAAATCTGTAGTTTTTATTTTGCATCAGGCTCCTCAAGACATGAGCGATGTTGAAACAAATAAATTTTATATTTTTATTAAAAACATAGCTTTGAAATTATGGTATTTTTATCTCAACATAGTTGTCAAAAAAATTGTAGTTTTTGAAAAGTATTTGTTAAATAGTCTAGGTAAAAAAGCAATTTTTATTCCTCATTTAATTTCTTCTACTGGTAGTCCTATCTCCAAATTAGTAGCCAGAGAAAATTTAAACTTAGATCAAATTAAAAAGTACGCCATGGTATTTGGTTATATTGCTCCTTATAAGGGCATTAAATGGTTATTGGAAAATTGGACTAAAGACTTGGGCTATGAGCTGATTGTTGTTGGAGGAATCAATCCTAATCACAAGAGCAATAAGCTTATTAATGATTATGTAAACGAAATTTATTCCCTTGCCAATAAAAAAAATATTAATGTAACTGGCTTTGTAACTGAAGAGCAAATGATTAGCTATTTTATTGCTTGTGACTTGATCATATTACCTTATATGACAATGTTCTCTTCTTCTGGACCATTAGCTATGGCTTGGAGTTATGAAAAACCAGCAATTTTATCTGAAAAACTAAAATATTATTTGGATAGTGAGGACATTAATTTAGCACTACAAAAATCAGGTCTAAAAGATGGGAATTTAATTTTTGAATTAAACAAAGAAGATCTTTCTAGAATTATTAGACAACTAGATGAAGATCGCTTAACCAGTCTTAAATTGTTCGCTAAAGAAATTAAAGCTAGGCGTAAAATAGAAGAGATTTCTAGTCAGTATTTATCTTTAATTAATAAGATTTATTCATGAAAAAAACAATTGAAAAATTACTTTTTCCATTATTACTTTTTTTATTAGTCTTGGTGCTTTCTATAGTTAATTTTAGTAAAAATACTTATTTAACTGGTTGGGATAATTTGCAAGTTGATTTTGATCTATTCATAAATTTAGAAAGATCCTTAAATGTTTCCTGGCAAGAGTATCAGGGTTTAGGTTTGCTCGGCGGTATGGGTCATGGTGCGGATTTAATTCGTCAAATATTTCTTATTCCGTTTTCTTTTATTTTTGAGCAATCTTTTTTGCGTTACTTTTGGAATTTTACTTCATTATTTATTGGAGTTTTGGGTTCTTATTATTTGTTTGTTTATTTTACAAAGAACAGACTAATTTCCTTTTTAGGAGCAAGTTTTTATTTATTGAATATTGGCACAATGCAAAACTTTTATGTGACTTTTGAACCTTTCACAGCCTTTTTTGCTTTTTTCCCATGGTTATTTTATTTTTTACTTAAATACTTAAATAAAAATTCTAGAAAAAATTTATTTTTATTTTTTTTAATTTCATTGTTTGGAACAGTTATGGGTTATATACAAACTATCTTTTTAGTTTATTTAATTTTATTAGCGATAATTTTGCTATTTTATTTTTTTGGAAGAAAAGTTTTCTCTAGAAAAGAAAAGATTTTAAATTCTTTAAAAATTTTATTAATAGTATTTTTGGTCAATGCTTTTTGGCTTTTACCAGTGTCTTTTTTTACTTTGACTAATAGTGACGCAACCGTTAATGCCAAAGGAAATTTGATGACCACTGAGTCTGTATTTTTACGTAATAATAAATTTGGCAATTTCTATGATCTAGCTCAGTTAAAGGGTTATTGGTTTGATTCTGTGGATTTTGACCAGTCTGGTAATATGGTTTTTTTACTAGATGAATGGAAAATTCACTTCCAAAATCCCTTAGCTGTTCTCATTTCTTTTACTTTCTTCGCTTTATTACTAGTGGGCGTCACTTCTCTTTTTATTTCAAAAAAGTTATCTTTAAAATTAAAACAATCTCGTTGGCTGCTTTTAACTTTGTTCTTATTTTGCTGTTTTATTCTTCTTGGTTCTAATCCACCACTTGGATTTATTTACGATTTCTTGCGTGAAAAGATACCGCTTTTTGGTCAAATTTTTCGCTCATCTTTCACCAAATGGATTGTGCCTTATAGCTTGTTTTATAGTTTGTTTGTCACTTTTAGTTTAACTTTTGTTTTCTCTTTGCTCAAGAAAAAAATCTTCAAAATAATCTTTGCTCTAATCTTTTTTGTTTCTCTCATTTTTTATTCTTGGCCCTCATTTCAAGGGCATTTCTTTTATGAAAAATTGCGAGTACAGATTCCAGAAGTTTATTTCAAAGCTTTTGCATATTTCAAAAATGAAGTTCCAGAAAGTAGTCGCATCGCCAATCTACCTCAACATAGCTTTTATGGTTGGCAGTGGAATGACTGGGGCTATCGTGGCTCTGGTTTCTTGTGGTATGGCATTAAACAACCGATTTTAGATCGTGCCTTCGATGTTTGGAGTGAAGCCGATGAGCGTTATTATTGGCAGCTACAAGCGGCTCTGGACAAAAAAGACGTGAAAATGTTGGAGAATATTTTCAGTCAATATGATGTTGACTATTTATTATTGGATACTTCGATTGTTAATCGTAACACTGTCAAGCCTTTTGATTACCAATCTCTTAAAGAGCTATTAACAAGCTCTAGCCGTATAAATTTAATCAAAGAGTTTGATTTCATTACCCTTTATAGCTTTGCCGATACAGAAAATAGCCGTGAAAAAGATTTTGTCAGTTTATATAAGAATTTACCTATAATAAATAATTCTTATAAACATAGCTGGAGCGAACAGGCTTTTAATGATTTTCACGACTATTTAAGTGTTGACAAAAATAACGCAGAGAATGCGGAAATTATATATCCCTTTGCTTCTTTGTTTACCAATCACTTACAAAAAGATTTGGAATTTAATTTAAGTGAAGATAATGACTTTTTCTATTTAACTAGCAATAAACCGGCAACTACTGATTTCTCCTTGCAGCTACCAGACTTGTTACAGACTGAAAACTATTTACCTTTTCATCTAACTTGGACAGTAGAGGGCAATTTAATTAAATTAACCTTTAAAGCCCTTTTACCAGAGATTTATTTAAACGACCAGAAATTTACTTTTGATTTAACTAAAGAACTTTCTCTCAATAGTCAGTTTTGCCAGACAGAGGTTGATTGTTTCCTTAACATTAACAATCAGTTGTTGAGCGAATTCGCGACAAATGGAGAAATGGATGTTTTGCTCAATACTAAACTGCGCAATACCATCGCTTTAAGCAATCAGACGAAAATAGAATATTTCGATTATGCCTTTTTAGATTTGTCGTTTTTTGACTTATCAGCTAAAACTTATAAGGTGGAAGAAGTTGCTGATTTAACGGTGAAAATTCCCAAAGTCGTTTTGCAAAGCAATGTTTTGAAAACAGACTTAAATCTAGAGGAAGCAAAGAACTGTCGCCCGCTTGCTGGCGGTAGCTATTTCAAAGAAAAAAGAACAGAGGAAAACTATTATCAAGCGACTGGCACCAGTATTTGTGATTATTTTTATTTGGAACAACTCCAACATAATTCAGCTTACCTACTGCGATTAGATGCCCAAAACTTGAGCTCTATTCCTTTCGTCTTTGCTACCCAGGCGGAGAGTTTGGGTCTTAGCCCCTTGGAAACTTATTTAAGCGACGGCATTAATTACCAGATTTTGCCACCGACTGAAAATTTTAACCAAGGCTATACCCTTTATTTTTCCACTGATTCTTATGGGCGAGAAGTTAACCGCAATGTACTGCGGTCAGCCGAAGTTTTTTATTGGCCATATCAATTTTTAATGAGCCTGAATTTGCAAAAAGAAAATCAGCTAATGCAAAACGCTGAATTTGCTACTTGCGATTTTGAAGTTCAGAAAAAAGCTTTGTGGTTATATCAGGTTAATTTGCCAAATAATTGTGATGCCAATTATTTAAAATTGTCTCAGGCCTATGATGAAGGTTGGTTGGCTTTACAAAGTGGTAAATTACTAAAACACCAGAAAATTAATAATTGGGCCAATGCTTGGATTTTAGAACAAGGGAATAACGATTCCATTTATCTTTTCTTTTGGCCACAGTCTTTAGAATATTTTGGCTTTATCTTTTTACTTATATGTGGCCATTGGCTATGGAAAAAGCGTCAAACATTTTTACTAGTCTAAAATTTATTTTCAGATTTTCTAATTTATCGCTCACCAAGTAGCGATGTTAAGGTGAAGGATTTAATTCCTCTAATTTATCCAAATTGAAGGATTGCGATCCTTCAATTTGACTCAGGAATTGACTTGTGCTATGATCTATTTATGATTAAAAGAACTAAAGAAATTGCTGAAGAATTACAGCCCGGCAAAGTATTAATCATTTATGGTGCTAGGCAAGTAGGTAAAACCACTTTAATTCAAGAATTTTTATCTTCCACGAAGTTATCTTACAAAATGGTCACTGGCGATGATTTGCAGGTGGGAGCAGATTTGTCAGAGTGCACCATGACTTCTACTCATAATTTTGTGGGTGATTATGAGTTGCTGGTAATTGATGAGGCACAGCGCATTCAGAACATTGGCCTGGCTCTCAAGCTTATGGTTGATGCATATCCAGATTGCTATTTTATTGCTACTGGCTCTTCTTCTTTCGACTTGGCTTCCAAAACCGCTGAATCTTTGACTGGTCGTAAAAATGTGGTGACTCTTTTTCCCATTGCTCAGCAGGAATTGCTAGCTAGCCAGTCTAGGTCGGAGCTCAAAGATCAATTGGAATCTTACTTGCGTTTTGGTAGTTTTCCTGAGGTGATTAATCAACGTTTGTATGAAGACAAAGAGCGAGTCATTAAATTAATCACTAATTCTTATTTGCTCAAAGACATTTTGGAGCTTGATGGTATCAAAAATTCTAAGGTAATTCTCAATATTCTTAAACACTTGGCTTTTCAAGTTGGTTCTGAAGTTTCAACGGTTGAAATTGCTCGTAACGTTGGAATTGATTACAAGACGGTAATGAAGTATTTGGATCTACTTGAGCGAGCTTTTGTTATCTTTCCTTTGTCTGGTTTTTCTCGCAATTTACGCAATGAAGTTAACAAAATGAATAAATATTACTTTTTTGACTTAGGCGTGCGCAATGCTTTAATTTCAAATTTCAATAAGTTGGATGATCGTAATGACGTAGGTCAACTATGGGAGAATTTCCTCATGATTGAGCGAATGAAGAAAAATTCTTACGCAAACTTTAGCACTAATTATTATTTTTGGCGCACTTATGAGCAGCAAGAAATTGATTTAATTGAAGAAAATAGTGGCAAGCTATTTGGCTATGAATTTAAATGGCAGAAAAAAGATGTCACTGCTCCTAAGCTGTGGCTTGAGACTTACCAAAATGCTAGTTTCAAAGAAATAAACTCTAAAAATTATTTGGAATTTATACTTTAAATATGTCACAGATTAAAGAAGTGAAAGATGCGACTAACATAGTCGAGATTGTCGCAGAGAAGATTAAGCTAGAAAATTCTGGGGCCAATTACAGAGCTTGTTGTCCTTTTCACAGTGAAAAAACCCCATCTTTTTTTGTGAATCCCGGTTTACAACGCTATCGCTGTTTTGGTTGTGGAGCTAATGGTGATGTGTTAGATTTTTTGCAAAATTTTGAAGGCATTACTTTTTATGAAGCTTTAAAAACTTTGGCCGATCGAGCCGGAATCCAATTAAAAGAATTTCAAAAAAGTCAGGATGATGAAGAGCGAGAGAAACTCTTAGAAATTATGAGTTTTGCCAAGGAATATTATCATTTTCTTTTAACCAAGCATGAGGTTGGTCAAATTGGGCGGGATTATTTGCAAAATCGCGATATTACTAACGAATCGATTAAAATTTTTCAACTAGGTTTTGCCACTAACGCCTGGGATTCTTTGCTCAAATATTTGCATCACAAAAAGAAATTTCCCCTAGATCTAATTGAAAAAACGGGCCTAATTATCAAAGGACGCAACGGCGGCTATTATGATCGTTTTCGCGAACGTTTAATTTTTCCACTCAAAAATCATCGTGGTCAGGTAGTAGGTTTTTCTGGTCGCTTACTTAGCCAATCTCCCAAAGAAGCTAAATACATCAACTCCCCTGAAACTTTGCTTTATCACAAATCCAAAATGCTCTATGGTTACAGTGAACTTTTTAGAGAAATTAAAAAGAAGGAACAAGTGGTTGTGGTTGAGGGCGAATTTGACATGATTTCCTCTACTCAAGCCCATGTTAATAATGTCGTAGCGATCAAAGGTTCAGCTTTAACCACTGATCAGGTCAACCTGCTCTCTAGAGTAGCCAAAACAATTATTCTTTCTCTTGACGCCGATGAAGCTGGCATCAAAGCTACAGAGCGTGCCATTGAAATAGTCAAAGCCAAAGGCATTGATCTAAGAGTAATTGATTTAAAGCATTTAGATTTCTTAAAAGAAGAAGATAAAATTAAAGATCCTGATGATTTAGCCAGAGAAAAGCCTAAAGTCTGGAGGCAGGCGGTGGAGAGCGCGGTTTCTGTTTATGAATTTTTATTCAATCACGCCATAGAATCACATGATCCCAAAACTGCCGATGGTAAAAGAAAAATTATCAATCGTTTGGCGCCAATTTTGGAAACCATTGATCACAGCGTAGAAAAAGAATTCTATTTGCAGAAATTATCCATTGTTCTCAACGTCAAAGAATCCCTGTTAAAAGAAGATATTAAAAAATTTGGACAAAAGAAAAGTTTGCTCAGTCAAGCAAAAACAGCAGGCGAGTCAGTTGTTGCTAGCACGCTAAAGAGTTACCAAGAGCGCAATGAAGAATACATGTTGTTTTTACTATTTAGTTTTCCTGCCGAATTAATCAAAGAAAAGGCCGCCTCACTTAGTGATTTTGAATTCAAAAGCAGTGGCTTCAAAGAAATTCTTAAGCAACTTTTACTAGTTAAAAATAATTTCAATTTACAAAGTTTTTCAACTAACTTGGCAGAAGACTTAAAAAAGATTCTCATGGATGTTTTGCTTAATCCAGAAAATGAAAAAAACCTGCAAGAAAATGATTTAGAAAAAGAATGGCAAGCAGTTTTATCGACCGTGAAAAAAGAATCGTTGCGTCGAGAAATTATGTTAATTAACGAGGAAATTAGTCAGCTAGACAGTAGTTTGAAAAGAACGGAAGAAGAAGAAAAAAAACTCGATGAATTATTAGCGCTTATCATTCAAAAACAAGCAGCCATTAAAAAACTAGATTAATGATAAATTTGCCAAAATTTGCCTCTTGTCAACATACCCCCTACCGGTATATCATAAAGACATGAAGCAAGTTAAAAAAGATTCCATAGCTGTTTCTTTAAATCGCATCAGTGGTCAAATTGACGGTGTAGCCAAAATGTATGAGGAAAAAAGACCATGCATCGAAATCGCCCGTCAACTGGCTGCCGCTCGCAACTCTATTTCTAGGGTGGCTCGCGACATTCTCACCAGCGAAGCGAGTACTTGCTCCAAAGATAATAATTGCAGGCAATTAGACTTAGTCCTGAAGGAACTTTTGCGTTATTAATTAATACTTAAATATTAGAAAGGTAAAAATGAGTGCAATTCATTTAGATAATAGTAATTTTCAAAGCAGTGTAGAAGACGTTAAGGGTGTTGTTCTAGTAGATTTTTTCGCTACTTGGTGTGGTCCTTGCCAAATGTCGGCGCCAATCGTCGATAAAATGGCAGAGAATTATGCAGGTAAAGCTTCCATCGTCAAAGTTGATGTGGATCAAGCTCGTGAACCAGCCATGAAATACTCTGTAATGAGTATTCCCACTTTTGTTGTTTTCAAAGATGGTCAAGAAGTAGACAGACAAACTGGTTTTCCTGGAGAAGCTGCTCTTAAAGCTATGGTAGACAAAGCTTTGGCAGGTTAAAATAAAGAAAAGGAATTTCTATCATGCTGAAACTAAAATTAGCCATTATCGGTTCTGGTCCTGCTGGATTAACAGCGGCGATCTATACTTCTAGAGCACGTTTAGAAACTACTCTTTTTGCTGGCATGGAAATTGGTGGACAGTTGATGTACACCACCGACATCGAAAATTTTCCTGGTTTTCCAGAAGGTAAGTCCGGTCCGATGTTGATGATGGATCTGCAAAAACAAGCCGCCCGCTTTGGCACTGATCTTAAATATGAGTTCATCACTGCGGTTGATTTTTCCAAAAAACCTTTTTCGCTCTGGACAAGTTTGCCAGAAGGCATGGATCACAAAAAGTTTCAGTCTTTAAGTCGCCAAGAGTTATTAGAAGCGATGACACAAATTCGTCAAAGCGAAGCTAACTATCAAGCAGATGTAATTATCGTCGCCACCGGAGCCAGTAGTATTATGCTAGGCATTCCTGGTGAACAAGAATATTTTGGTCATGGAGTCAGTACTTGTGCAGTTTGCGACGCCGCTTTTTACAAAGATAAAAATGTTTATGTGGTAGGTGGAGGCGACAGTGCCATGGAGGATGCTATGGCTTTAGCTAAATTTACCGATAGAGTTACTATTCTTTATCGCGGTGAAACTTTTAGAGCCAGCAAAATCATGCAGGAAAGAGTGCTAAATAACCCCAACATTAAAGTGATGTGGAATACCAACTTGAAAGAAATTATGGGCGATGGCAAAACGGTGCAAAAAATTAAAATTGAAACCAAAGGTAAGCTGCAAGAATTAGCAGCAGAGGGAGTCTTTTTAGCGATTGGTCATAAACCAAGTACCAATTTATTTATTGATCAGCTTGATTTGGATCACGCCGGCTATATCAAATTAAGAGCTCATGAAGTTTACTCAACCCTAACTTCCGTTGACGGTGTGTTTGCCGCTGGCGATGTGGCTGATCATCGCTATCGTCAAGCCATTGTTTCTGCTGGTACAGGTACGCAAGCCGCTCTGGACGTAGAACATTATTTGCTCAACTATGCCTAGAAAAATTATCTTAGCTTCTCAGTCCAAACAACGTCTTAAATTATTAAAAGCTGCAATATCTCTGCCCATTGAAGTTTTCCCAGCTGATCTTGACGAACAGGCAGTACCTTTCATTGATCAATACGACAAAGCAGAAAAAATCGCCTTAGCTAAAGCAGAAAAAATCGCTGCAAATTACAAAGAGGCAATCATTATCGCCGCTGACACTTTTTGTTACTTACAAGGGAGAATCTTAGAGAAACCAAAAAGTTTGGATGAAGCTAGAGAAATGTTGGCTTTTCAGTCCGATAAAAAGATAGAGGTTTTGACTGGCTATGCTTTTCTCAACACCAAGTCAAACACGCAAGTGAGTGGCTGTGAAAAAGTGATGGTCAAAATGCGCCGTCTGAGCAGAGATGAAATCGAAAGATACGTTACAAGCGAGCCAGTTTTAACCTGGTCAGCGGCTTTTTCTCCTGCTTATGATAGCGGCATGGCCTTAATCGAAAGCATTAACGGCAATTTAACTGCTTTTAGTCATGGTTTGCCGATTAATTTATTGATGGAATTCTTAAGCGTAAATCAAAAATAAAACTAGCAGCAGCCAAACAAACACAGTAATTAATAAAGGCTTATCTTTGAGTAAAATATCCTCTGGAGCTTCACCTTTATTTTCTTCATAAATCAACTGTAAATATCTCATCACTCCAAAAATAACAAAGGGAAGACTGAGCATTAATAGCTTTTGAGACTGCAGTGTTTTTGGCAAAATAAAATATAATTCTGGAAACTTTTCGTAAAGTAAGTTAACACCTTGGCTAGTATAGCTTTGAAAAGTAAAAATGGCGTAAGTTAACCAGGTAGAAGTAGCAAAAACCGCGGTGTATTGATCAAGTAATCTTTGACTATATTTTTTTAAACTTAATCTAGCGAATTCAACATGGTTATTGCTAAGCAAAGTTCTTTCACTTTGTCTTTTACCCACAGCCATAAACAGAGATACAGAAATCACTGTCAATAAAAACCAAACATTCATGTGTAGATTGACCACCACTGCTCCGGCATAGACCCTAATCAGAAAGCCTAGGGCAATGGCAATAATGTCAAAAATGGCGTAATGTTTAAGCTTACTAGAATAGAGAGTTTGCAAAATGAAATAAGCCAAGACTAGTATTTTGAAAAAATCAGGTAAATTCAGTGATAGGAAAAAAACTAAAGCTAAACCCGTCACCACGCTAAAAATAGCGATCGGAATGGGTAATTTACCAGAAGCGAGTGGTCGATTTTTCTTAAAAGGATGTTTGCGATCTGATTCGATGTCAAATAAATCGTTAATTAAATAAATACTGGAAGTTAAAATACAAAAAATGATAAACGCGTAACTCACGATCACAAAATAAGGCCATTGTCCTTTTTCTTGATAGAAAAAAAAGCCAGAAAAAACCAAAGCGGCATAGAGGGCGAAATTTTTTAACCACTGCTTGGGTCGAAAAGATTTGATTAAAAGAAAAATGAGTTTATCCATGTTGTTTAATTTTACTATATACCAAAAAGCCAAAAACAATTAGAGAAGTTGTTGTTATGGCAATAATTTTACCCAAGGTGTTTAGATAAAGCGACAAAAAACCGAGGGTAGCACTACTTAAAATGTAAAAGACTGCTATTCTTCTGCGACCCCAGCCATAATAATCTATCAATTTATGGTGGAGATGCCCTCTGTCACCCCAAAAGGGTGATTTGCCAGCCGCTAGCCGTCTCACAATAGTAAAAATGCCATCGGCGGTAGGAATAGCGAGCACCATCAGGGTGGTAGCGACTTTGGCGCCAGATAAAATTGCTAAGACGCTGAGAAAATAACCAGCCAGCGAGCCAGCTCCATAGCCAGGCATGATTTTTTGCGGATAAAAATTCCAGACTAATAAGCCGGTAAAAGCACCGGCAACAATCAAAGCTAAATTGGCGACATTAAACTGAGTCGGGTTATCTGCAAAACGATTGGCCAAAATGGCGATAAAAAGACATGATACGGCGACAAAGCCTGGCAATTGGCCATCTACGCCTTTGGCCCAATTAATGATATTCATATTCCACATGATGAAAAAAATAGCAAAGAGGCTCGATAAGATCCATATGGAGCGCCTTTCGCCAAAGAGCATAAAATTGAATTGTGGTTGATCTAGGTGAATTACCCCTGAACCCAAGGGATTGCTCACGTAAGCAATGCCAATGCCTGCCCCCACCACAATTAAGCTGGCGAGCAAACCGGTCGCCAATCTCGCATATGGGCTAATGTCATAAAGATCATCAATAAAACCAATCAGGCTCAGTAGGCCTGCTCCTAGAAAAATAGCCCATAAATATCTATCAAAATTCAAAATCAACAATGCGCCAAACAAAGTAGCAGTAAAAATTACCAAACCTCCACCTCTAGGAACGGCCTCAGAGTGAGTTTTTTTGACATGCAAATTTTTTTGTGGATCATCTACCCAATGATGTCGACGATAAAAACGAATAATCAAAGGTGTAATCAATAAAGCAAATAAAAAACTACTTAGAAAAGACCACATTAAGAAATTATTATAATGATTCTAAGCAAAATCGCCAAAAGCAAAACTTGCAATAATAAAGTAACCTGTAAAAACATTTTTAAAAGATTGCTGTTGATTTCTTTTTTGAAATAAGTAAACAAAAAATGCGATAAATTAATTAAAGTAGCCAAAGCTGGTAAAACAAAAATATAAATTTTGTTCACTAATTGTTGATCACTAGCGAGCGAATAAAAAAGCGGAACCACTTTTTGCAAAGAATTGAAGAAAAATAAGGCAAACAAAAAATTTAATAAATTAAAAATGAGAGCCAACAAACCCAAGGCTCGCAGACTTTTGGGTAAAAAAGTTAAATAACGAAAACCAGTTTTTTTTCTTTCAGTTCTAAAAGTTAATTCCATATCATTTTCTTAAATACAAGCGCATGTGTTGGAATTCATTATTTTCTAAATAAAATTCTTGTAAATAGCTAGTTAGTTGAGGAAAATTATCTGTTTCATTGTTCATGACAATAATTAATTTGGGTTTTTCTTGCCTGATTTGCGCCATAGTGCGATCGTGGTCGCCAAAATCTTTAATGTGAAAAGAAACCGTGAAACGAGAAGTGGGGATAGTGTGACTTTGAGCATAAAGCAGAGGATTGGTCCCCCAAATAAAGATTTTTTTCAAACCCATTTCTTTGATTAATTGGCTCACTTGGCGGTTTTCCGCCACCAAGCTGTCAAAAGAATTTTCATATTCTTCTTTACTAATTTGCAAAGTAGCATATTTATAAAATTGCTTGTAATATTTGACCGTTGAGTAAGGTTTGAAATTTAAGCTCAACATAATATAAATAGTTAAGGAGAGTAGTCCTGCACTTAAGACTAAAGTTTTGCCCAAGCCTAGAATTTTCTTTTGTTTATGTTTTCGCAAGATAGTTTGCAAGGTGCTAAATGTTTCCACCAAAAGCAGAGCGAGCGCGGGGACCATTTGGATGAAATAATGGGGATAAGGTCGATTGGATAATAGAACCGAATATAAAGCAAAAATAAAATATAGACTGATGAATTGGAAACTTTTTTTTAATTGCTCATGATTTAAAATAATCAATGAAAATAGGATAAATAAAATGATGGTTTTGCCAGCCATGCTAAAAGCAAAATTGAGCAAGTCATTGCCCAAGTCTAGAGACCAAGATTGACTATAACGAAAATTATAAAGCAATCCGTAATCTAGATAATCTTGCCCTTGCCCTTTACTAACAAAATAAAGGATCGAAATAAGAATGGGTGTAATTAGTCCTAATCCAAAAAAAAGTCCTCGATTGGCTAGATAAAAAAAACTTTGTTTGATCATTTTAGCTTCATTTTTGGGGTTAAATAAAACTTTGCTAAAAAGCAAAGCAAAAATAGCCAAGAAAGCTGCTGCGTCTAAAAGCGCGGGAACTTTAGTTAAAATGCCTAAACCCATCATTGCCCCGGCAGCTGATAAGATTAAGCCATCTTTGAGAGTTTGCTTAAAAACAAGTTCTTTTTGCAGTAAATTAGTGAAGATCGAGCTGTGTGTAAAAAAGACCGCGCCAAGCATGACGAAACCCATGACAAATAATTCGCCATTGGGAATGTTGCCTTCAAGCCAGGGCAAGCTGGTCAAAATCACCAAAATTAAACTGGCTAAGAAAGCTTTGCTTTCTTTTTTGAACAATTTTTTGGCGAAATAGAAGAAAAAAGTAGTTGTGGCCAACATCCAGCATAAATTTAGAACGCGAAAATAGAGTTGATTTGGTACCATGGCTAAATAATAAATTAAGGGAGTTTTGTGGTCGATGATGGTGGTGTAAAGTTGGCCACCCTGTTTTAGAGCATTGCCTAGAGTTAAATAAATGGCTTCATCTCCATACCAGTAAAGTTCAAAAAAATTTGGTAGACGCAAGATAATAATTAAGCCGAGCAACAAAAGCAACAAGGTTTGT
>CAZWWE010000004.1:0-93871 GCA_964637295.1 uncultured Pseudomonadales bacterium | reverse complement strand
TGTTCGGCTTTTATATGGTCGACTACCCTAGCAATCCATTGAGCAATTTTTGTCATCTCTTGCTCTTTCATCCCTCTGGTAGTAACCAATGGTGTGCCGATACGAAGACCCGATGGATAGAAGGGTGAGCAGGGTTCATTTGGAATAGTATTGCGGTTGGCGTAAATTCCCGCCACATCCATAGCAAAAGCCACCTGGGTGCCAAAACCCTCACCAAAAGGAGTCAAATCTATCAAGATTAGATGATTCTCTGTGCCATCGCCGACTAATTTGAGACCTTCTTTTTGTAAGGCGGTGGCTAAGGCATCGGCATTTTTGCGAATTTGTTTGGCATATTCTTTAAATTTTGGCAAACTAGCCTCTTGCGCCGCTATGGCGATGGCTGCCGTAGTTTCATTATGCGGACCACCCTGCAAAGCCGGAAAGACGGCTTTATCAATCTTATCTGCCAAATCTGTATCTTTTTCTAAACCCTTACTAGTAACCATAATCATCGCCCCACGCGGACCACGAAAGGTTTTGTGCGTGGTGGACATCACGACGTGAGCATAAGGCACAGGACTCGGATGCTCACCGGCCACAATTAAACCAGTAATGTGAGAAATATCTGCCAAAAGATAAGCCCCCACTTCATCAGCGATTTGCGCAAATTTTTTGAAGTCTAAGGTGAAAGGATAAGCTGTGGTGCCAGCCACAATTAGCTTTGGCTTATGCTTAAGCGCCAGTTGGCGTACTTGCTCATAATCAATCCTAGCATTTTCATCCAAACCATATTGCACAGAATGAAAATAACGCCCAGAAAAAGTGACTTGCGGATGACCGTGGGTCAGATGACCGCCGCTACTCAGCGCTAAACCCATTATCGTCTCCCCTGCTTCGAGTATGGCGAATTCAACGGCTGAATTGGCTGGTGAACCAGAATAAGGCTGAACGTTAACATGGGGAACATTGAATAATTTCTTTAAGCGTTCTTGAGCTTCAATTTCAAGCTCATCAATAATTTGATTACCTTCATAATAACGACGTTTGGGATAACCTTCGGCGTATTTACTTGATAAACAAGAGCTCAAACAAGAACGCACGGCTGCAGAGCTATGGTTTTCAGACGGAATGAGCCCAATCATCTCGATCTGGCGCTGCTCTTCCTTTTTAATTAAATCAAAAATTAAATCGTTGGTTTGTTTTGTTTTTGACATATTTGTTAAATTTCTTTCTATAGTTTACCTTGTTATTATTTTTTTAGCCAATTAACGAAACACTCAAACAAGAGTGATCCTTTAATAGATAAACAAAAAAATAACTAAAGAGTGGCGTAGGAGAGCTGGAAGTGGAAGGCAGCTTTAAACATGTGCTAATTGTAGCGCGAGTGCTATTCAACGTAAACTGGCGCATTAGTAATAATAGATCTCTGAATTGCGAGCATATCTTCTGGTTTTGGTGACTGCCTAAATCGTGTAAAGCCATGCCCTTTTGCCAGTAATTCGCCCGGCAAACGTGAGATTGTTTTTATTCCACCGCTTTCATGAAGCATTTCCAACAACTCTAAGTGAGTGTTAGATTTTAAAATTGAACCATTGGCCAAAGCTCTGGCTAGATACTTTTCTAACAATTCTGCCTCAACTGGCTTGGCTACTATTTCAATCCAGTCTGAAAAATGATGGGGACGACCATTGATAGTTGTCGTGGCGATTTGCCAATACACTCTGATGCAACCAGTATATGGATATACATAAGTTTGATAAAGGCTTTTTCTAAGTCTTTCATACATTTCTTCTGGAAGAGAGTCTATTTTACGATCCAGTTTATGATGTTGAAAAACTTCCCCTGTCTGACCGTCAGCAATAAAAGCATTAATATCAGCACCAAGAAAAATAAGACCTTTTAACAAATCATCAATGATTTCTGCTGCTAAATTATTTTTAACTGCCATATTTAGTTGTTTTAAAAGAAAAGCCAATTCTGGAAATCTATTTTCAACATATTCAAATCTTGCCACCTCAGCTTTGTAGCGGCTAACCTCTACTGCATTCGCAGAAATTGGTTCATCTTTGGTAGAGGGAAGTTGTGTAACATTGCCATTGGCAGAATCAATTTCTGGAGCAACCAAATTTTGAATGATTCTTATCGCTGCTTCAACTTTTGGATATTTACCAGTATTGATAATGAGTTGACTGATTTCTTTAAAAGCTTCTTGCAGTGCTCTTCTACGTTGAATTCTAGCCCATTGCTCTGCTTGAATAAGTGAAGAATTTGGATAGATATCGACTGACATACTAAAAAATTATTCCCATTCTGTGGTTCCCGGTGGTTTTGAAGTCAGATCATATAAAACCCTAGAAACTCCAGCTACTTTTTGTAAAATTTGCTCAACCATGTTTTCTATAACGACAAGCGGAATTTCTTTTCCTGGAGTTGCGGCTAAACCGGTCATAAAATCATTGGTCATGAAAGGACGAATTACTACAGAGTGCTTATCTCCTCCATCAAAATCTATAGGAATTAAAATTACTGGCACCTGACTAATTTTCTGTAACAAATTATTTTGCAGTAATAAATCATCAACAATGTTGTCAGCCATTCTTAATTTGCTGAGGCTCTGATCAGCTAACAAGGTGGGAGTAATTTTTTTAATTAATGAAGCTTCGGCGTGGTTAAAAACAAAAACCACTCTATTAATCTGATGAAATAATTTTGGAATTTCTCTAGCTAAAGCAAAGACCAAATTCCAATCAACTAATTCGTTTTTCTCAATACCAAGAGCAACAGCATAACTATAAGTCCGTCCATCTCCTTGAACTCCCACTGAACGGATTGGTAATAAAGTAGCTAGATAAGGAGCTGGAACAAATTGCTCTAAATCTCTTATAATGTTGTCATGATCAGCGGTAAAATAAGCTGTTTCGGCACAAAGAATACGAATGGCTAAACCTGGCCCTGGAAATGGTTGGCGCCAAACTAAATCATTTGGTAAACCCAATTTTAACCCTAGTTGTCTTACCTCATCTTTATGATATTCAGCCAAAGGTTCAATTACTCGGCCTCGCTCTCTTAAAGCCCGCACAATTTCTGTATCATTGTGATGAGTTTTTATCGTTGCAGCAACTTGACTAACATTTTTTGAAGCACTTTCAATTAAATCTGGCCGCAATGTTCCTTGTGCTAAAAAGACATTGTCCAAATCTAAATTAAGAGTTTTCAAATAGTTTTCCGTTACCTTAATAAAGGTATCTCCAATAATTTTTCTTTTAACTTGGGGATCAGTGATTTTTGCGAGTGGGCCAATTTCCTGACCAGCAATTTTTGTTTTAGCTGCAAAAAAATCTTGTTTAGCATCGATAACGGTGAGATTTATACCAATTTTTGCCAAAGCAATTTTAACTGCCTGACTTTCATCTTGCCTCATAAAACCGCTGTCAACGTGTAAAGCAATAATTTGTTCAGGTTTTAGAGCTTTTTGTAGTAAAGCGGCACAGACAGTTGAGTCCACTCCTCCACTCGCCAAAAGCAAGACCTGCTTGTCACCAATTGCACTCTTGATATAGGCAATCGCTTTTTTTTCTCTATCTTCTAGAGTAAAGCTTGCTTTTAGCTGAACGATCTTAAATAAAAAATTACTTAGCATTTTTTGACCATTTTCAGTCAAATCAACTTCGGGATGAAATTGAACCCCATATTTTTTAGCAGATGAATTGGCAATCGCTGCGATTAAATTTCCAGACTGAGCTATTTGCTCGTATTTTTTTGGCAAATGAGAAACACTGTCGCCGTGAGACATTAAAACCGTTTGTGTTTCATTTAATCCGGCAAATAATAAAGATTGTGGATCAACACTGATCAAACAAGGTCCGTCTTCTCTTCGCTGCTTTTTATTTACTTTGCCTCCTTCAGCATAAGCCAACAACTGCATACCATAACAAATGCCCAAAATTGGCTTATCAAGCTCTAACAATTTATGATCATATTTTGGAGCTGAAATTCCATAAACACTTTGTGGGCCACCAGAAATAATAATTGCTGCATAGTCTTGTAATTTTGTGACAGAAGTATTTAGCGGTAACAAATCAGATTCAACGCCCAGCTCTCTGACTTTTCGATCAATCACTTTGGCGTATTGACCGCCAGCATCTAAAATAACTATTTTTTCAGGTTTCATATTGATCAAAGTTATAAATCCAATATTTCTTGACTCAAGCCGATTTCTTTATGTCTTTTTAGAACTTCTTTTTGGTTGGCTCCCTGTTTTTGCCAACTTGCTCCAAGCAAGTCACGCATTTCCTTCTTCTCAAAAGGAAAAATAATCCAAGCGTCGGTTTCAGCTCCATAAAAATCAGGTATAAATTTTGACCAAGGCTTAATAAATAAAGTAGCCGTTTTCACCTCCTTCGCTCCTTGTTTGAACAAATATTCTTTGGTAAAAATCAGTGAATCTCCAGTGTCAGAAACATCATCAAAAATCAAAATATTTTTGTTCTTAATAGTAGTAGGTAATTTTTGATAAATATTCGGCTTGGCTAATCTTTGATTGATACCACTGTAAAATTGTACGCCAAGACTAGCCAACTCTTTGATGGAAGTATAGTCATAAAACGAGCGGCTCATGGGCCAAGCTCCTTTGGCCAAAGCAATGATTAAATCAAATTTAATTTTTGATTGTTTAACTTTTTTGGCTACACTTAAAGTTAAGCTATCAAGTTGATCCCAACTTGGAGTTATATATTGTGCTTTATCATTTTGAAAACTAATTTTTTGAAAAATCATGTTTTTGTTTCCTTATTGATCCTTTTTTAAATAAAAAAAGACGCTTAATTCTTCTTATTCACTTGGTGTCCCCCTGATTTAACTCAGGTTTGTTACTTGGGAATACGAAAAACTAAACGTCTTTTCGCACTCTTACTTTTTTAATTGAAAGGATTTTATCATGGTCAAAATTACAACACAAGCTTTAAAATTTGTTGTAAATCAGCGCTCAAAGGAGCTTCAACAAAGATCTTCTCTTGAGTTCTGGGGTGTAAAAACTCAATCGATTGAGCATGTAAAAACTGTCGTGGGCACCAAAAACTATCTAATTTAGCGCGTTTTCTGCCAACATAAAGCTGGTCGCCAACAATGGGATGCTGCATGGCAGCCATATGCACTCTGATTTGATGAGTGCGACCAGTCTTAGGAGCGACTTCTACCAAAGAAAAACCCGCTTGATAAAGCTCTTTGACTTTCTTTGTTTTGCTTTTACTCAATTCAGTCACTTGCTTGATTGTCGCTTCGTTTAATGCAGAAAACTCCTTAACAACTTTATATTCCGTAACGGCTTGACGACCATTGTTATCAATTGCAAACTTCAATCTGTTCTGAGAATTACGAGCCATTGGCGCATTAATTACACCTTTTTTATCTGAAAAATGACCGTGAACTAGGGCTAAATAAGTTTTTTGTGTTTGGCGTTTTTTAAATTGAGCTAATAAATTCAATAATGAACCTGGATTTTTAGCTAAAATCAGCACCCCACTAGTATCTTTATCCAAACGATGTACTACTCCTAATCTTTCTTGCCAAGTAGCAAATACATCGCCAAATTCATCGGTAAAATCAATGGGAATTAAATTTTGATAAGATAAATCTTTTTCCCAAAAATTTCTAGTGAAATACTCTTCGCCAAATTTTTTCACCAACCAATCCTGAACGGTTTGTGCCTTCATCGTAGAAGAACGATTGACTGTTAAAGCACTCGGCTTGTTAAGTACGATTAAGTCTTGATCTTCGTATAAAATATCTAGTTTCGTGATCATTTTTTAAATATGTGTAAAGAACGACCAGATCTTTGGTAAAGAATAATTAAACCAAAAATAAGCATCGCTAAATAAATAAAATAATCCAAGACCATACCATTGATCAAAATACCAGGCAAACGAATGGGGCCAGTGATTAAATGAAAAAGAGCAGTTAAAATTAAAAAAGTACTGAAAAGAAAACCAGATTGAGCCGTTTTTTTACCACTGCGATACCATTCTAGCGTACGGTAAACATATTCAATTCTACTTAAGTAAATATAACTCAATAAATAATAAAATAAGGCATAAAGTTGCGCAGGATGAGTTTTCTCAAAAGTACCTGGCACGATAATACCCCAAGGCAGATTGGTAAAGGTTCCTCCATAGCTGCCATCTAAGAAAAATCCAGCATAAATGAAAATCATCCCCAAGCTGATAGCAGTTACATAAAAATCTAAAACTTCAAACGCATCCCATTTGGCCTTGACAGCATGACGATATAAAAACCAAATGGCTCCAGCCAAAACTACCAGGGGTTCATTGCCTGGATAGTTAATAATATTAAATACACTCAAAACGTTACTACTAAAAACTGACCAATGAAAAATAACAAAAATAATGCGACCTAAAATAAAACCAAAAAGCCCAGATAATAAAAAAGCATCAAAAATTTCAAAAGAATTATAGTGTTCTTCTCTACCCTTACGCCAAAAAACAAAAGCTGAAAAAAAGAAAGCTAAAAAAGCTAACAGCGTTAGAGATTTGAGTTTAAGAAATGGCAGCTCAAAAAGAATTGGTAACATAAAATCACAATCATTAAAGGGTGCCGGGAGAGGGAATCGAACCCTCATGAAGTTGCCTTCATAGGTTTTTGAGACCTACGCGTCTACCAATTCCGCCATCTCGGCTAAGAGCTCTTCACTAAGACTTTCTTATTTTACCTTAAATTTCCAATAGATCAACGCAAATGTACTGGTCACGCAAATGCAATCATTTCCTCTTGTCTAGCAATAAAAAATCAGTCATATTTAGATATGGCCTTAATTAGCGAACTAATTCACAAAGCTTTTGCAGTCGACAGCATGTGGTCAATTGTACTACGAGGTTTAATTTGGATTGTCATTGCCATGATCATCATCATTAGCGTTGACAACCCAAATGTCAGTGCTTCTAGCAAAAAACTCAAGGCCAATCTTGGCTTTTTTACTATGTTTTTATTACTCTCCGGAGGTTTAATTTATTTACTGTTTGGAATTGGCACCAAATAAAAAAGCATTTGATCGCGTGAAAAGATGTATCTGATCAAGCGATCACTGAAGAGAAAAAATGATGTATTTTTGTTTCATTTTCGAAGCATTTGATCGCGTGAAAAGATGTATCTGATCAAGCGATCACTGAAGAGAAAAAATGATGTATTTTTGTTTCATTTTCGAAGCATTTGATCGCGTGAAAAGATGTATCTGATCAAGCGATCACTGAAGAGAAAATGAAACAAAAATACTACTGTTTACGATTCTCCATTCCAAAAAACTTGACTCGATCACCTCTGAAGTAAAGTTCGATGTCCCCTAAGCTACCATTGCGATGCTTGGCGATTTTCAAAGTAACGGCTTCTCGTAAATCATCATCTTTGCGATATAAAAACATCACTAAATCAGCATCTTGTTCAATCGAACCAGACTCACGAAGATCGGAAAGTTGAGGAGCTTTTTCGCCACGTTGTTCAACGGCGCGAGACAACTGCGCCAAAGCTAAAACTGGAATTTTGAGTTCTCGAGCAATGTTTTTTAAACCTTGAGAAATTTCTCCCACTTCTTGAACACGATTTTCGCGATTTTGACCATGAGCTAATTGCAAATAATCAACAATTAACAAATCAATGTTTTGCTCCATCATTAAACGGCGCGCCTTGGTACGCATTTCATAAATACTAAGTCCTGGGGTGTCGTCAATAAAAAGCTTGCTCTCTGCTAAAACCCCCATCGCGTCAGAAATTTTCAGAAAATCTTCTTGAGACAAACGACCAGTTTTGAGTTTCCAAGCATCAATGTCGGCTTGGCCAACTAAAAGACGATCAACTAATTCTTCTCGACTCATTTCCAAAGAGAAAAAACCTACTTTTTTCTTGGCGACAATGGTGGCGTATTGGGCAATGTTGACAGCAAAGGCAGTTTTACCAGTGCCAGGTCGTGCGGCCAAAATTACCAGATTAGATTTTTGCAAACCAGCCGTTAGACGATCTAAATCATTAAAACCAGTGGCTAGACCGCGCAGTTCTCCCCCGCTTTTTTGCAATTCATCTAATCGATCAAAACTTTCTACTAAAGTTTGTTTAATGGGTAAAAAATCACGACGAGCATGAGTTTGTGAAATGGCCATCACCTGCTGTTCAGCGCTATCAAGAATCTCGTTAACTTCTTTGCTTTCATCAAAAGCTAAATTGCCAACTTCGTTGGAAAGCGCAATTAATTCTCTTTTGACATACTTTTCTTTGACCATGGAAGCATAATTCTCCACGTTGGCAGCAGTGGATAATAAGTTGGACAGTTGACTGATGCCAGAAACTCCCCCAGCGGTGCGAATTGTTTTATCTTTGGTCAATTGATCTTTAAGAGTGATGACGTCAATTGCCATGCGCTTGTCATAAAGTTCTAGCATGGCCGCAAAAATAGCTTGATGGGCTTTACTATAAAAAGACTCTGGCTTAAGAATTTCTGAAGCCTTAATAATGGCGTCTTTGTCAATCAAAATTGCTGCCAAAACTGACTTTTCTGCATCAATGTCATGTGGAGGAATTTTTGGATCCATATAACTTTTTATTCTCTGTTTTCAATTTATTTTATTTTTAACTACGGCGTAAAACCACCAATTGCATTTCTTCAGGCAAACGCTCTTTTTCCACGATTAGCTTGTCTTCGGGCTCAACAGAGGCACCAAAACTTTGTAAAAACTGATCTAGGGGCTTTAGTTGTGTATCACTTGGATAAGCGGCATCACTGTAATGCATAGGAATTAAAATACTCGGACTGATGGCGTTAGCAACTTTGATTGCTTCATCATTCATCAAAGAAAACGGCCCACCTACCGGTAAAAACAAAACATCAACCATACCAATGGCGTCTAATTGCTGTTCATCCAACTGATGAGCAAGATCACCCAAATGACAAACGGTCAAACCATCAATTAAAATTTTAAAAACGATGTTGTTGCCTTTTTCTGCCCCGCCCACTTGATCATGAAAAGTTTTAATGCCAAAAACCGAAACGCCACCTACCTCATATTCTCCAGGAAAATCTATGATAAAAGGTTTCTCCCTTTTACTGGTGCCTTTAACTTTGTTACTGGCATTGTGATCAGCATGATTGTGAGAAATAGTAACTATTTCGGCATTCAAACGAGGCAGCGAAATACCCACTGATTTTTCATCAAATGGATCTGTAACAACACTGCCCAATTCGCCTTTAAGCTTAAAGCAAGAATGACCATGATAAGTAATTTGCATAAATTCAATTTTCCCTTTTTTACTAAAAAGCAAGTTTCACGCTTTAAAATAAACCTCTCCGCAAAGCTTGCTTTTAGTCTAGCATAGGAATTTTAACTGTCAAAACTTATCCTAAAACTTTACTTTTGTGTATAATTAGCTTAAGATACTTTCTCTTAAGCACGAGGCTTAAGCGTAAATATTATGCGCAAAGAAATTCTTTTAGCAGTTTTTATCGGCATTACTCTTGGACTGATGATCACTTTTGGAATTTATCAAAATCGAGAAAAT
The DNA here is from genome assembly GCA_964637295.1 of uncultured Pseudomonadales bacterium. Taxonomy (GTDB): domain Bacteria; phylum Patescibacteriota; class Microgenomatia; order UBA1400; family PJMF01; genus UBA1364. The sequence continues at coordinate 84,334 of CAZWWE010000004.1, read as the reverse complement.
TCTAAGACTGGCCAAAATAGTGACACCGATCAATTAATTAATAGTCCCACAAGTACAGAGTCTGCCACTCTGCAAGATCCTCAATTAGTAATCAATAGTCCAGAAGAAGAATTATTAACTAGCGAAGAAGAGCTCATTGTTTCTGGTAGCGCCAACCCAAATAGTTTTGTGGTGATTTTAGTTAATGATGCAGAAACAATTAGCAGTACTGATCAAGCTGGTAATTTTTCGGTGAAAGTTAAACTTGAGCTTGGTGGCAATTTAATCGAGATTATTAGTCTTGATGAAGATGGCAAACAAATCAGTAAACAAAGAACCGTAGTTTATGAAGCAACAAAAGAAAATTAAATCTAAAGCATTATTGTTAGCAATGATTTTTGTTTTATTTGTCTGGTCAGCAAGAATTGTTTTTGCTAATAATAGTTCGACTAGCAGTGCTGAAACTCAAGAAAATGAGGCAACTAGCACCATTGATAATATCAAAAAAGTCATTCAGGAGAAAAAAACTGAGCTCGGCACAGTGGGCGCAAATGTTCGCGCACAAAGAGCTTATCTAGCCAAGGTGACTCGCGTCAGTCAAGAAACTTTGACTGTCAATAACTATGCGGGCAGTAAAATTGTGCCACTCAATGAAGACGTAATTATTCAAAAAAAAGGTAAGGATATTAAAATCGACGAAATCGTGATTGATAATTGGGTGGGAGTTTATAGTGAGCTTGTCGAAGATAATCTAAAAATCAAAAAAATCATAGTTTACGAAAAAGATTTCACCCCAAAAAATAAAATCATTAGTATTGGCTCTATTGCTGAACTAGGTAAAAACGACTTGCAATTGATGCCACGCAACGGTGAAACGCCACAACGTTTTTCTTTTAGCAAAACTACTAGTTTTCAAGATTACCGTGGCGAAGAAGTTAAATTAAGCGATTTTTATCAAGATTTACAATGTTTAATTGTCGCCTTCGCCGATCAAAATGGCAATTACGTTATTAGCACCATCAAAGCTTTGAGTAATTTTGAAAAATAAACATCTTCATTAAACTGGTTCTAGAAAAGTGGACCGAAGGGAAATCGAATCCCTGACCTCTGCAATGCGAATGCAGCGCTCTAGCCAACTGAGCTATCGGCCCTTTTGTTAAATTTTCACAAGATAGTATAACACCCTCTGTCCTTTTTCTCTTATAAATTTGACCAAAAGTCTCTAATGCCCTATAATAATTAACAATGCAAAAAGAAAATGCAAAAGTCTCAGCTTTTCATCACCACCTCTCTCTTTAAATGGGGATGATTTTTGCATTGTCTAAGAAGAGATCCCCCACGAGGGGATTTTTTAATTATAGATATGTTTGTACTTTAACTTTAATCACGTTTGACTAAAATTGTTTACTTTCCCAAGTTAACAATCTTCTTCTTACTCGATGAAGTTCGCTGTTAAAAAACATAAGAATGAATTATGATGGTTTAATCAGCTCCTTCAACGGATTAAAGTTAAGATACAAAACATCTATCGAGATATAAAGGAATTATGAACAAACAAAATTTACAAACACTTAAAGGCTTTCGCGATTTTTTGCCTGCTGCAGCTCGCAGTCGACAATATGTTAGTGACAAAATTAGAGAAACTTTTGAAATTTATGGCTTTGCACCATTGCAAACTCCTACTCTGGAGTATGCCAGTCTTTTACTAGGTAAATATGGTGAAGAGGCAGATAAATTGGTTTACACTTTCGAGGATCGTGGCGAGCGCCAAGTGGGTCTGCGCTACGATCAGACTGTGCCAACTGCTCGGGTGTTAAGTCAATATCAAAATGAACTGCCCAAATATTTTCGTCGCTATCAAATCCAGAATGTTTTTCGCGCCGACAAACCACAAAAAGGTCGCTATCGCGAATTTACTCAATGTGATTGCGATATTTTTGGTAGCCAAAGTGTTTTGGCCGATGCGGAACTGTTAGCCACCGTCGATGCTGTTTTCAAAAATCTCGGCTTAAAAAATGTTGTGATTGAATTCAACGATCGCCAACTGCTGATGGATAGTCTCAGTGAATTCGTCAATAAAAAAGTAGATGTTTTTTCGATTATCCAAAGTATCGATAAATTAGACAAGCAAAGTACCGAAACCGTTATCGAAGAGCTAGTCGACAAAGGTCTTAGCCGCCAAAATGCTGAGGCCATTTTAGACAAACTTGATAAGATTGCTGTATCAGATAATTTGAATGAAATTGTACAAAAAACTTTGGCACTAGGAGTTAATCAAAAAACCCTAAGCTTCAACCCAAAATTGGCTCGCGGCTTAGATTATTACACCGGCTTGATTTTTGAAATTAAGGTTCCAGAATTTAGCAATTCTTCTTTAGGTGGCGGTGGTCGCTATGACAAGCTAATTGAAGATTTGTCGGGCTATAAAATGCCTGCGGTGGGCGTTGGATTAGGTTTTGACCGGATTGTCGAAGCCTGTGAACTATTTGGGCTTATTCCAGATGAAAAAATGGGCACTATGGTCATGATCAGTTTTTTTGCAGAAGATAATTGCCAAAACAAAGCCCTAGAAATTGCTCAAAATTTGCGCTTTGCCAAAATAAAAACAGAGCTCTTTCCCGCTCTTGACTCAGTTGGCAAACAATTCAAAGTTGCAGAGCAAAAACAAATTCCTTTTGTGATTGTAGTGGGTGAAAATGAAATTCAAGAAAATAAATTCACGTTCAAGAATATGCAATCTGGAGAACAAAAACTCTTGGACCTTGAGACAATTAAAAAAAGCTTACAAGGTTTTTCCTCTTCTCTTTGTTAATTTTATGTTATAATAATCACCTCTTATGAAACAAGGCATACATCCTAGCAACTGGCGACATGATTGCGTAGTGACCTGCAGTTGCGGCAATTCTTTCGTCACTGGAGGCATTAAAGAAAACGTCCAAATTGATATTTGCAATGCTTGTCATCCATTCTTTACTGGTGAAATGAGATTTGTTGATCGTCAAGGTCGCGTAGATAAGTTCCAGAAAAAAATGCAGGCAGCCCAAGCTGCGGCAGCCAATGCAGCTACTAAAGCTAAAAAAGCAGTTAAAGAAAAAACTGAAGTTAAATCTTACAAGCAAATTCTTGTTGAGCAACAAGCCGAACTTAAAGCACAAAAACAAGCTCAAGTTACTGCTGAAAATTAGTTTCCCCTTCTCGATTTAAAATAAACAGCTTAAGAGCTGTTTTTGTTGTATTATTATAAACAGATAAAAAAAGAAACAATTTACATGGAAACAAATCTTAATCCTTATCAAGCTCAAATTGATCAACTTGAAGCACTCATTTTAGAAAATCAAGTCTTATTAAACGATGTAGAAATGCGCGAGCTAGCAGCAGAAGAGCTAAATCGTTTGCAAGAAGAAAAAAAAGCCCTAGAATTGGCAGCGGCAGATTTTCTTTCTGGACAAAACAAAATGAACCGAGAAGCATCTGAGGACGTTAATAAGGCCAATGCTATTATCGAAATTCGGGGTGGTGCGGGCGGTGATGAGGCCAAAATCTGGGCCAATGACCTGATGCGCATGTACACCCGTTATGCCGAAAGCAAAGGCTTAAAAATTGAGTTGATTGATGACTTAGTTTTTAAAGTGAGAGGCAAAGTAGAGTTGCCCATCGTTGACTTAGATGAAGAAGGTAAAATTTATAAAACTGGTGCGACTGAATTTTTACAAGCTTATCCTCTATTCCGTTATGATTCTGGGGTGCATCGCGTGCAACGAGTGCCAGTAACCGAAGCAGCGGGTCGTATTCACACTTCCACGGCTTCCGTGGCAGTTTTACCTGAAATCACTGCGGCGGGCATCGACATTAGAGAAGAAGATTTGGAATGGTCTTTTATGCGAGCTGGTGGTGCTGGCGGACAATCAGTCAACAAAACCAATTCTGCCGTACGCTTAGTCCACAAACCCAGTGGCTTAGTGGTAAATGCTCGCACAGAAAGAAAACAGGCTCAAAACCGTCAGATCGCCTTGGAACTACTGCGTGCGCAATTATGGCAAATTGAAGAAGATAAAAAGAATGCTGAAATTGGTGAGGCTAGAAGTAATATCGGCAGAAACATGCGTGCCGAAAAAATTAAAACCTATAATTATCCACAGAGTCGCGTCACTGACCATCGTATTCATCAATCTTGGCATAACTTGGAAAGTATTTTGGAAGGTAATCTAGACGAGCTACTTGCTAGCACAAAAAAACTTCTTGAAGAAAATTTACCCAATTTGCCTAATTTACCCAAAGAAGATTAATCCACCAAAAATTAAAACTGTTTGATTGCCTGATCTAATACTTCGTCTTCAGTGGTTTCATAATTTTGCACCACTTCCACATCCACTTTGAGACCATCATCATGAATCCAGTTGCCATTGGGCGTCAACCAACGACCTACGGTGATGTGTAGGCCACCTCCATTACTAAGTTCTCGGCGATCTTGCACAGTCCCCTTGCCAAAAGTTTGTTCACCGATCAATTTAATTTGTGCATCATCGCGTAAGGCTCCGGCCACAATTTCTGAAGCAGAAGCACTGCCTTTATTCACTAAAACCACTGTGGGAATACCGATCAAACGTCCTTTGCCAGTACTATTGTAATTTTTAGTGTTGTACTTAGATTTTTGACTCACCACTACTCCAGTTTTGACAAAATCACTGGCGACATCAATGGAAACATCAAAAAATCCGCCTGGGTTATTGCGTAAATCTAAAATTAAACCAGATAATTGATTTTTTTGTTGTAAAATTTCCTTGATTGCTCTTTCCCACTCATCCAAAGTTCTTTCTCCAAACTTGGCAAGTTTCAAATGAGCAAATTTTTTGCCATTATTTTCAATAAATTTCAAAGTAACACTTTCAACAATAATTTCTTCTCTGGTAATTTGCATGTCATGATTGCTGTTGTCGCTTTTTCGATAAATGCTTAAAGTGACCACACTGCCTTTGGGCCCGCGAATTTTTTTGACTGCTTCATCAAGCGTCCAATTGGTGGTGTCTTCATCTAAACCACTCGCCTCATCTTTGACATGGATAATCATATCACCAGCTAGAAGGCCAGCTTTTTCTCCCGGTCCACCACTTAAGGGAGCAATAATGCCCACTACTCCATCGATATAAGTCAACTCAATGCCTACTCCATAGAAACTCCCAGCCAGATCTTCTTCTGCCTTCGAATTATCCTCTGGAGGTAAATACATAGTATAAGGATCGTTCAAACCCCAAACCATGCCAGAAATCGCTCCGTCCATCATTTTACTACGATCAATTTTGGCAGATTCTAAATAATCCCTCTCTAAGATTTGCCAAACTTCCCAAAAAGTATCCATGGAAAGTGGCGCTTTCTGCTTAGAGCTATTCATTAAATTTGCTAAATTAAGTTGAGAATTTTGTTTATTGAAGTTGTCAAAAAAAGCAATTTGCTGGCCAAATAAAGAACCTTGACTGGCATAACGTAAACCCAAAATCATGCCCAAAATTAAAATCAGGCAAGTTAAAATGATTTGGCGCATTAAGGCAAAAATAACAGTCGATCTTTTTTTCATACAGAAAGACCATTGTAAGCTAGCTCTCTAAAAAAATCACAAGTAAAATTAATTAAACAGTCTGAGTGAAAGGTAAAAGGGCTAAATGTCTGGCTCTTTTGACTTCTCTGGCCAATTTTTTTTGTAATTTGGCGCTTAAACCTGTTTTAGCTCGAGGTAAAATCGCTCCCTGAGCAGTCACAAATCTTTTGAGTTCTTCGGCTTTTTTGTAGCTAAAGGTATAAGTCTTCATTTTTCTTCCTTAATACTTTTATATTTTTATTTAACTTCATAATTCTTAAAAAGGAATGTCATCGGAGACGTCCTCTACTTCGGCGGCTTCTGCCATTACTTCGGTTTCTTCCGTAGCTTTCTCTTCCGGCAAACCGGTTTCATCTTCTTCTCCACCAGCAAATTTGCCACCTCTATTGCTCAAGAGCATCATGTTATCAATCACAATTTCGGTGACTTTCCTCATTTCACCACTCTCAGTTTTCCAATCTCTGGTTTGAATACGACCTTCGACAAAAACTTTATCACCTTTGTGCAGTAATTGGCCACAAATTTCTGCTAATTTAGACCAAGCAACAACATTGTGAAAATCTACTCTCTCTTGCTTGTCACCTCCATCAGCTGGCGTCCAAGAACGATTAGTAGCAATCCCAAATGAGGCCACAGCTGTGCTATTGGGAGTATAACGCAAGTTTGGATCTCGGGTGAGATTTCCAATCAACATCACTTTATTTAAAGAACGAACTGACATTTTTGCCTTTCTCTCATCAGAGTATGTTTATATTGATCTTTTTTCATTATCCACTAACAAAATTACAAGAAGTGTGACTAATTCATTTTTGCGCAAAAGAAACCAAACACATAAATTAAATAACTTAATCTTCAATAGCCTTATCGATTTCATCGGCGATCACCAATAAATGACGCAAGATTTCACGATTGAGACTCAGGGTATGATCAAATTTTTGTACGTTCAAAACTGGAAAATTTATAATCATGTGGACGTAAACAGCTTCTTCATAGGTTTTACCGCCTTGAGAAATGTTGTAGGCCAAATGTTTGCGACCCCAATCATTTTCTTTGACAACCTTACCTTGGTGCTTAGTGATTAGCTCAGCAATATCTTTTTTTAAACGAGAAACATCGGCATCTAAGAGATCGCCAGGAATTAAATAAGTTAGTTCGTAATCTTTGCTAATAATTTCTTGAGCTAATTTCATATTTCTTTAAGATTCGCAAATTGCGACCCCGTCACAATTTCTGGATAATTAAGCGAATTTCAACTTCTAAAAAGGGATTATATCAGAAGTTGCGCTTATTTGCCAATCATAAATTCCACTACGTCGCCATCTTGCATGATATAGTCTCGACCTTCTTGTCTCAGCTTGCCCATTTCTTTGCAAGCTGACCAACCACCAATTTTGATAAAATCCGTAACGCTTACAATTTTGGCACTAATAAATTTCTTACTAAAATCTGTGTGAATGACCCCAGCTGCTTCCACAGCAGTAGCACCTCTCTTGATAGTCCAGGCTTTGGTTTCGATAGCACCAGTGGTTAAAAAGCTTTGCAAACCTAAAGTTTGATAGGCTACTGCCGCCAAACGGCTTAAGCCACTGGCTTTGATACCCAATTCTTGCATATAAAGCTCTTGATCATCGATCGCTAAAGTCGCCAATTCACTTTCAATTTTGGCAGCAATAATCACGATTTGACTTGCTGCAACTTGTAATTTTTCAGCAAAAAATCGAGTCAATTCCTGGGTTCTAGCTAGCTCTTTTTCATCCACATTAATTGCAAAAATTTCTGGCTTAGCAGTTAACAGACACAATTCTTTGGCCACTATTTTTTCAGTTTCACTTGTACAAATCAAGCTTTGGCCCCGCTCAATTTGAGCCAAAAAATTTTGAATTGTTTCCCACCTTAGCTTTTCGGCTTTACTGACTGCCCCTTTTGCTTGGTTTTGCTTTTGTAAAGTTTCTAAATCAGCCAGTTGCAGTTCAGTGCGAATAATCGCCAAGTCTTGTTCTGGATCGATGCTGCCTTCACGAAGGACATTGGGATCACTAAAATGACGTAAAACATGACAAATCGCGTCAGTTTGACGAATATTAGCCAAAAATTTATTACCAAGTCCTTCACCTTTACTCGCTCCCGCCACTAATCCGGCAATGTCAACAAACTCCACCAAAGCATACTTAAGAGGTGGTAAGCTCGTTAATTTTTCACTAGCCGCTGTCACTTTGGCCAATTGCAATAAGCGTTCATCAGGAACCTCCACTACCCCCACATTGGGTTCAATGGTGGCAAAAGGATAATTAGCCGCCAAAGCCACCTGTTTTTTAAGCAGAGCATTGAAAAGCGTAGATTTGCCAACGTTAGGCAAACCCACAATTCCGACTGATAAATTTGAACCCGACATTGATTGATTCCTTTGCTGTGAAAAGTCTGTTTTTCTGTCTCAGATTATAACATTGCGACAAAAGAATTTAACTTGACCGACTCATCTGCTTTTCGTAACGTCTGTCCACCCATTCTTTAGTTTGAATGTAGATCCAAAAATCTTCGATGACAAAATTTACAAGACCAAATTCCAATCTTTCATTGAGGGAATGCGATTTTTTCTCCAAAACTACAATCAGTCCGCTAGCCAATTCTCGATAACAAACTACTATTTCGCCACCAAAATGCCTGCCAATTGCAAAAGAAACTATTTCTCCCACTGCGTTTTTAGTTAGCAGGGCAAAAAGTTTTTGAGCTACATCTTTATAGTCAAAACGTATATAAATTGTCTGGCCATTGTCAACGAAATTTCCAATATTAGAGAGCAAAATTCCTTTTCCTGGAATTTGATAGAATTGTGCTATTTTTTTTAGTAATTCTTCTTTGATTGCTTCAGGAAGCGAAATTAAATCTAAATCGCCTATGATTTGCTCTTTTTTTGGAAGTTTATTTTCTAGTGTTTTTGTCACTTCTTCTGGTAAAACAAGTCCGGCCTGCACCAAACTACCAATTTGCATGGCAGTGAGCTCTCCTTCAATGTATGCATACTGTGGCATGCCATGAGAAATCAATAAATAAGTTGCAAATCCTAAAATTGACCGGGCTGGTGAAAGCCGTAAGTCTTCATCTGTTATACTTTTACCTAAAATTCCCAATCTTTTTATCACTTCTTCTCTATATTCTTGTAAAATATAAGTGGCACATCGATCATGCAATGATTGTTCACTTAATGAATTACTCGCAAAAAAAGTTCCGTCAGGTGCTAGCCATCCATCATATCCAAAAGGAATGTGCCTATCTTTTTGAAATTCAATGTTTCTTTCTTTTTTAAATTCAAAATTGTTCATGCTCTAGTGCCTCTTATTAAGAGTATAATACAAATAACTTCTTCAATGTCAGAAAAAGAAATTGTATCAGAAAATCCATTACCAAAGAAAGTTGGTGGTATCAGCAGTCAAGAGTATAATCAATTAAATTTGCCGGATCAAGCCTTTGAAGGAGGAAAAGAGGCCCGAGATCGACTTCTTGAAAGTTTAAGAGCTAAATATCGAGAACTCAACGATCCCGTCGCTTTGGTGCAATTAGATAAATTTGATAACAATTCACAATTATTTAAGCAATATCGCATAATTAAAAAGATCACTATTGATCTTGCCAAACTAATCGATCAAGCATTTAGAAATAATCCCCTTCAAGAACCTAAGCGCAAGGAGGCATTAAAATTATGTCAAGCATTTCTTGAGCAAATTCAAGCAATCAAAGAAATGATCAAGCAACTTGCTCCAACACCTGAACAATACCAAAAAATCGCCAAAGAAATAGGAATCGAAACTTATCTAAACTGCCAAAATGCAGAAGAGATCCTTAATGACTTTATGAAGCCTAGGTCTTTATAATAAATGACCCAAACTAAAAGCGTCGTTTATTCTTCAGCAGGAATTACCAGCCAACAAAGTAAATAGATCAATAAACCCGGAAAACCTCCTGGCACTAGAGTTAAAACTAAAATAACTCTCACTAGCACCACGTCAACATTGAAATAATTCGCAAAAGCAGCAGCTACTCCAGCTAGCTTGCGTCCTTGATTTGGCCTGATCAATCTTTTTATTTCTTGATTAGCTGCTTGTTTTGAATTTTTTTTGCTTGGCATATTGTTCTTTTTTTCTTGAAGAAAATGATAACATAAAAATTTATTATTCACCATTTAAATCATGTTCATTAGATAAATTGTTTTAACTCTGCTCCATCAGTCTGCCAATACCAAAGGGCAAAATCACTTTGTCGAAAATTTTTCTGTTTACTTAGTGAGCTTAATTGCTGCAATGGCCAAAATTCTAAACTAATTTTTTCCCCCGCATCTAGCCGTAAATCTGCCTGTTTTTGGCAGTTTTTCGCCAACAAATAAAAATTGGCCCAATCAATGCGACTGTTCATTTGCTTGCTAAATAAAAAATACCATTCTGTACTCGCGTGGCCAGTTTCTTCCAGTAATTCACGTTGAGCAGCTTGTAAAACACTTTCGCCAGAATCAATTACTCCTCCTGGAAAACTCATAAATTCCTGAAAACCAGGTTGGCTTTGGCGAGTGACAAGGATTTCTTGCTGTGCGGTTAAAGCTAAAATTGTAACCGTATCCGGTCTGGAAAGACTCTCAAACGTTGCGATGCTCCCATCATAAAGCTCTTGCGGCCACTGCCAAAGCTTGAAAAAAACTCCTTGCGCCACCAGCTTGGCGGCTTCGCCTCTTTGTAATTTGGCTGGCGCTCGTTTAATCAACGTATTTTCATTCTCTGCAGTCAAGATTTGTGGCATATTTGTCAAATTATAACTCAGCCTGACAAGGTATAATACGGCTCGTGCACAACATTCGACAAAGTATCAACATTAAAAATCAAAGCTTTCATTTGCCACTTTTCATGCCAGATGCGACTTTGGGCGTAGCTCGCAATTTAGACAGTCTCGATCTCGCTAAAGTTGGTTTACAAGGAGTGATGGTTAACACTTATCACTTGATGCAAAAACCAGGTGAAAAAATTTTACAAGAGCTAGGTGGCATAAAAAAAATGATGCATTGGCCTGGTTTTGTTTCTTCAGATTCTGGTGGCTTTCAACTGTTTTCTTTGATTCGAAAAAATCCTCATTTAGGTAAAATTATTGACGAGGGCATTGTGCTCTATGCTGGTCCTAAAAAACAAAGCAAAACTTTATTTACTCCAGAAGATTCGATCCGGCTACAATTTGCGATTGGAAGTGACGTGATGATTTGTCTCGATGATTTTACAGCACCAGAAGCTGACGAAAGACGCATTGAGCAAAGTGTGCGAAGAACGATCGATTGGGCTAAGAGAGCCAAGCTTGAATTTCAAAAACAATTACAGAAACATGGTTTTGACGAAAATAATCGTCCACTGTTGCTAGCACCTATTCAAGGTCACAATCATCGAAAATGGCGTAGCTATTGTGCTCAAGAACTGCAAAAAATTGGCTTTGATCTTTATGGTTTGGGTGGCTGGCCTTTTCAAAAAAATGGAGAATTTGATTACTCTTTTTGCCAACTAAATGCAGATTTGACAAGCAAAGATAGTTTGCGTTTTGCTCTTGGCGTTGGCACTCCAGAAAACATTGTTAAGCTGTTTATGATGGGCTATCAGTTTTTCGATTGCGTCTTGCCTACTAGAGATGCGCGTCATCAACGACTTTATAATTTCAAAATTAATCCAAAAACCTTAACAAAAAATGATATGTTAAACTTGGCTAACAAAAACTGCTTAAATGAAGTTTTTGATTACTGTTACATTGGCAAAGGTCAACTGGCTAATGAGCAAACAGCAGTTGGTGAATTTTGCGACTGTCCAATTTGTCAAAGTGTCGATGGAACACCGCAGGTAAGTCGGGCTTATTTGCATCATCTTTTCAAAATTGGCGATGGCAGCGCATTACGCTTGGCCAGCTTACATAATTTGCGTGTTTACGCACAAATCATGGAAATTTTAAAAAAAGAAAGCTAATCCCATAAACCGTGTTCTTTGAGAGCTTTTTTAATTTGCAATAATTCAAGTTCAATTTTTTTAATTTTAACTTGCAAGGTCAGATCGGTTTCTTCGCTGATTTCTTCATCTAAAAAATAGTTAATAGACTTGTGAGTAAGATTGCTAATGTTTTGTAAAGTAGCCAAAGGTGGCATGGCCCTGCCCTTTTCATAAGCACTGATGGTTCGATCAGACAGTTTCAGAGCACCGGCCAAAGCTTTTTGTGAAAAAGCAGCCTCTATTCTGGCTTGTCTCAGTTTTTTGGCAATTTTATCTAATTTATCTAACTTTGTCATATTTTGTTTACTTGACTAACTGCAGATAAACCATTACTCTATTTTTATTAGAAAAAATCTAATAAAAATATGCTAGCAGACTCAACTTCTCCCTTTATTCTCATTGTTGAGCCCAACCCTGCTCTGCAAAAACCTTATATTTTTTTAGACTCAAAAGCTTTTCAAGTAATTAGAGTTAACGATGTCCTCAGCGCTACTCAAAAACTAGAGCAATATCAGATTAGTTTAGTTTTTTTAAGTTGCAGTTTCTCTAATAAAAAAATGCTTCATTTCCTCGAATCACTGAAGCAAGCCAGCCATACTAAAATCATTCCTTTGATTTTAGTGGTTGATCTTCATCAACCATATAGCATTGTGCCTGGTCTAAATTGGGACCAAAAACTGGCCTTGCTTAGCTCGCAATCTTCCAGAGAAGAATTGTCGAGTCATTTACAGCGTTTACTCTAATGTTAAGTTGCTAACTTCATGTCACCTACTCTAATTATAATAGATAGTCGGTGACAAAAAAACAAGCAATTAAAAATCTTGCTTTGCGCTATCAACCAAGAGAAAAATTACGTCAAAGAGGCATACAAGCACTAAGCAACCGTGAATTATTGGCTATCATTATCAGCAGTGGCCTGAAAAATTGCAATGTCTTAGAGTTGGCCCAAAAAGTGGAAAGACAAATTTTTGACCAAAATAAAAAAGTTAGCACTGCTTCATTAACTCAAATTTTTGGCATTGGTGAAATTCTGGCTAATAAAATTCTAGCTAGCTTAGAGTTGGGCTATCGATTTATCCAAAATCAACACTTAACTCAGATCAACAATCCTGAAAAAATTTTTGCCCTTTCGAGCGAATTAGGGCACAAAAAACAAGAGTATTGTTTGGCTTTTTATCTAAATGGTCGTCAAGAATTATTGAGTAAACAAACTGTTGCCATTGGTGGACTGAACTATAATTTTTTAGAACCACGAGCTATTTTTGCGCCTGCTTTACAACTGGGGGCAGACAGTTTTATCTTGGTGCACAATCATCCTTCTGGCAACGTAGAACCCTCAGAAGATGATCTATTATTGACCAAAAAAATTAGTAGTTTAGCTGAGCTAATGGGTCTTAAATTATTAGATCATCTCATTGTGACAAAAGGCAATTTTTATTCTATACGCCAACACTGTGCTACTTATTTACAGGCTGAGATAGTTTTTTGATTAACACTTGTTCACCTTGATCAATCAATTGATAACCAGCTTTTAAAAACTGCGCTCTTAGTTGATCGGCTTTTACATAATTTTTGGCCTGACGAGCTTTCTCTCTCTCGAAAAAAAGAGCCTGTAAGTCTTGAGACAAATCATTTGGAGCAAGCTCGATTTCTTGCAATGACCATTCTGTTTCACTCTGAGCAATTAAGCCCAAACCTAAAATGCGATCGAAATCTAATAATAATTGATATTTTTGAGATACGCTTAGATTATTATCTTTGAGCATGCGCCATAAAACAGCGAGGGCGGCGGCAGTGTTAAGATCATTGTCGATCGCTTGATCAAAAGCCTGAAGGAATTGCTGAGCAACGACTTGTTGAGTTTTATCCGGTTGATCAAGAGCACTGTGTTTATTTTTTTTGAGATTAAAATAAATTTGTAATAATTTTTGCCAGGCAGTTTGACTTGCTTCTAGACTAGCAAAAGTAAAGTTTTGTTCACTGCGATAATGACTATTGAGAAACAGTAAGCGTAGGGCCATGGGTGAAAAGCCTTTTTTCACTAAATCATCAATCGTATAAAAATTACCCAAAGATTTACTCATCTTTTCGCCATCAACTAGCAAAAAATTATGATGTACCCAAAAACGAGCAAAAGGTTTTTGACCAGTGTAAGTTTCTGATTGAGCAATTTCATTATTGTGATGAATAGCAATATGATCAATGCCACCAGTGTGAATGTCAATTTGCGGGCCAAGGTGTTCAATGCTCATCGCACTGCACTCAACGTGCCAACCAGGAAAACTGCGCGGATGCCAAGGACTTTGCCAAACCATTTGGCGATTTTCCCCAGGTTTTTCAAATTTCCACAAAGCAAAATCGCTTTGGTTTTTTTTATGAAGATTACTCACAATTCTCTGTTCGTGATCAGCAAGACGAGGATCATGTCCACTTAATTCTCCGTAGGTCTCGAGCTTAGAGGTATCAAAATAGACTCCATCATCAGCAATGACATAAGTAAAACCCTTTTTCTCAAGATTTAATACCAAGTCTAATTGACTCTGAATGTGTTCTGTCGCTCGACAACTTAAAGTCGGTCTTAACACATTCATTCGATCCATGCTGTCAAAAAAATATTTTTCAAACTTTCTCGCCAATACCCAAGCAGTTTGACCATATTTGCGCGCTCCCTTTTCCATCTTATCTTCACCCTCGTCATCATCAGAAACCAAGTGACCAACATCGGTAATATTTTGGACGTGTTTCACTTCGAAACCATGATGACGCAGTACTCTTACTAAAACATCATCCATCACGTATTTGCGCAAGTGTCCGATATGAGTGTAGTCATAAACAGTCGGTCCACAGGCATAGAGACCAACTTGCATTGAATCCTCATGTAGCGGAGAAAATTCCTCAATTTTTTTGGAGAGAGTGTTATAAAGTTTTATCACTGTTATAACTTATTGTAACTTGACTAGATCAGTTTGACTAGCCATCGGCTTGAGTCATTTGTGTTCTTCGATTTTGCAATAATTGAGAGGTTTGTTGTTTTTTGTTTCCACTTAGACCCACAGGTCCTTTTTTCGGGCTACTGGGTGGAGCGATGGCAGTCGCTTCTGCCTCTTGTGCTTCTCGTTCTTTGCGTTCTTGCTGCGCCTGCAATTCTTGCTGTTTTTTTTGTTGTTCTAATTGATATTGCTCTTGCACGTAAGCTTGTTCTTCATGAGTTAATTTTTGCCAATTTTGAGCAATTTTTTGTTTTTTAGCTTTTTTTTCTGGTGGGTCTTCTGGATTTATACCCAACAGTGCATTGAGATCAAAAAAAGCTTTGCCAGTTTGTAAAAGATCTTTAAGAGGTCGTTTGAGTAATTCATCACCCAAACTAGAAACTTCTCTTGGTGGAGTTTGCGCTTGTGCCACTTCACTGGCAGCGAGCGGTGTCTGGCCTGCACCAGCATTTACTGCTTGTTGCTTAGCCACTCCTTGCTGACCTAAAACCGAAGCTTGCTGAGCACTTTGTTTTTGGCTGGTCAAAGCAGCATTGGCCAAAGAACTTTCGTGTTCGTCACTTAAGCCAAAGCCAAAGCTTTGGCGAAAACCACCTCCTGGCCGCATTTGCATTTTCCCTCCAGAGTGTGCTGCATTTAATCCTGGCATAGATTTTACTTTTAACTTTTAATTGTTTTCCAAATGTTTTAATTGAAAAATTTTTTTACTTCGCTCTTCCAATCTTTTTTTAGCTAACTCAGCTTCTGCACTTTCTTTTTGATTTAATCTTGCTTGATATTGCGGAGTTGCCTTGAGCTCTGCTGCCATCATCTGTAATTGTGCTTGAATTTTTAAACGATCTTCAGCTGTTTTTTGCTCTTGTAAGAGAGCAATTTCTTGAGCTGTTGGACCCGCGTTTGCCGGTTCCTGGCTATCCTCTGGTTCTGAATCGGTTAATGCCGAATTTGCCACTGAAGAAGCCGTTGTTGAAGCTGCCTGACTAGCCACATCTACTGGTTGTTGGCTGCTTAATAATTTTTGCAAAGCTGCTAAAGGATCTTGATTATCTGCCATGTCTTCATGGTAACAGAAAAAAACCGCAGAAAACAAGACTCAAGAGAACTTATCTTGTAAAATTACAAATTTCTTAAACAAATTGCTGCTCACCCTTACTCAAGCGTCGATAGCCAGTTTTCTTTTCTTTGGCAGCGCGCATTTTACGCAAGGCAGCGTTTGTGGCGTCCACAATGGCATCATAAAAATCGTAGCCATTAATCTCCACCCATAAATCTTTGCCAGGGATCTCAATACTGTATTTCACACTGACTTTTTTGTTATCACTGGCTTTTTTGGTATCTTGTTCTAAATACACCGTCACTTTGCTAATTTTTAAATCTTTTAATTTATTCAGCTTGCTGGCTTGTCTCTGAATAAATTCACGTAGAGCTCTGGTAACTTTTAAACTTTTAGCTTGCACAATGATATTGGTCATCAGTGATTCCTTCTAGTCTCTATTGAAAAAATAGAGACAATAATTTTTAAAAAAAACGACCCCCCAATTAGCAGCAAACTAATTGTTTGATCGTTGATTTCATTCCCATAAAGCTTAACAAAAAAAAGCAAATTAAGCAAGCTAAAAATTGACCGCACTGATCAATTAAATCTGTCTTCTACCCTCGAGTGCACGAGCCAAAGTAATGCCATCAGCGTACTCAATATCGGCGCCAATTGGCAAACCATGACCGATGCGAGTTAAGTTAATATGATCTTTGTTTTTTAAATTAGAAGTAGCAATCATTTCTTTGATATAAAGCGCCGTGGCTTCGCCTTCCATAGTGGGATTGGTGGCCAAAATTAACTCTGTCACTCCATCTAGGCGCTTTAATAAATCTCTTAAATAAAGTTGGTCAGGACCGATATTGTTCAGTGGCGCTATGCAACCATGTAGCACATGATAAAGACCATGATACTGATCTGATTTTTCAATCGCCAATAGATCCAAGGGTTGCTCCACCACGCACAGAAGACTTTGGTCACGATTGCGATCAGCACAAATGGCGCAGGGATCACTTTCAGCAATATTGTGACAATGAGCACACATGACCGTTTCTTTTTTTAAAGCCAAAAGTTTCTCAGCGAAATCTTCTAGTTCGTGAGCGGGATTGTGCAAAAGATAAAAAACCAAGCGCTGAGCTGAACGTGGACCAATACCTGGTAAGCGTTCAAATTTTTCCACTAATTGTCGGACAGCTTTAGGTAATTTTTGCATGCGTTGTCATTTTTCTATTCTTCTAGATAATCGATACTAATATTGCTTAATTGATTTTCCCAGTTTTTGGTTTTAATTTTTGATAAGAAATTTTGCGTTTTACTCCACAGTTGGGCCTGCACTGCTTCAGTCGGCAAAGAGGCGTCGATAATTTGCCAACGCGAATGCGGACCATGTTTTTGTTGATCAGCTTTAGCAACTTGTAAATAAGCTTGACGAATTTTTTCATGAAAATCTTTGGCTTCGTAATCAATGCGGTTTGCACCTTCCAAATTCATGCGTCTTTTCAAACCTATTTCAACTGGAGCATCAAGCAAAAAAGTTATATCTGGATAAGTTTTTTTGGTAGAAATATCATTCAATTGCTCCACAATTTCTACGCCAAAACC
Organism: uncultured Pseudomonadales bacterium; assembly: GCA_964637295.1. Classification (GTDB taxonomy): domain Bacteria; phylum Patescibacteriota; class Microgenomatia; order UBA1400; family PJMF01; genus UBA1364. Next base: position 67,132 of record CAZWWE010000004.1, on the reverse strand, counting down.
TCTCACCATACCTTGGTAAACCACGCTACTATCTCTTGAACGATCCATGATGACAATCTTACCCAATTCCAAAGAAGGTAAAACAATTTCTCGATAAATCTGTGCCCTAGCTGCCTGAAAAAGTAGCACCTCAGTGGTATAAGCCATGCCAACATTTTTATTAGATAAAACTACTTCACGAATTTGCTCGCTGATGCTAGTGCCACCTGGCTCACGCAAAACAATGACATCACGACCAAGTCTAATCAGTTGTTCTTTGAGTTGTACTACTTGAGTTGACTTACCCACTCCTTCGCCACCTTCCAAAGTAATTAACAAACCCTTTTTTTTCATCATGACTCCTTTTTTTAATTATCCATTTAAGTCGAAAAAGCATTATTGATCGCTGGCGCACCATCCGCTTGGACCGAGACCATCGCCTCAGCTGGTGACAAAGAACAGGCTCCAGCTATTTTAAGTTTAGCTTCTAATTGCGGATCAAGCTGATTATTTGTCGATGCTGGCTTTTGAGCGGTCAAAGTCCAACTAACTTGATCAGCAATCATTTGTCTGAAAGCAGCGACTTGAGCTGGCAAAGCTCCTAAAACTTGCTCGCTGTGTCGCCAATCTAAAATTTCTGGTGCAAAAAAATCAGTGATCCAAGTTTGCAAGTGTATCTCAAGACCTAAATCATCCAAAAGCTGGCGCCTCAACAGACGCAAAACTCGAAAAGCGTGATTAGCTTTTTGCAACAGATCTGCTTCGTTCATGCCAGGTTCTATTTGAAAAAAACGCGGCTCACGATTGGCCCACAATTTGCGATTTAAGCTGAGACAAAGAGCCTCTGCCTGTAACTCGATGTTGAGAAATTTAAGCAAAGAAAGAGCTTCACAAAAAATGAAGTCTAGATCCGCAACAATCTTTCTACCTTCACCAAGGTTTACGGTCTGTTCATACAAAGAATCAAATCGACCATTGAATTGACCATTAACTGGCAAAACTCTTTCTTCAAGCGAAAAGGGGGCTTGAAGTTTTTCAATTACCAATTTAAGCATCACCATAAAATCAGCAAATTCCATCAAAAACTGCTGGCGAGCTTTTTTTGCTTCTGCTTCAGCCGGTCTTTGCTTTTCTTGAAGATGTCTTTGATTTTCTCGAAGACGCATGAGTTTCTCATATTCTTCTTCGAGTTCTCTTAATTCTGCTAAAGTATACGTAAGAAGCGATGGCAAGTTAGTTAAATGATCGGCTTGTTTAGTAACAGGATGCGTGGTTTCTCGATAACCAATTTGATTTAATAGGTCAGCTAATTGTTCCTGATTCCCACTCATGCTTTGTTACTTTCTACCGGTACTGCCAAAGCCGCCACGATTGCTATTGGCAAAATTTGCTAATTTGACTAGTTCGATTTTTTCTCTCGACAAAATGATCATTTGTACTAAGCGTTCCCCTTTTTCAATGGAAACTTTTTCTCGACTAAAATTATATAAAGCCGCTTGATATTCATCACCATCACCACAATAATCAGCATCACCGATGCCAATACCATTGGCCATCATCAAGCCTTTTTTATGAAGTGAACTACGAGCTGATAAAAGCACGAAATAATTAGCTGGAAGTTGTAAGGCGATATTGAGCGGCACATAAGCCACTGTGCCTGGTTCAATACACAAATCTAAACGGCTATAAAGGTCAAGGGCAGCGGCGCCACGGCTTTTATATTCTGGCAAAGCTAAGGACTGGTCAAAAAGCTTGATTTTGATTTCCATAAAAATAAATTCTACATTTTACTCAAAATAATTCTGTTCTTTAAATCAAGGCCATTGAATGAGCTGATTAATCGATCATAAATACATAACCAATTATTTAAACAGCGAATTCATTGAGCGAAACAAAGATTGTTGAGCTCATTTAAGCTATAATTTTAGTGTAGCATGACTTGATTTAAAGAACAGAATTATGAATTCATGCTAACATGGCTTTATGCAAATGAAAACTTTCATTTTGGGTAATTTACAAACCAATTGTTACTTATTATGGAATGATTTAAGTGGTGAAGCCATTATTATTGATCCAGCTGATGATGGCGATTTTTTGAATGAAGAATTGCTGCGCAACAATTTAAAATTAAGCGCCGTTATTTTGACTCATGGACATTTTGATCATTGTTTAGGCTTACTCAGTCTAAAAAGCGCTTGGGATATGCCAATTATGATGAGTTTTGCCGATCAGTTTTTACTGATGAGAGCCCAAGTTAGTGCACTTCACTGGCTTGGTTTAGAAAGTGATCCTGTCCCGGCAGCAGATTTTGATCTAAAAAAACAACAGCAACTTGATTTGATCGGGGAAAATTTTCAAATTATTCACACTCCTGGCCATACTCCAGGTAGCATCTGTTTGTTAGATGAAAAAAGTAAAATTTTATTAAGTGGCGACACCATTTTTGCAGAGGGCAATGTCGGGCGCACAGACTTTGCTTACTCCAGTAGCAAAGATTTACAAAACAGTCTAGCTAAGTTAAAAAAAATAGCTCAGGCTAACAAATATTCAGAAGTTTATCCTGGTCATGGAGCAAGCTATTTTGTTTAATGAAGATGTTCAGCGACAAAAAAAGATAACTAGAGTGAATATTCCAACAGAAGAGTTCCTTGTTCATTAAGTTTTGTTTTTGCCAATAGTTTAAATTTTGCTTCGATTGCACCAGTAAATAATTTGATTCCTTCACTGAAAACATGCGGCTCCACCGTAATCAACATTTTGTCTACTAAGTTTTTTTGTAAAAACAATTGATAAATCCTGGCTCCACCGCAAAGCGCCACTTGTCTAATGCCTTGTTGACTTAAATCAGTCAAAATTGCCTCTGGGCTCTCATCGGTAAAAACCAAATTAGGATCACGATATGGAGCATAATGCGCTGGTTTACTGGTCATCACAATCATGCGTCTATCTGGTAAAACTCGACCAATCGTTTCAAAAGTTTTAGAACCCATGATTAAAGTGCCAATGGCCTTGCTTTGAGCTGTAAAAAATTGCTTGTCTTCTGGACTAGTCCAACTAGTCGAAGGTAATTTTTCTTTGTTAAGTGGAGCAATGAAACCATCACTGCTCATCGCCACTAGTAAAATCACTGTGGGTTTATTCATTTAGAGCCTCCTTTTTGCCAGGCCACATGAGTTAATAAAGGAGCATATAAATCATCTTCTAAACTAATTTGGTTGGCTGTTAATTCTTCGCTGCTTGGAACTGCATCAGTAAACTGTACTTTTGTTAAATCAAATAGTAAAACAAAAGGTGTTTGCTCAGCCACTTCACCCATGGCAAAAGTGGCTGCTACACCCAAAGCTTCAGCGACGTTCACTTGCTCCATTTTCATTTTTCGACCAAATAAATCTTCTTGACCAATGTGATTATTCAGGCCTTTGAATCCACAATAAGCAATGGTCGTGCCCACTACTCCCCAGCGCAATGGAAAAGAACGACTGTCCGTAGTAATAACACCAAAATTTTTTAATTGATGCTTTTTGCGCAAATATTGCCAAACTTCATTGAGAGTTTCTTGAATTTTTTCCGGCCACAAGACATAACAGGCCTGTCCATTGATGGCAGCGTTAGATTCGTCAATACCAGCATTGACAATCAAAGTGGAATTTTTAATGGTCAACATTAGATCGAATTTAGAAGATGAAGGATCAGTGTAAAACTCAGCTTCTTTTTTAACTAAATCATGTTTAGCGCTTTTAGCTTCACTCAGCTTAGGCACCACTCTTCCTTGACAATAACTAATTACTTTTGAGCTGATAGCCAAAACCGAATTTTCCGGTAGCTTGCCTCTTAAATTAGAATCTTTGGAAATCGCCTCATCAATGGCTGTCAAAAGATCATCATTAGGCTTGATAATACGTGATTTAATAGCTTGAATTTGCATGAGGTTGATTATAACTCAAAAAGTTTAGCTTGACTCACGTGGGGCACTCATAATAATGTTTCAGTCATAAAAGCTTATCCCTTTTTATATCTAAAATAGATTCAATCACGCACACGCGTCTGGTCAATTAGGAAATAGTTTCTAAGAGAGATTGTTTAAAAACTAGCCAACAAATAAACTTAATTTAAGTATTTACAAAGTACATACTTTTGCTATATTATGAACATGGACTTTGAAATCGAATTTAGTGCAGAGAAAAATCAACTACTCAAAGAAACCAGACGAATTTGCTTTGAAGATGTTATTGAGTTGATTCAAAAAGAACTGACTATTGGAGACATCAAGCATCATAATCAAGAAAGATATAGAAAACAACGAATTTTTATTATCTCATTTAAAAATTACGCTTACGTTATACCATACGTCATTGATAAAAATAAAAAAACTATTTTTCTAAAAACTATTTATCCAAGTCGCCACTTTAAGAAAAAATATGAAAAAAAACTTTAACCCATTTAAAAATCTGATTCTCGACACAGAAGAACAAGCCATTGAAAATGCTCTCGAACGCGGTGAATACGTTTCTGTGCCTGATTTAGAAGAAAGCAAAAAATTGCTTCGCCAAGCTGCCATCAACACCATTAGAAAACGTAAAGAAAAAAGCATCACCTTACGCATTAATGACCTCGACCTAAGCAAGGTCAAAGCTAAAGCCGCCAAAAAAAGAATTCCTTATCAAACTTTACTTGGTTTACTAATCAGTCAATACGCCGAAGGCGAAATTAAGCTCAGCATTTAATAATTGATATTAATAATTGATTGACATCAACCAACTAAATCGATATATTGTCATCGTGTCACGTCAACTCTCTCCCTATCAAAAGCTACTCAAAGAAATTTTAGATGAAGGCTCTCAAGGAAAAAGCCAACAAGAAATTGACACCATTAGCAAAATTGCTCCCACTCCCCTGCGCTTCAAGCTCAGCGAAGGTTTTCCTATTATCACAGAGCGTAAAATCAGTGAGAAAATGTGGCAAGGCGCAATTGGTGAAATTATTGCTTTTATCAATGGCGCTCGCACCCAAAGTGAGCTTGAAAAATACGGCTGTAACTGGTGGAAAGCTTGGGTGACGCAGGAAAAATGTCATAAACGAGGGTTGGCAACTGGTGATTTGGGTCCAGGTTCTTATGGAGCAGCTTTTCATGATTTTCCAACTGCTGATGGTGGCACTTTTAATCAATTTAAGGAAATCATTGAGCAAATTAAAGAATTACCTCACCTCAAAACTCATTTTATAACTCCTTGGATTCCGCAGTACACTATTCGTGGCACCGGCAAAACTCAAAAAGTGGTGGTCTGCCCTTGCCACGGTTGGATTCACATCCGCGTCATCAATAATAAACTCTCTTTACACATGTTTCAGCGTTCCAGTGATGTGCCGATTGGTCTTCCTGCCAATCTGGCTCAATATGCCGCTCTAACTATGATGATTGCTGAAGTTACCGGTTATGAGGCCGATGAATACATCCATAGTTTTTCAGATGCTCATATTTTTATCAATCAAATTGAGCACGTCAAAGAATTGCTAAGAAGAGAGACTCGCCCTTTACCAAAAATGCTCTTGAAAAACAAGAAAAAAAACCTTTTTGATTATCGTATCGAAGACTTTGAATTAGTTGATTACAATCCGCATCCAGGTATGTGGGATATTCCGGTCGCCATTTAGGAAAAAATGCAGCAAAATAAAAATAATTTTATTAATCTTAATAACGCTCGACAACAAGATCAAATCGAGGTCATGCAGAAAATTGCTGATCAAAACCATTGTCCTTTTTGTGCAGAAAATTTACAGCACTATCACAAAGAACCTATTCTCAAAGAAACCGCACATTGGCTTGTCACTAAAAACCAGTGGCCCTATCCCCACACCAAGCATCACTTTCTGCTGATTTATAAAAAACACGCCACTAGCTTACAAGAATTAGACATCGAGGCGGGCAAGGAATTATTTGCTTTGATGCAAGAACTGGCAAAAAAATATCAGTTTGAAGGTGGCGGTTTAGCAATGCGCTTTGGTGATACTGATTTTTCCGCAGGCACCGTTAATCATTTGCACGTGCAACTGATCGTGCCAGATGCTCTGGCCGAAGATTTTGAACCAGTCAGAATTAAATTAGGTCTGCAGCGAGAGCGCAGAAAATAACTGGCTCTTAAAAATTTATACCTTGCTGATAACAATATTGATATTTAATTTTAGCTAATTCGAGGCTAAGCTGCATTTTTTCTAAAAGCTCAGGATCTCTATTTTCATCTTGAGAGTATATTTTCGTCAATTGCTCAAAACTTTCAATATTTGGTAAAAGATGTGGCCAATGGCCTCTGGTTGCACTCACATCTGCCAAATTAAATAAAAATGAATGTAATAAATATTCCCAACGCTTACTTTCTGCCAATCCGGGAACATTGGTGAAAAAACCGTTTAGATCAAAACCACCATCTTTGAGATATTTATTGACACTGCCAAAAAGATGGTGATGAGCAATAAGATTGACAAGATATTCAATTTCTTGCTCATCGACAAATTGCTCTCTCGCTAATTGACTATGGCTCAACACTGAGCGAAAAATCAGAGCTGATAACTGCTGATGGTCAACAAAAGAATTTTTTACTATTCCTTCCTGATTAACATTCTTGATTACTTTCATCAATGCTTCAGAATCACCTTCATAATTAGCCAATAACACTTTCCCGAAATCATGCATTAAAACAAAAACTCTCATTAAAAATTTTTCTCTTTCTGACAAGGATTCAGTGATTAGATTCTTTAAAGTAGTCAAGATATGTTCTTGAGAATTAACATGCTCTGTTTGTCGATGAGCTTGACTAAGAATGATTTTATCCGAAGCTAAAGCTTGAAAAATTTGAGTGCGTGACAGAAACTCTTTGCAAATTTCTATGTCATAGGCAGCAAAGCTTTCATCAGTAGTGGATAATTTACTGGATATTTGTGCAAGAAATTGAAAAATTACTGCAAAAAAAATCGCATCTCTGCTAATTCCTGGCCAAACAATTTCCGAAGTAGCTTCAGTGTTGGTTGTTGCTGTTGTCGCTAAGTTTAATAATAAACCATCTCTTGTAAGAATGCTGGCCAAAAGTGGATCTAAATTCAGCTCTGCTAAAAATTCCTTATAGGGAATGAGCAATTGTTGTGCTGCTGGTTGAGTTATTTTTTCCGCCACTCAAAAATTATATCAAAACATATCGCTTTTTGACTAAACAATTAGCATTTTCGATTTGTTCTAATTCTCTTAATTCCTGATTAGTAAAAGCTATTAAGTTAACTTCAATCTCATAAGCTTTAAAAATTTCTAAACCATCTAGTAATGCATAGCCCTTGGCGTAATAGACTTTTTTAATTCCTGCTTCAGCAATTTGTTTGGCGCAAATTGGGCAAGGAAAGGTTGTCACGTAGATTTCCGCACCCGCTAAAACCAATCCTCTTTTGGCAGCTCGGGCAATCAAAGCCGCTTCAGCATGGATCGAGCTCGCAAACTCAATGCCCACGCCAGAATTGAAACTAATTCTAGGATCTGAAACCTTGTATTGCTGATCATGACTTGGTAAATGTTGATTGTAAGCAACTGCTAAAATTTGGCCATGTTTAATTAGCAAACTACCCACGTGACGCCACCAATCACTGCTCTTGCCAGCTTCAATAAAAGCTTTGAACATCATCTCTTTTTCAAATTGAGTCTTACTGATCTTAATGCCTTTTGCCATTTTAGGATCACTAATAGCTTTTTCGTCCCAGCGTAAAAAAATTGGCTCAAATAATTGATTGCCATAATTTTTGAAAAAGCGCTCTGCAATTAAATGGCCAATGTCATCATTAGTAAAAATTAGCTGTGCATCTGCTTGAGAGTAATTTAATTGCTCAAGATCTTTTATCTTAATTGTTTCAACAGTCTTAAATATATTCCATGATTTAATTGCTTCTTGAACCAAGCTTAAATCTAGCGCCCGAATATCTTTTTTAAGATAATCAAGTTCTGTAAGTTGCAGTAGCTCTTCTCTGCTTAGCAAGTATAAGTGAGCAGCTTGGTATTTGGAAAAAAATTCCTGATAGCCACGATGTAAGACTGGTACATAGGCAAAAACAAATTGCTGCATATTAAATTTCCTTCAATAAATTTTTCAAGCAGTTCTTAATTCTTCCAAAACTTCTTCAATACTCTTAATCAGTTTACTGCGCATGCGATCTTGAATTTTGCGAGCAGTATTCATTTGCATCAAGCGAATTTTTGCCGTAGTAGAAGTTGTGGCCATTGGATCCAATACCACTACTTTGCCACAGATTTTTTCTAATTTTTTGATAGTTTCTGCATCATAAGTTTGTGCTGTAGCAATCAGCACATCTGGCTTAATTAGTTTAATTAAATTAAATTTTTTTTCGCCCGCTTCTTTCAGCACCACGTAATCAACGCTGCGTAAGTGAGTCAGCATTTCCATGCGTTCATCTTCTGGGACAATGGGCCGATTAGGACCCTTGCGCTGACGCACTTTTTCATCACTATCGACGCCAACAATCAAAACATCGCCATAATCACGAGCTTTATCGCAATAACGAGCGTGACCGATGTGAACCAAATCAAAAGAACCTTGAGTCAAAACTATTTTCTTTTTTGCTTGACGCAGTTTTTTGACAATTGCCACAATGTCGATTGCTTGCAAAATAATGTGAGCACTGGAATCAGTCATAAATTTTTATTCTATTTCTATGCAAGAGTATAAGGAGTTTGTCGTTTAAAAGCCATCGTCTCCACTCTAACTAAAATCTTATTAACTGTGGCTTGTTGTTCTTGATTAAAAAGTTGAAGAATTTCTGCCGGCTGTAGTTTCTGTTCAAGCAAATAGTGTAATACGCTATCAGCCAATTCATAGCTAAAGCCAAGTTCCTGTTCATCGCTTTGCTCTGGCCATAAATCAGCCGAAGGCGGCTTTTCTAGAAAAATTGGAGGCAAATCAAGTGTTTGAGCGATTTGACGCACTTGGGTTTTGTATAAAGTAGCCAGTGGTTCTAAATCTGAGGCCTGATCGCCAAAACGAGTAAAATAACCCAAATAATGTTCAGATTTATTTTCTGTGCCAACTACTAGACCATCTTTCTTTTTAGCATAGTCAAAAATTGCCATCATTCTCGTTCTAGCAATCACGTTACCCTTGCGCACTTTATCTGCGTCAGTGATTTGCAAAGACTTGCAAGTTGCATCCACCATGGAAGCAATGTTCAAAATTTTTCTGTTTTCCAGAGGGATCTGCCAAAAATCTAAAATCGTTGTTGCATCAATCATTTCTTGTCTTCCATAAGGTAGCAAAATGGGCCATATTTGCTGCTTAGGCCAAGCTTGAACTAATAAAGATAGGGCGACAGCACTATCAATCCCGCCAGAGACCGCAATAACAGCATGTTTTTTGTTATTTTTGACAAAAACACGGCGCACAAACTCAACGATAGGAAGTATTTCTTGAGAAAGTTGAGAAGCATGCTGCATAAAAAATCTCAGTCTAGCCTTCACTTGCGTTTCTTAGTTTTTGAGGCAGTTTTATTAGCCGCAATTGGCGAAGTAAGTTGGACTTTGTGTTCGCGAGCAAAAAAAAGTAAATAAATAATCGGCAAAATACCAACGGTATTAAAAATTAATAAAGCAATAAACCAAAAAGGCTGATCAGCGCGAGCCGCTTTCCAAAGAGCTAGGGCTTTAAGCAATAGATCTAATAAAATTAAAAAGACAAAAAAGCTAGTTAGACCAGCAAATAATGGCCAAAAAGTTGAAAAAAAATCATGGGCATAGACGTTGTAATTCATATGCTCAATTCTAACACATTATTTTATTTAGCTGTTTTAATTTTGACTCCCACCAGATCAATTTGGTCAAAATCTTGACGCGCTAAAGCCCAGAATTTTTCTGATAATTGTTGCGAGTAAGTACTGTAAACTCCACGGCCCATAGCGCTACACAAACGACGATCAAAGTCACGAATTTTATCCACTACTTTTTGGCCAAGCTGATGAAACTCAGTAGCGTGCAAGCTTGGATTTTCCCGAAAAAGATCATTGACTTTGAGAAAGTCGTCAAACAATTGACGATTTTCTGCAAGCATTTTTAGATAATATTCACGATATTTAGTTTGCGCCATAGTGCTTTCTAAACAAACAATTTTTTTTCTTTAATATATGCAATTACTTGAGCATCTAATAAATTATCTAAATTGTTTCGATTTGTCAAAGCTGCCCTAACCTGCGTAGATGAAACTTGCATTTCAGGAAAGCCTTCCAAAACAATCATGCCTTGATAAAGAGGCTGAAAAGCGTAGTCTGTTCTTGGGTAAACGTAAAAAGGATATCGAGACAGCATTAATTGATAGTCATGCCAAAGATGAAATTTGGCTAAATTATCTGCACCAATTAAAAAAGAAAATTGATGTTGTGGATATTGCCTGGCAAGCGCTTCTAAGGTGGTAAAAGTTTGGCTTTCCTCGTCTCTTTCTAGTTCGTATTTTTCGATAAAAATTTTATTTTTAAGAAGAGGATTTTTTTGAACAATACTGGCAATCATTAAACTGAGCATCGCTACACGATCTTGCTGGCTCACAAACTGTTTGGCAAAACTATGCTGGCCAACTGGCAAAAGCCATAATTGATCAAAAACATTGCCGGCCAGAGCTTGACTCAAAGCCTGTTCTGCCATCAGCTGGTGACCCAAATGTGGTGGATTAAAAGTGCCACCAAAAAGAAGAATTTTCATTTTTTTACCGAAAGCTTAGTTTTTGTAGTCTTGCTAGTTTTCGCCTTAACTGCTGTTTTTACCATGTTTGTTGTTTTTGTTTTGGTTTTTGTTCTTCGCTTGGCAGACGAGCTTTTTTGAGCAAGGTTAGTTTTTTTAGCAGCACTGGCTTTTTTGACAGAAGCTTTTTGAGCAAGAGGTTTTTTGTTTTTATTCATCCGCGCTTTCCATTCTTCTCGTTTTTGCTTAATTTCTGCCCACTCTGCTTGAGTCAATTTATACCCCGGTTCAGGTTTTTTCCAAGAAGCGAAATCACACTTAGGATAAAAAGAACAACCATAAAATGGCTTGCCCCATCTAGTATTTTTAACCACTATTTCCCCTTCGCCACAGAGTGGACAGTGTTGATCTGGCAAGGTTTCCACAATATTTTTGGTATATTTGCACTCCGGAAAGAGACTACAACTCATAAATTTGCCAAAGCGACCAGTGCGAATCACCACTTCCCCCTTACCACATTCTGGACACTTCTCACCAGTTTTCTCGACAGGCACTTGGACTCGATCTGCTTCTTTGGTCACTGCTGCAATTTTTTTGGCCAAAGGCTGATAAAAAGAATCAATAATTTTAACCCAATTTTTTTCACCTAAAGCAATCAAGTCTAAATCTTCTTCCATAGAAGCGGTGAAATCATAGTCCATAAAGTTGTCAAAATGAGCAGTTAAAAAATCACAAACGGTCATGCCAATCGGAGTGGCAAAAAATTTTTTCTGATTACGCTCTACGTAGGCTCGATCAACAATCACGGAGATGATCGAGGCATAGGTACTTGGTCGGCCAATACCTCTTTTTTCTAGTTCTTTGACCAAAGAAGCATCATTGTATCTAGGCGGAGCCTGAGTAAATTTCTGCAAAGAAGCTAAATCTAGATAACTTAAGCGATCCTTTTCCTCAACTTCTGGTAACACTTGATCTTCGGCAATGGAAAATAAACGACGCCAACCATCAAATTTAAGTACTGAACCAGTGCTGCGCAACAGATATTTGTTTTTATTTTCTTTGGCAAGAGCTTCAACTAAAATAGTGGTTTGGTCATAAATGGTTGCTGTCATTTGTGAAGCCAAAAATCTGCGCCAAACCAAGTCATAAAGCTTGATGTGTTGGTCCGTTAGTGAACCAATTTTTTTCTGAATATTATGTAAATCAATTGACAAATCAGTCACGCGAATCGCTTCGTGAGCTTCCTGAGCATTTTTAGATTTTTTGGCAAAAAATCTAGCTTTAGCTGGTAAATAATTTTTGCCAAAATGTTCAGTAATGTAAGCACGAGCTTTTTCCACCGCCCCGCTAGCTAAGTTAAAAGAATCAGTGCGATGATAAGTGATCAAACCTTCTTCATAAAGCCTTTGCGCCAAACTCATGGTTTGTTTCACTGAAAAACCAAAACTCGTGGCCGCAGCCTGCTGTAACAAAGAGGTTGTAAAAGGAGGTAAACTCTGACGATTGCGCTCCATTTTTTCGACCTTGTCTACTAAATAAGTAGCATTTAATAAATCCTGAGCAATTGATTGCGCTTGCGATGCTTGATCAATTTTGGCTTTTTGCTCATTAATCTTATCTAGGCTAGCAATAAAAATGTTTTTATCTAATTGATTTTTGACTTTGCCATCCTGATCAAAAATTGCCTGTGGCTTAACTAAATTTTCTTTGGCTAAAGCGACTGATAATTCCCAATATTCTTCTGGTTTGAAAGCAGCAATTTCTTTTTCACGCTCAACAATTAAGCGTAATGCGACTGATTGCACACGACCGGCAGACAAACCACGACGAATTTTTTTCCATAAGACAGGTGAAACTTGATAGCCTACTAAACGATCTAGAACACGACGCGCCTGCTGAGCATCAACCAAATTTAAGTCTAATTTACCTGGTTGATCAATGGCTTTTTTGACAGCTTCTTGAGTAATTTCATGAAAAGTGGATCTAAAAAAATGATTCTTATTTTTGGCATCTTGAAGCAAAAATTGAATGTGCCAAGCAATCGCTTCACCCTCACGATCAGGGTCAGTGGCTAAATAAATTTTGTCGGCCATTTTGGCCAGTTTTTTTAAGTTCGCCACCACTTTTTTCTTGTCAGCACTGATTTCGTAAACGGGTTGGTATTGATTTTCTAAATCAATACCCAAAGTTTTCTTCGGCAGGTCTCTCACGTGACCCACAGAGGCTTCAATCAGGTATTTATTGCCCAAATAATCCTTAAGTTTTCTGGCCTTAGTAGGTGATTCAACGATGATCAAATCCATAAATTACTTTCTTTCAAAAAACGTACAAGCTGCTGCCCATTCTAAAGCTATTTTAGCTTATTAAGCAATACTTGCCCCATTTTTTGATAATTTTACCTTGTAATTCTAATTCAAAAAGCAATTGATTTAATTGCGCAGGATCAAGCTTGGTGCTTTGTTGCAAAGCTTCAAAACTTAAATCTGGATATACTCCTAGCTGATCCAATAATAATTGGGTATTGGCATTGCTTAGTTGATTGGTTTTTACTGACTTTTCAGCAGTGATTTGATTTTGCCAATGATAATCTGTGCTAATTTCTTGCAAAACATCTTGAGCATTATTGACTAAAATCGCCCCTTGATTGACAAGTGCCTTAGTGCCTTCGCTGAACGGATTAGTGATCGGACCAGGTACGGCTAAGACCAAGCGTCCATAATCAGCGGCATAACTAGCGGTAATGTGAGAACCACTTCTGACAGCAGCTTCTATAATTAGAGTCGCCTTAGATAAAGCAGCAACGATGCGATTGCGAGTAACGAAATTGGCAGCCCGAGGTGGCGTTTGTGGCACAAATTCTGATAAAAAAATTGCTTTTTGCTCTAAAAATTGTTGCATCATTTTTTGCTGACTAAGAGGAAAACAATGATCTAAACCATAGCCCAAGACTGCAATCGTTTTGCCTTGACTCGCAAGTGCGACCTGTGCAGCAAATAAATCTACGCCGTACATAAAACCAGAAACAATTGTTTGCCCTGCTCTCACCAAGTCAGGTATGAGACGATTGATCGCTAGGCGTCCATAGGTTGTCATTCTTCTTGTTCCCACCACGGACAATGTGCTCTCAAACATTTGCTGCCAAATTTGGCTACCTACTTTAACTTGACTCTTAATAAATAAAGCCACTGGGAAATCTTCAATGTTTGCTAAGAGGCGCGGATAAGCTGCTTCTTCGAAAGTAAGCACCTGAATACCCGAATTTTCTATATTTAATAAATTGTCTAATAAATTATGTTCTTTTTTGAACTTTTTAATTGACTCAATCGTTTTTTCTTTTAAGAGCATTTCCTGCCAAATATGATAACGATTAACCCAAAACTCTGCTTCGCTCAGTTGCTTTTGGCGGCAAACATCTAAAATTCTCAAAACTGTTTTGGCCCCCACTCCAGATAAGGATAATAAAGCAATTAAAAAAGCTTTGTGTTCTAAAATTGCTTGAGATGATTGAGTTTGAAACATCTATTTACTAAGTATGCCAAAACAAAATTACAGCAAGTGTGACTGAAACTAAACTCCTCTAATCCAAGTTAAAATTTGCGCCACTACTGGAGCGGCATCTTGTGAGCCTTCAGAATAAATTTTATCGCTATCACTTTCAACCAAAACAGTTATCACTAGTTTTTTGGGAAAACCATGGGCTTTAAGCAAATTAAGCCAGGCAACTCGCTGTGGATCAGTTGCGGTTTCAAGTTCGCTGGTCGACCATTGACTTGGATCCATTCCAACAATGGCAGTAATCCAGGCATGAGTTTGTCGATAACCACGCACGTCAGCTGCTCCAAATTCTGCTGTCCCAGTTTTACAAGCAATCATGCCTCGCGAAATTTTTTCTTCTGCACCAAGCTCAGCATTTTCTTTGGCAAGAGCTGCTGCTATGTTTTGATTGTAAGCAAACAAAGGATAAGCAGTGCCACCGGTGCTACAAGCATCTAACATGCCCCTTAACACCAAATCTAAATTTTTTTGTTCAAGCAATAGATCTCGACAATTCTGTTGAGTAATCGGTAAAAGCGAACTAGGACAAAAAACTCCACGATTGGCAATGGCTTGGGTAAAATTGGCTACTTGCAGAGGTGTGACCAGCAAATCTCCTTGACCAATCCCAAAATGATAAGTATTACCCAAATACCAAGTTTCGCCTTTTTGATTTTCTTTCCAAACGGGATCTGGCACTAAACCACTAGCTTCTTGCAGACTTTGCACTCCAGTCGGACTGCCCAAACCAAAAAGTCGGGCATATTCAGCCAGTTTGCTTGGTCCTAGCCACTCCGCGGCCTTGTAGAAAAAAATATCATTACTGCGTGCCAAAGCTTTTTGTACATTGACGCTACCTTCTACTCGACCATATTGAGTAAAATACCAGTTGGCATAAGCATAATCTCCCACTTTCAAAGTTCCTTGATCATCTACTACACTTTTTTCATCAATCACCCCCTCTTCTAAAGCAGCTAAAGCGGTGATCAGTTTAAAAACTGATCCAGGAGGATAAGTTCCACTGAGACTGCGGTTAAAAAATACCTGCCGCTCGTCTTGCAGATATTGAGTAATTTTAGACAAACTCGATTGACGATCTCGATGATATAAATTATTAAGATAATGTTCTTCAAAGAGATTGGCGTCAAAGCTAGGACTATTAACTAAAGCCAACAACTCACCGTTACTAGCATCCATAATGATTACTGCTCCTTTTTTGCCAGCCATAGCCTGATAAGCTACTTGACTTAAGTAAGGATCTAAAGCAGTTTCTATATTTTGCCCATAAACTGCCGGCTTTTCTGCAACCAGACGTTGTTTTTGACCAAGAGCATTGGTTTCGAACTTGAGTGAAGAGGCTTGAGCCTGTAATTGATGATCAAAAAATTGTTCCAAGCCCATGCTGCCCACTCTCGAATTTAAAGATAATTGAGCATTTGCCTGCAGATCTTCTTCACTCACTGGAGATAAATAACCCAAAACTGAACTTAAGGCCTCTCGATAAGGATAAACTCGACTGAGTTCATAGCCCAAATTGGCACTCTCACTGGCTAAAAAACTCAAGGCTTCATCTCTAGTGAGAAAAATTTTATCAGAATAAAGCCTGTCTTCTTGCAGGTGGCGAAAATATTGTCTTTCATTTTTTACCAAAGCTTGATGATAACGATCTAAAAAAATACCTCTTTCAGCAGGATTTTTTTTAATAAAATAACGATTGTCTTCTGCTAAATTGAAAAAATGCTGACCCTGAACTAGAGCAACATCAATCAAACGCGCTAATAGCAAGCTAAAAGAAGCTACAAAAAATCCCAATAGAATGATAAATTTAGCTCGCATAATGCCTAAAATTATTTCGGTAAAAATATAAACAAAAAATCAAAAAATGGAGCAAATAAAAATAAGTAAAATGTAAGTGCGCCAAGAAAAAAAACGCAAAAAAGAAAAGCAAAACCAAGATGAATTTAGTTAACCAATAAGTAGTCGGAATTTTTTGCCAAAAAAAATATAAAATAAGTAAAATTAAAGCTAATAAAGGCCAAGATAAAGCGTAAAAAAGAGCAATTAATAAACTAATTAAAAATAAGGCAAAGATTTGTTGCGGTTTTTGATAACGAACAGACAATCGCCAAGACCAATAAATAAAAAAAATGGGCAAACCTAGAGTTGCTTCGATGCTCAGTACCAATAATAAAAAAGTTAAATATATAATCATCTTTACCTAATTTCCACTAAACTTGCTTCATAAAAATCAACCAATTGTTCGATCACCGCTGTTTTAACTGCTAGAGCTGGATTTTCTTCAACAATGTGGGCCACCCTACCAATCAATAAACCTTTTTCAATGCTAACCTGTGAAGCAGTAAAAACCAATTGCCCAAGACTAATGGGATCATCTTGTTTTAATTCGGTAAACAAAACTTCTTTGCCATTGCCCTTAATGATGCCTTTTACCCCGTTTTCAGTTTCTGCTAATAAATAAGAGTCGTTCAGTTTAGACAAAAGTAAAACGCTAGATTGTTTTTCTTCTACCTGATCCACTAAACCTAATAATGTATCTTTATATAAAACAGCTGAACCAAGCTTAACGCCTGCTTGAGCCCCAGCTTGCACAAAGCTCTGTGCAAAAGAAATCACTGGCGCAGTTACGATCACCTTTTGATAAGAACGATCGCTGTTTTCTAAAAGTTTGCGCAATTCTTGATTTTCTGCCTCCAAAACTTGAATTTTTGCTACTCTAGCTGCCGCTTCACTATATCGATATTGCAAATCTTCCAATCTAGCCGTTAATTTCCACATTGAAACCATGCGCTGTAAGGGTCGATTAAACATTTGTAAAAACTGATAGTTTTTAACTTTCCAACTATTAGCTAGATTGACAGCCCAATCCAGTTTCAAGAGATTTAAGAATTGCAAGAAAAACAAGATAAAGATGATTAATAAAGCAATTAGCTCTGCTTGATGAGTCTTGTTTAACATAATTGGTCTATTTCAATGGCCTCTAGTTGCAAAGCTTTGACCAGATCAGCGTTTTCAACTGGATGAGTAACGTTGTTGGTAAAAAAATAAAAGCAATCTGGTCTAGCGAAAGCTAGCTGCTTTTGCTGAGAAGTAAAAAAATCTTGACTTTGCATGACAAAATTATGCAAGGCTGTATTTTGATGAGCCAAAAGCTGATCTTGATCAAACAAGCTTAGCTCTGCACAATCGTCGAACATGTTAATTAGAAATTTTATTTTGGAAAAATTTCTCTTTTGCATTAAATAGAAGTTATAAAAATAATGGCGTTCAATTAAAGTTACCGTTTTAAATATAGGCGTCAAAGATAAAAGAGCTTTTTTTTCTAAAACACTATGATTTGGAGAGATTAAAAAAATCAAGGCATATTGCTTTAAGTCAAAAGCTTGTAATTGTGATTGTAAGCTTTCTTGGCAGTGTTTAAGGTTGGCCAATAAATTTCTTTGACATAAATTCTGGCAAGAGAGAGATTTTAGCAAAGTTAAATGAGCAAAATCTATGGCACTTAATTCCTTGACATCTTTGGCTAAATAAAAACTCATGCCCGCACTGTGCAAATCGATTAACAACAGGTGTTTGTAGCTAAAAACGCCCAAGCGTGACAAAACTGATAATGGCTGCATTAAAGAATAGTTTACTACATTAGCTCTGCTGATTGAGTAAGAGGATTGCACTGTGCCAGCGATTTTGGCTAATCAGAGACTCTGCCTCTTTAATTTTAGCTAAAAGCATGGGATCAGCGTCAGCCTTCATTTTGCTTAGGCGCTCACCCATCATTTCTGATTTTAGTTCCAAAGCTTTGTCGTATAGCAGTTCATCTAAGTTGGGTAAAAGTTTGTCTAAATAATCAATCAGGTCTTCTTTACGCTGCATCTCACTCTTAGCTGAATTGTCTAAAATTTTTCTTGCTTCAGCAAATTCTTCGCTCGTCAATAAAAGCTCAAGATCATGAGCCACAAAATCATCCCAAATCACTTCTTCAAGTTCATCTAAAAATTGATTTTTTTCGGCGTCAGAAATGCTCATGAGACCTAGCATTTCAAAAATATTTTGAGCTTTTAAATCCTCACTGTTCTCTGTTTGCTGTTGATTAGTCTGCTCTGGAGTTGCAATTGGCTCAGCAACATTATGATTGCTGTCAGCAGAATTTAGATCACTGGCCAATCGAGCTTTTCTAAAATCAGTTTCTTCCACTCCGTTTGCAGCACTGGTCAGATTATTACTTGATTGATTAGAATTGACTGGAGAGGTGGTGTGAGCAGCTTCAGTTGTTGATTCATTTGCTTTGACCTGATCAATTTTATTCTCTAAATCATGTAAAAAAGCATCAAAATCAAATTTCTCATCTGCTGAAGTATTGGAAGCCGCAGACGAAACTGATTGACTGCTTACTTGACCAACTGGCTGTGAGGCATTTGGAAGCAAGTTGTTTGGGGCAAAATCTTTCTTAGAATCTGTTTCATTTTCATTGCCGCCCCTTTTTTGCTCTAAATTTTTGCTTAAACGTTCAATTTCAGCCAATAAATTATCGATTTCCGATTGTTTATTATCTTGCTTTGGAGTAATTGGTGACGAATTCACTTGGCTTGTTAAATTCGTTGGCGTAGTTGAATTCGTTTGTCCTCCTAAAGTACTTTGGTTGAAATTATCGTCTTGAATTTGGATCATAGGCAGGTTCCATTTATTACATAAAATATTGTACAATCTCAATTTAACACATTCATTTATGCAAGTTAATCGCCAAAAATTAGCCACTGGTTTAGACAGGTCAATTTTCGTCATTTTTAATTTGCTTTTTTTTCTCACACCTTTCATTTTTACCTGGGCTAATCAAGAGTTGTTCGAATTTAGCAAAATGTTGTTTGTTTATGTCGCAACCACTTTGCTGCTCGGGCTATGGGCGCTAAGAATGGTGGTAGAACAAAAATTCATCTTCAAACGCACTCCCTTGGACTATTTTTTGCTCGCATTTTTACTTTCTCAAATTATGGCCACCATCTTTTCCATGCACTTAAGAACTTCCTGGTTTGGCTATTACACTCGATTTAACGGAGGTCTCTTATCTACTCTAACTTATATTAGCTTGTTTTATGCATTGATTGCCAATCTTAAACCCAAACAATTAACTATTATTTTCAGCAGCTTGATCCTATCCAGTTTATTGGTTAGTCTCTATGCCATTCCTGAACACTTCAATCATTCTCCAAGTTGCTGGCTAATTACGCAAAAGTTTGACAGCGAATGCTGGTCAGAAAACAATAATCCTCGCTACCGTGTTTTTGCTACTTTTGGCCAACCAAACTGGCTAGCAGTTTTTCTCATCAGCTTAATACCACTCAATCTAAATCAATTATTAGAAGCCAGAAAAAAATCGAGCCGTTGGTACTTGCTATTTGCTTTGCTAACTAGTTTTCTCGCTTTGTTTTACACTAAATCTCGATCGGGATTTATAGGCCTCGGCTTAGGGCTTGTTTTTTACGGACTATTCATCACCGTGTTGAAAACACCCTCTTTGACAAAAAAAATCTTCAAGTGGCTGGGCGTTGTCAGCTTCCTAGTGAGTGTGATTGTCATAATTTATTTATTGGTAGCTACTAGATTAAATCTTTTAACACCCAAGTTCATGCAAACCAACATTGATTGGCAAAATCAAAATGGCGGTACACCTTCAGAAGAAATTAGAAAAATTGTTTGGCAAGGAGCAATTAAAATTTGGCAAAGATATCCTCTTTTTGGCTCTGGTGTGGAAACTTTTGCCTATAGTTACTACTTAGATCGACCTTTGACTCATAATTTAGTGTCAGAATGGGATTTTTTATATAACAAGGCTCACAATGAATTACTAAATTTATTAGCCAATTCAGGTATTTTTGGCTTATTGAGCTATCTCGGCATTTTTGGGAGTGTGTTTTATGTCGGGATCAAAAACTCTTGGCAGCAAAAGCAAAGACGTCAAATCTTGGCTTTGTTGGCAGGTTTGTTGGCTATGTTTGTGGCCAATTTTTTTGGTTTTTCTACGGTAGTAAGTAATCTTTTACTTTTTGGCTTCTTGGCCATGATCATTTTGCATTTAACAAGTACCGAGTTAGATAATTTTTCTGAAAATAAAAAGATTGAAAAAACAATTAATTTAACAAATAAAGAGTATTTTTTGTCTGCTTTAATTTTAATCATAGCTATATTAGTGCTGTCCAAAATTTGGCTAATTTGGCAAGCCGATCATTTATTTACTAAAGGCAAAAACGCCTTTGCTGTGGGTGATTGGCAAACTGGACTACCTTTAATCCAAACAGCAATCCAAAAAGCTCCTCATGAAGCTTTATTTTATGAAGAATTAGCTGGAGATTATGCCAAGTTAAGTATTGCTTTTGCTAAAAATCAACAAAGCACTTACAGTGCACAATTGGCTCAAAAAGCCATTGAAAGTGGCCAATATGCTCTGCAACTCAACCCCGTGCATCTCAATTTTTACAAAAGTCAGGCACGCATTTATATTTTATTAGGCCAACTGGATCCAAATCTTTATACCTCTGCTGAACAAGTACTTCGTCAAGCAATCGAGTTAGCTCCAAGCGACGCCAAATTGTATTACAACTTGGCTTTAGTTTTAGAAATACTAGGCCAACATGATACTGCCCTGGCACAAATGGAATACGCTGTCGAAATTAAAGTTAATTATTTGGCCGCCAGAAATGAATTGGCGCGCATGTATTTTACTAGAGGTGAACTTGAAAAAGCCAAAGAACAATATTCATATTGTTTGCAATATCTAGCCCCAGAAGATCAATTAATTCAAGAAAAACTGCAAATTATTGAAGCTAGCCTCAGTGCTCAAACGCAAACAAAATGATTGCAAAAAATATCCAAAGCATTGATGGGGTCAAAATTTACTACGAAGTTTTTACCGGCAAACAGGCCAAAAAAACGCTAGTTTTTATTCATGGATTTGGAGGCAGTTTAAAGGCCCTTGATCCTTTAACGGCGCCTTTTCAAAAAAATCATTACAAAATTATTAACATTGATCTTCGCGCACACGGTCAATCAGAACGACCTCAAAAAAGTTACCAATATGGCTTAAATTATTTTATTAATGACTTAATACTAATTTTGCATCGAGAAAAAGCAGAAAATGCTACTTTAATCGGACATTGTTTTGGAGGTATTTTGGCTCTAGGATTGGCAATTAATTACCCATATTTTTCTCAGTCTTTGGTTTTGTTGAATGTTTCTTATAAGGCACCTGACTTAGCCAGAATGCTTTATCGATATTTTCCTATCAAGGGTCTCATTTTCTTTATGTTAAAGTTTTTTCCTAATTTGTATCTTAAAAATTACCCTGCCTATCAAAAATACGAAAAAAGTGGCGACTTCAATCCCAAAAGAATTGGTTCAGATATTCTCCACACTTCACCAAAAAGTTATTTATACATTAGCAGAGAAATTATAAATTTCGATTTTTCACACAAACTTAACAAAATTAAAAACAATGTAATTTTGATTCATGGAGATAAAGATCGAGTTTTTCCACTCCCCTTTGCTTTTTCGCTACAAAAAAAATTAACTCATTGTAAATTAATCGTAATCAAAGGCGGTAATCATTTGACCGTTTTAAATAAAAAAGCTGATGTTGTTAAAATTATTCAAAAAAATTTAAACAATAAATTTCTCTAATCCAATAAATAAGGTGGTGTTACTGTATAATACAAGCTTATAAAGATGAAAATTATTAGCGCCCCACATCAAACTTTACGTCAAAAAGCTAAAACAATTGATGTTTTTGATAAAAAGTTTTTTGGGTTTTTAGAACAATTAGCCAAAACTTTACTCGAAAAAGAACAACCTAGTGGAGTTGGCTTAGCAGCTCCTCAAGTAGATAAGTCTCTGCAGGTTTTTGCTGCCATTTTGGGCGCAGAAAATCAAGCGAGTCAAAAACCAAAAATTGAATTTTTTATCAATCCTGTCATTACTAAAACCAGTAAGAAAAAAATTAAAGGTCTAGCCAATGGTGAAGAGAGATTTGAAGGTTGTCTTTCCATCCCTCTACTCTATGGCCCAGTACCTCGTTACGAATGGATAAAAATCCAATATCAGAGCATTTTTTATCATGATTTACTTAATAAAAAATTCACGCTGAAAAACAAAAAAATTCGTTTTAGTGATTTTGACGCAAGAGTGATTCAACACGAATACGATCATTTGCAGGGCATTCTCTTTACTGATCACATTCTGGAAAATAATTTACCAATTTACATCGAAGAAGATGGTCAATGGGTAGAAGTAAAAAATAAACGAGAAATTCTTTCTCTTTTATAAAAATCAAACAATGCCATACAAAATTGCTTTAGCTGGTTCCAGTCAATACACTGTCATGATGGCAGAAGCTTTGCAGACTGATAATCGTTTTGAAATTAGATACACCATCTCTCCCACTCCTAAATTAATTGGTCGAAAACAAGTTCTTACTAAAAATCCTCTACAAGTTTGGGCAGAAGCAAATCAAATTACTAATTTTGCAGTTGAAAAAAAGATCGATGGCACTTTGCAAGAACAACTATTCACTGCTGGAGAAATAGATTTTCTTTTAGTGGTAGATTTCGGCTATTTAATTCCCTCTTGGTTACTGCAAATACCCAAAATTGCTCCACTTAATGTTCATCCTTCACTATTACCAAAATGGCGCGGTAGTTCTCCCGGACAATTTGCTTTATTGTTTAAGGATTTAGCTGAGGAAACAAAACAATCTGCAGTAACTTTGATGATCATGAACGAGGGTTTGGATCAAGGCCCAATTATTGCTCAGTTGCCTTTTGAAATTGAAGAAAACTGGACACAAGATGAATATTATGAGCATGCTTTTAAGCTGATGATGAAAAAATTGGCTAATTTAATCAGCGATTTTGCAGAAAAGAAAATTACAAGCCAGCCACAACCACTCGAAAGTCCAACTAGAACCGCTCGCAGATTGGATAAGACAGATAGTTTTATTACTTGGCAAGCTTTGCAACAACTAATGACTAATCATTTAGAAAAAGTACATTTATCCATAGACAAACAAAAGCTTTTAAACAATTTATTAATGGATGATGAAATTTGCAAAGATAAAACTGAGCAAATTCAATTAATCATTAATGCTAGTCGCGCTTTCTCTCCCTGGCCAGGACTATGGACCGTAATTAAAACCAATCAAGGTGAAAAAAGAATGAAGATTTTTGCCTGTCACATAGATAATCAACAACTAATTCTCGATCGCGTGCAAATCGAGGGTAAAAATCCTTGTCTATTTAGAGAATGCAAAAACGCCTTGCTTTAACAAATTAAATTAAGCAGTTTTCTTATAGTGATTGGTCAAACCTAATTTCTTAAGTTGTCTCAAGACTCGAGTAGGAACCTTAATTTTTTTCTTGAGGCCATCAATCATCACGGTAGCAGTGTGCAAATTATATTTAAAAGCTCTTCTGGTACGATTCTTGGCGTGAGAAACGTTGTGACCATAGCTAGCGATTGTAGAGTATTTATGCAAATTGATTTTCATAACAGAGGGTGATTTTACCATATGAAGAAAAAAATGGGCAGAGGAAGAAATTTTCAAGTGAGATGTTAGAATAATTTAGCAAATGATATTTTTATTATTTATTTTGACTTTTGGCATAATCTTTAGTCAACCAATTCTAGCAGCAGATCACACTACTTTAATCATCAATCAAGTGCGCGGAACTGAGTGTTGCAGTCCTGGAAATGTAGTTAATTTAAAATTGCAGCTAGATACTGTTTCTCAATTAAGTTTACCCAGCACTTTTACTTTACGTTATGACGTTTTGAAAAATCCTGAATTTCTAAGGCTCATTAAAAAATATCAAGCTAATCCCAATCTTGAATGGGGAGCTTTTTTAGAAATTACTCAAGAGTTGGCTCAAGATGCAGGTGTTAATTATAGCGGCAACGAAAGTAATTGGTATGAGGCGCAGTTTGCTTATTTGATTGGCTATTCGCTGAGTGATCGCAAAAAAATTCTAGAGACTTACATGGAAAGTTTTAAAAAAGTTTTTGATAATTATCCAAAAATTACCACCGCTTGGATGATTGATCCTTTTTCTCTGCAACTCTTAAAAAACCAGTATGGCGTATTGCTTCACCAAATCACTAGAGAACAAATGGGTGTCGATTCTTACACACTTTATGGTGGACCAGTTCATTATCCATATTATCCAAGCCAAAATTGGGCTTTAGTGCCCGCTGCTCAAAATAATGAAAACATGCCCATCATCGTCAGACAAACTATCACTGATCCGGTCTATAATTATGGAGATGACAGCAGTTCTTTTACTTCGCAACCCAATGATTATGCCCTACGTAAAGCAGATTTTAGCTACTTTGAACACTTATTTTTACAAGCTCACTCACAAAACTCCAATCAAGATACTTTCGCTCTGCTCGGCTTAGAAAATTCGATGCCCAGTGAAGTGCAGACTGAATTTAAAAAACAATTAAATTTTATCAAAAAATACCAGCAAGAACATCAAGACCAGCAGGTTTTGTTGGCCAAGGATTACGCAATTTTTTTTAGGCAAAAAAACAACTCAAATCAAAAACTATCTGTCTATGAGGGTCAAGATCAGAAAAATACCAATGAAAAAGCCTGGTGGATTACTACTCCACACTACCGCTTACGCTTGCGTTTAAGCGATAAAGAATTATTTATCAGTGATTTAAGAATCTATGATGACAGTTTTACTGATCCATATTTGGAAAAGTCGGCTAAAAAATTGGGCTGGTGGATAGTTCCTTTTATTATCGATGGTTCGCGCTACCCAGCTAATGATCAAAGTTTACAATTTGATTTATTGACCAATGATAACCTAAATGAATTAAAGAAAAATGAGCTGAAACCAGGCCGATTGTTACTTAGTGAAAAGATTGATCCAAAAACATTGAAAATTGAAATCAGTGACAGTGAATTTAAAGTAATCAATAAAGATCAGCTTTTAGCCATTTTTGATGATCAAAACATTGCCTTAATTAAACAGACTGTTGATCAAACTAACAATGCTTTACTCGAAAAAATTAAAAAAGAACAGGCTTGGCAATTAATAAAAATCACTAGTCAAAACGATTTAAATATTTTTACCATCAAAATTAAAAATCAAGCAAATTTGTTTGAAGAAATGCGTCAAAAACATTATCCTCTACTTTTTCCAGAATTAAGCGAACATTCTCTCAGTGCTAAAACTACTTATTTACATAAAAATAATCGCTTTGCCATGGCCGGACGCAACCCCGTGCGCCTGGTCTTGTTTCCAAAGGATCAGTATGGCTATCCGGTGACTTTGAAAACCGAGCCTAAAATCACTGTCGCTGACAAAATTGATAGTGTGGAAGTCAAAGCTCAACATGGTCAAAATGGCATGTTGTTTTTAGATTTTATGAATAGCAAACCTCTTAAAACTTCGGTTACTATTACCAAGGATGGTTTCAGTGAAACTCTCAATATATATTTCGCCCCAAATTGTAAAAGTGATTTGAAATACTGCGCTACTCACTTTCGCCAAGCTACTTGGTATCTGCGTAATTTTTTAGGTGATAAATGGCGAATGCTTAAAGAAAAAATGAAAGAAGTATAATAGAATCAAACAACCTATGTTAGATCTACTCGTTCAAAACCCCATCGCTTTTTTTATTTTTATGGCTGGCCTAGTGATTTCTATCGGTTTTCATGAATTCGCCCACTGTTTTGTCACCGATCGCTTGGGCGATCCCACCCCACGCATCAAGGGTCGTCTAACTCTTAATCCCCTCGCCCATTTAGATCCGCTTGGCACTCTGGCGATTATTTTGACTGGTTTCGGCTGGGGCAAGGCTGCGCCTTATGATCCATACAATCTCAAAGAACCCATCCGTGATGCCGCTTTGATTGCTGCTGCTGGACCAGCAAGCAATTTACTAATTGCTACTTTTTTGTCAATTTTGTTAAAACTAGGTTTTGGCGGCGAGTTTTTTGCCCTTTTTAGCATGCAGTTAATTTTTATCAATGTTGCTTTAGCTCTTTTTAATTTATTGCCCATTTACCCTCTGGACGGCGGCAAAATCATGCGTGCTTTATTGCCTCATCAAGCCAGCTTAGAGTATGAAGACGTGATGAGTCGCTATGGTACGGTGATCCTAATCATGCTGGTCTTTCCTTGGGTGGGCGGCAGTTCGGCGGTAAACGCTTTACTTCGTCCTCTCATTGATATTTTATTGAAAATTTTTATTTAGGAATTTAAAAAAACTAATAATATGAATATTGCTTTACTGGCTACTCTTTTAATCAGTTTGCTTTCTTTATTAAGCGCAGCTTCTTTGTTACTCCTCAAAAAACAATTACATCAAATCATTCATTTGTTACTAGCTTTGGCAGCTGGAACCCTGATGGCCGATGCGTTTTTTCATCTTTTACCAGAAAGCATTGAGGTTTTGGGGGCAGAAATGAGTTTGCAAATCACTTTTATAGCATTTTTAGGCTTTTTCTTGATTGAAAAATTACTTGGCTGGCATCATTGTCACAAAGATCATTGTGAAGTACATAGCGTGGCTTACATGAATTTAATTGGTGACTCAGTTCATAATTTCATTGATGGCCTAATTATCGCTGCTAGCTTCGCGGTCAGCTGGGAAGTTGGTCTGGGAGCTAGCTTAGCCATTATTTTGCATGAATTACCTCAAGAACTGGGTGATTTTGGGGTTTTGCTGCACGCCGGTTTAAGTAAAAAGCAAGCGGTCTTTTTTAACTTTTTTGTGTCTTTATTTGCCGTTTTAGGTGTTTTAATTGGCCAATGGCTGTTTGATTTTAGTGATGTGGCTATTCATTATTTATTGGCTGTCGCCGCAGGTGGCTTTTTATACATCGCCGCCGCTGATTTACTACCAGAAATTAGAGCTGAAAAAAACCTGTGGAAATTACTCCAGTCGCTAGTCTTTGTTGCGATTGGAATTAGCACAATTTATTTATTGAAATTTTTAGAATAAAAACTACTCAAAAAAAGGACATCATGCTAGAAGGTTTCAAAAAATTTATTCTCAAAGGCAACGTTGTCGACATGGCAGTCGGCGTGGTGGTTGGCGTAGCTTTTGGTAATGTGGTCAGTGCACTAGTAAAAGACATTATCACTCCTTTTATTGGAGCCTTTGGTGGTACGCCGGATTTTTCAAACATTTATTTCACCATTAACCAAAGTAAATTTATGGTGGGCGACTTTATCAACGCAGTGCTTTCCTTTTTAACGATTTCAGCCACTATTTATTTTTTCATCGTTTTGCCAATGAACAAACTTATGGAAGCAAAAAAACCTAAAAAAACCGAGCCTGCAGAAAAAGTTTGCCCAGAGTGCTTGAGCAAAATTCCCTTTAAGGCGAAAAAGTGTAAGTTTTGTGGAAGTAAAATTAATTAGAAAGATAATTAAAAAAGCTTATGACCAATTACCTTGAAGAATATTTTGGAATGAATGAGGAACAAAGAAAAATTGAGAAAGAATTAAAAACTATTCAGTTAGCGAGAGAATTTTTGCTCAGAGCTTTATCGACTGCTTATCAACAAGATCCAAAAAGCAAAACTATAAAAAAAGGCTTGAGAGAGTTGGCGTATGTTTTCCTTTATGGCAAGTGGCCAGTCTCTTTAGAGACGACTATTTCAATTGATGGAATTGATATCCAAGTAATGGTGCTGAGAATAGCTGATACTTTAGAAGGAGTTCAAGAAAGCATGCGCTCGGATATCCTCGCTGTTCACTTGCAAATAAAAGATCCAAAGGGAGGACCAGATTGGTTTATTGGCAATTTGGTTGGCGGAAACCGCATTATCGATCCTCGTTTTGGGATTTTTGCCTGTCAAATCGGCCAAAAAGGTCACTCAGCTTCCGCTGATCGCAAAAAATATCGTAGCCTTCATGAAGTGATGACCATGACTGAATTACCTTTGGCTCAGATTTTTGAAAAAATGGCTGAAATTGAAAAAAAACAAATAGAAGCAGAATTTTTAGAAGCTTTAAGAAACAATGGCAATTAATTGAAAACCAAAAAAGCTTCGTTATTTTTCCTTACCACAACAAATATAAAAAAATCCAGCATTGCTGGACTTTTTTATATTTGCAGGGCGGGAAGGAATCGAACCCTCGTCATTTCTTTTGGAGAGAAAGGCCCTACCACTGGACGACCGCCCTATTTACTAGGGAGACTATTATATAGTGCCGTTAGTTCTCTGGCAATTTCAGAATCATAATAACGAATGGTTATACATCCCTTATAACCTAACTTTTTTCTAAAACCAGTGTGCGGTTTTATGTATGGTTTAATGAATTGTAATCGATTAATTTTAGTCACTTTTGACCAAAAATTGAAAGACCGTTGTAAATCATGATGCTCATGCAAATGCATACTGACGTGGAATTTACTTTCATCCAAATCATAGCTTTGACGTAATAAGTTAAGAAATACTTCAATCATTCTTGGGTCAGAATTAGTAAATGCTATATGGTTGGTGTTTTTTGACCCTTCTGCCCAAAACAAAACTGCACAGATTAATTTATTAATTGATTTGGTAAAAATGACCTGTTTGAGTATTTTTTGTGCCTTTTTTTGATGAAACAATAATCTTTTTAATCTCTTTTTATTCCAGAAGATCGACATTTTATATCTGTTTATAGAAGATTGCTTTTGCATGCGATTCTTGCCAGCTGAGCTAATGGGTGTTTTCCTAAGCCAAATTGAAGATGTGCTTACTGCTATAGTCAAAGTTCTAGCAATTTCTTTTATGGAATAGCCAGCTTTTCTAAGTTCGATTGCTTTGTTTTTAATTTCTAAAGAATAAGCCATATGAATATCATAATCTTCGTGTTTTGTTCGGTCAATTGGATATAAAAACATACTTCTAACTCAACGAGTGAACTGCTACACTAAAAATCATGCAAGATTACGACATCAGCAGAGATTTAAAAAAAATCTACCAAGCAGACAAAAAGCTTCTCGAGCAAACTCAAGTGCCAATCATGACGGTCTCGGCTTCTTTTCAAGAAGATCTCAAGGGTTTGCATCATCAAAAAGAAGAAGATAAAAGCACTGACATTGTGCTGTCTCGCGCTCATTATTCGATGGCTCTGGGCGTGGCGATGCAAGCTTGGGGTGAAAAAATTGATCCTAAGAAAGCTTGGCTGGTTGATGGCACTAATTATGTCAGTAATGAAGCTTTTAAAAGCGTAACTTTGACTCATGAAATCGGTAAAATCATTGCTCGTTGGCCAATTCTAAAAAGCTTAAAAGACGTGATAGACAAATTCGGTCGTTCTAAAATGCCCATTTTAGATAACGTCACTCCACCCACTCTCTACCTTGGTTCTAGCATCAAAAAAACTATTCTTTCAATGCATATTGTCACTGGCAACATCCTCGCAGCAGAGGGTAAAAAAGTTATGCAAATGATCACAGATCCACACGTGCGTAGCGATTATTTAGATAACGCTCATTTACCTAATATGCGCTTTTTAGTTTTTGATGAAGCAACAAAATTGGCTTTTTTTGACCTAGCTCAACAAATTGGTAAAAATATTCCAGAAAACCAAATAAAAGACAAAGTCGTTGTCACTGGACCCCCAATTGATCCCAGAATTATTGCCTGTAATGAAAATAAAAAAGCTTGGACCAAAGATCGACCTTTGAAAATTTGTTTAACAACAGGTGGGCTTGGCACCAATAAATCAGAGATCAAGAGTATTTTGGAACAACTTTTACCTGTTCTGAAACAGCAAGCTAGTGACCAAAAAACCGATTTAGTAACTACACAATTGATTTTTTATGCTGGCACCCACTTGGATCATAAAGAAATGGCAGTACAAATTGCCGAAAAAAACAAGCTCGCTTATCGAGTAATCAGTCCTAAAGACCCAGCAAAATTTAGCCTAAATGCCAGAATTAAAACTAAAACAGAAGAAGATCATCAATCTAGATTCAGCATTATCTATCATCCACAAATCGTTGATGCCAACGAATTATTAATTCAAAAAGCCTTTCCCCATGCCGATCTTTTTATCAGCAAACCTTCTGGCGATATGGCTTATGATGCCGTCGTTTCTGGCTCTGCTTTGCTCACGCTTAAAGAATGGGGCGAATGGGAACACAATGTCCGTCGGGTTTTTAAAAAAAGCGGCACTGCGCAAGTGGCCAACGTTGATCACATCGTTGAACAATTGGTAAAAATTACTAGTAATAACGAAGTTACTTTTGAAACAGATAAGTTAAATAGCGCCAATCGCCCTATTCCAAGCATTAAAGATGAAAGCCAAAAATCCTGGCTCACTCAAGCCATGATTAATAGTAAAAAACTTGATCCCATTTTTTATAGAGGAGCAAAAAATATTTTAAAAGCGGTCAGAGAAAACAATTAAAAAAAGAAATTATTTCAAGAGATCCACGTTTAAGTAAGCGAAACAAAAATATCTCGACCGTAAGGCCTCGAGATGTTTTTACTTCAATTTCTTCATCAATTTATGAGGAGTGTGTTTCTTACAAACTTTACAGTACTTGCTCAAGGGAAAACTACCCTCGCCTGAAGTTTGCTTTTTAAGAGTTTCGTTGTTTTTGTTGTATTCACTGACGTAGCCAAAGGCATTACAAACACTACATTGTAAACCGATTGCTTGTCTGGGACCTTTTTTCTTACTTGCCATAGATTTGTTATTTTAACATACTTTATGATTATTTTAAGAGTCAGCCTCTTTGAGCCACCCCCGGGGATCGAACCCGGAACCTCCTGTTTACAAAACAGGTGCTCTAACCAATTGAGCTAGGGGGGCGTTTTTCCCCACATTGCCCCTTTAATGTGCCAAGGGAAGGGTTCGAACCTTCGTAGGCTAAGCCAGTAGTTTTACAGACTACCCTCGTTGACCACTTGAGTACCTTGGCTATTTTAGGCGGTGCGCTTAAACACCAAACCGTGAGCCTTCGTCGGGGATCGAACCCGAGACCTCAGTCTTACCAAGACTGCGCTCTACCGACTGAGCTACAAAGGCAAAATAGACATTCTGTATTATATTTCGGACCCTGTCTTTTTGCAAAACAAAAAGCAGCTGGTACGAAAGATGCAAAGCGAATTTCGGACCCTGTCTTTTTGCAAAACAAAAAGCAGCTGGTACAAAAGATGCAAAGCGAATTGAAAAACTGGGGAAAATACAGACGAAAATTCAGTGAGCTTTTTTTGCTAAATATTAAATTCCACTCCCCTTTGCAGAAAAGCAAGCCTCTTTCCCCGAAAAAAACGAGGTGGGCAAGAAGATTCTGTTTCCACGAAAACAAAATACTTCCATAAGCCCTTAAAAGAGCTGTTGAGGAAAAACATTGCTTGACTTTCCTGCAAAAGAAAGTGGAGTTAAAGAGCGATTATGATTTATTTTAAGTTTTGGTGCAAAAAAATAAACCTGTAATTTCACTGGCAAAATTGCTATAATAAAAAATCATTTGCGCTCGGCTTAATCTAAATCTGAGCAGAAATTTCTTCAACCCAAGCCTTAACTTTGTGACCGTATTTTTCATTTTCGATGACAAATTTGAGATGAGCTTTAAAATAATTTTCTGGATCACCAGTAGTCATCCATTTACTATTATTTTTAGCCACCAAGACTTTGGCTCCGGCTTCATTTAACTTGCCAATGGCATCAGCAGTCCATAACTCGCCATCTTTGCCAGTAGCGCTGGCGGTTAGATGCTCAAAAATTGCTGGTGTCAACAAATAACGACCGTAAGAAGCTAAATTGCTAGGCGCCTCTTCAACTTTGGGTTTTTCGACAATGCCCGCCAAAATGTTTTCTTGACCTTCTCGATATTCTCCATCGCGCAAAGAAACGGCGGCATACTTATTCATTTCTTGAATTGGCAATTCTTCCACCATGATAATGGCATCAGCGTCATTATATAAATGATAAGTATCGACTAGAGTTTTGGCAGCACTAGGATTGCCAAAAACCACATCATCGCTGTAGATAGCCAAGAAAGCTTCTTCATTTTCCACGAAAGCCTTGGCAGAAGCAAAAGGCGAACCATTGCCATATGGCAAGCTCAGATCCTGAGTGATCACTGTAATTTTTGGATAATTCAAAACTTGTTGCACGGGTTCATAGCGATCTTCTTTGCCCTGAGCTGCCAATTGTTTGCGAATACGATTGACATTGTTGTTGAAATAGTCCTCGTAAATAGGTTTGCCCTCTGGAGTGGCCACAATAATGATTTCTTCAATCGCAGCCTGCACACATTCTTCGATTACGAATTGCATAATTGGTCGATTGCCCATCGGCAACATCGCTTTGGGAATAGTTTTGGTGATGGGCAAATAACGACTGGCAAAACCAGCATCAGCGATAATTGCCTTGCGTACCAATTTTTCTGTCATAAAAAAGTCTCCCTTTCTTTATCTCAGGTTCTAAAAGTATAGCACAAGCTACAGCAACTTAAGTCACGACCTACTTGACCCGAGAACAAACAATCAGTTATGCTGGTATTATGCCTCACAAAAAAAGAAGTCGTAATTACTTAGCTCTATTTGGTTTCTTGGCTGTTTTTTTAGTCAGCAGCATCGCTCTTTTTGCCGTGATGTTCATGCAAAAACAAATTGCACAAGTTGATTTTGACACCAGAAAAGCAGCGATGGTAGATAGTGGTTTAGCTGAGCTTAATACTTATCCTTTCAACCAAAGCACTCTGAAAGTTAAAGAAGAACAAAAAATTAAATTACAAATCAATACCAAAACAAAAACTATTAAACAAGTGGAATTGATTTTTGAAATTATTGCTGACAAAGGTTTGTTTGATAAAAATCAAATCAAATTTACCGGCACTCTGCCCGCTGCTTTTAAAATTAGTAAACAAGAAATCACGGAGAGCCTGTGTGAAAAAAATTGCTTTACTGCCCACCTACTTTTAGAACTAAAAGATCCGGCTCAAGCTTTCAGCACTCATGACCAAATGCAAACTCTTGCTGAATTAAGTTTCACTCCACAAAAAGAAGGCAGCGTAAAAGTAAAAATTAGCCAAGACAGTGAAGTTTTACAGCAAGATAATGCAGCAGATATTTTACAAAAACCTTCGGTTTTGGATTTTCAGTATTATGTCACTGCAAACGGAGTTGATCGCGCTCAGTGTTATTATGACTACACCGCCTGGAGTGATTGCGACAATGGCTGGCAAACTAGAAAATATACTGTACAACCAGACAAGTGTTATTGGTATGAAAAAGAGACTTTAGAAGAATTAAGTCGCAAATGCAGTGATAAAAAAACAATTAACGCGGATAATCGCTATTTTTATCTCTATTCCAATGATCGCTGTCTCAATCAGCCAAGCAATGGCGCTTCACTTTATATTATCTGGAGTGAAGATCAGTATGAAGACGTAAGCTATATTGACGTCAGCAATAGCCCCAATTTTAACGATTTTTATCACAAAAAAGTCTCAGGCAATATAGATCAACGTCAAGATGAATGGTTGATGGTCAATGCAAAAGATTTTACTCATGCCACTGGCAACAAAGGGCCATTAAGTTTTGAGCCGAATACAGAATATTTTTTCCGTCTCTATAGCACTAAAAAAGGTGGCCAGCACATCTCCGCTGCACGTTATTACATTACTTATTGTAGCGGTGACCAAAGCAAATATAAAAATTGCAATGATGCTTGCGATCAAGCTAGTGATCAAAGCAAAAAGTGTGCGCCTGGATTAATTTGCTACGAAGGAGCCTGCCGTCAACAAAGCAATCCCACCAACCAGCTCTGTTTAGCTACTCCAGGAATTAAAAGCAGAGATTTAAGCTGTAACCAATATTGCGCCAGTAACACTGATTGCGCTGTTGGCTTAACTTGTTTTTGGAATCGTTGTCGTAGTTTCAATAATTTAGAAAGCACCACTTGCGATGTCACCGTTACTAAAAATAAAGAAGTGACGACCAATGTCGTCAACACGAAAATTAACAGTACTTTCACTGATGCAGCTGGAAAAATTGTATTATTGCCGAGCGAAGCTTATGATTTGACCACTTATAGCTGTAATCAAGGATGCAATAATAATCGCGATTGCAATGCTGGCTTACGCTGTTATAGGGGTAGTTGTCGCTTAGCAGATAATCCAGAATCTGCCACCTGCATCATTAATTCAGCAGAATCAAGCAATGCTAGCCAAAGTAGCAGTATCAATACTGCTAGCACTAACAGCGCACAGCTAAGCACAACTAAAAAAACTGAAAGCGCGTCTGCAGAATCAAATCAAGAACAAGCGAGTTTTGCTACTAATTTGTGGCGTAATCTCATGACGAATTTTTCTTGGCAATGGCTTGCAGTGATCGGCGCCATATTGTTGTTTGCCTTATTTTTGATGACTCTAGCAATTTTGCAAGCTAAAAAAAATCCCTGGCAAAGTGACTCAGCAAACAAACAAGCAGTTGCAACAAAAACAGAAAACGATAATCACTCAAGTGAAAAAATTGATATTCCAAAAAATACACCATTACAATTTTAAGAGCTTAAACTTGAAAAAAACACCAATTAAAGATAGAATTGGCCCTTAATTAAAAAGTCGCTTACTTTATGTCAAACAAAATTAGCCAATATTTTCGCGAGGTCATCGTTGAATTAAAACAAACCACTTGGCCAAGTAAAATCACTACCAAAAACATGACTTTACTAGTTGTTTTAGTGGCTGCCCTGCTCGCTCTATATCTAGGCGGCATTGATTTTCTCTTACAAAAAATCATGGGAATTCTGATATAATACCTTTTCTATGACAGATCAAAATCAAGTTCCAGAAGTACCAGAAGTCCAAGAAGTCAGAGTTCAGTCTCCCAACTTGGTCAATATTTCCGAAGTAGATAACAAGAAAGCTCGTTGGTATGTGGTTCACGTTTACTCTGGCCACGAGAAGAAAATCGCCGAAGCTCTCAAACAACGTGCACAAACTTTACACTTGACTGACAAAATTATTCAAGTCTTAATTCCTACTCAAGATAAAATTCAAATCCGTCGTGGACAAAGAAAAACTGTGAGTGAGAAAATTTTTCCAGGATATATGTTGGTCAAATTGGAAATGACTGATGACGCTTGGCTCGCCATTCGTACTACCGATGGCGTCACTGGCTTCGTCGGCATGAGCAGCAAGCCTACTCCTCTGCCAAAAAGTGAAGTCGAAGCGATTATGAAATACACTGAACAATCGGGCGAAGCTTCTTACAAAGCTGATTTTGTGGAAGGTGAAGCCGTCAAAGTGGTCGATGGACCATTTAATGACTTCTTGGGCAGTGTTGACAAAATTGACGAAGAAAAAGGCAAAGTCACTGTTCTTCTCAATATCTTCGGTCGCGAAACCCCAGTGGAATTAGATTTCCTGCAGGTTAAAAAAGTATAATTGAGAGAAATAAGAACTATCTACGATCTACATTCCTTCTTTATCACTTAACAAGAGGCCTCTTTCTAAGTATTGTTTCATTAAAACTTGATAAGGCACATTAAGAGCATTGGCTTTTTCTTTGAGTCTCGCAAGTAAATGTTCTGGCATCCGAATCGATATGGGCTGACTGGTTGGCTTAAGATTTGGAAAAACAACCTGCTTAAAATCCTCTGGTTCAAAATGTTTTGTTAAATCCAACTCGTACCAATAATCGTGTTCTTCTTGTGCGGTTTTAAATTTAGGTATTTGTAATGGTTTTTTCATATTTTTTGACCTCCTTGTGATGCATATACCTGGCAGAAATTACTCTAATATTCTCTCCTCGCATAGTAAAAACTACGTAGAGCCAACGACCGCGCTGGCTACATCCAATTAAAATATATCTCGATTCAGCTTGATTGTGTTTGTAATCAATTGCCAATAGTTTTTTTCTGCCAAAAAATACTTCTTCTATCTCACTTGTTTCTAGTCCATGCTTGCGATTTTTGACAATGTTCCATTGATCCCATTCAAATTTCACTGGTGATTGCCAAACATTCATGTATATACCATACACTACATTTAACTCTTTTGTCAATAATTAATGACAATAACTAATTAGAATTTAACCTCAGGATCTTTCATGCTATAATACCCTTCTTCGAAAGAAAAATTTGGTGGATTAGGGCCCACGCTTCTCAAATTTTTATCTTGAAGAAAAAAAATTGAATCAATTAATGAATAAATGAAAGGAGCGATTTAATTTTTCGAGGCATTTTATCACCTGAGCGAACGTCTTCGCTCAAGAGATAACTGAGGAGAAAAATCAAATCGCGAACTTGAATGGCTAAAAAAATAAAAACAGTCTTAAAACTAAATCTTCCAGCTGGCGTGGCAACCCCAGCTCCTCCAGTCGGTCCTATTTTAGGTCAGGCCGGTATCAACATGATGGATTTTCTCAAACAGTATAATGCTCAAACTGCTGACCAAAAAGGTCAAGTAATTCCAGCAGAGATTACTGTTTTCGAAAATAATTCTTTCTCTTTTGTCTTGAAATTACCTCCAGTTTCAGATTTGATCAAACAAACTTTGAAATTAAAAACTGGTAGCGCCACTGCTGGTAAAGACAATAAAGCCAAATTAACTATGGATCAAGTCAAAGCCATTGCCGAGAAAAAAATGCCTGACATGAATACTAAGAATCTTGACTCCGCTATGCAAAGCGTCATCGGTTCTGCCAAATCAATGGGGATCGACATAGTTTAATTCGCGTTATAAAAATTATTAAGGTGGGAGGCTGATCCTTTACCCGAGCCGCTATAACCACTAGAAAGCAAAAAATATGGGAAGCAAAAAAAATGTCGACATGACTCAAACTGAAACTGAAGTCAAAGTCGTCGCCAATCCAGAAGAAACCTCTGCTTCTGAAGCTGCTGTTGAAGCAAGTACTGAAGCAAAAGTAGAAAAAAAAGCTGTTAAAGCCAAAAAAGTACGTGGCAAGAAATATCAAGCCGTCCGCGCCAAATTGGACAAAAGCAAACTTTATCCAATCAAAGAAGCTGTTGAGCTGGTCAAAAAACTCTCCTACAGTCGTTTTGTCGGTTCAGTTGAAGCCCACATCGTGGTTAGAGAAGTTGGTGATAGCGTTAACTTGGCTCTACCTCACTCTACTGGTCAAAGTGTTAAAGTCACCATCGTTGATGCGGAAGTTTTGAGCAACATCGAGGCTGGTAAAATTGACTTTGATATTTTAGTCGCTCATCCAGAATTTATGCCTAAATTGGCTAAATTTGCTAAAGTTTTGGGACCAAAGGGCTTAATGCCAAATCCAAAAAATGGCACTTTGACCCCAAATCCAGAGCTCAAGAAAAAAGAACTGGAAGCTGGTAAATTTAACCTCAAAACTGAGAAAAAGGCTCCTCTGATGCACTTAATTATTGGTAAAACCGATATGAGCAGTGCTGATTTAGTTGCCAACATCGAAACTTTGGTTAAGGCTCTCAAAGGCAAAATCCTTAAATTGGTGATTGCTCCTAGCATGGGCCCAGGCATCAAAGTCTTAGTTGACGACAGTGCAGAAGAATAATTTCTGCTTTTGAAATGTGAAAAGAAAACCCGCCTGAAGAGGCGGGTTTTAAAAACCAATGATAAGATCATTAGCAGCTAAACCTTGTTAAAATTAATGTCTGCTAATTCTAAAATTCTCACCTGCTCTGGTTTAGTTAATGAATAATAAGCATCAAAATTACCAAATCTATTTTTATCTTTTAAAAATAAGACTTGCAAATACCATTGCCTGTCTTGTCGCTGACCATTGATTGTTTGAAAGGTTCTGATCCCATCAACGGTTTTTTGCCAGTAAGTTATCGGCTTGCCTTTCCCATCAACAAAAGGTTTGTTTTCTAAAGTATCTCCCTCGGCAATCTCAATAAAATTAGGATTGGATAAACTAAATCTTGGATCGTCTTTATCAGGCTCAGCACTTTGACAAATAATACCGCCAATTTGGTGCTGCGCAATTACTTCTTTACCCTCAAGATCTTTGTATTTAAAAGTCATATCGCTAGGATTAACTGTTTCATTACGAGCGTTAACATAATTGAGATCAGCTGGCAAAGCAAAAGCTTTACTCCGCTCAATAATAAAAAAAGGATTGCCATATGGACCTTGAACTTCGGTGTAAAATTGTTCTTTGCCTTCAGAGCTTAAGTTCCTTCTTTCGTATGAGTGCTCATTAAGCACTGATGTCCACTGTCCATGTTGTGTAATTAATTGCCGACCCTCTAATAATAAGTCTTGAAGACTTCGTTGTTTGCCCTCAAGTTTGCCGATGAAAGCTCTTGAAAGCAAATTCCTCAAAGATGGTTCTTGACCATCAATGCTTGCTTTAGTTTTAGTAGCCAAAAGTTGTGAAAGTTTTTCCATAATTAGATATATTTTCCCACAATACAAGATAAAAAAAAGAACTAAATCGATTTTAAAAATGATGAATTTGTCGAAATCAAAACTGACTTAGATAAATATCAAAAATACGCCGCTGCCACTCTCAATAAAAGTAAAAATATTAACATTCGTTTGTCAGAAAAAGTTCTACTGAAATTGAAAGCCAAAGCCATTGATACTGGCATTCCTTATCAAACTCTAGCTTCGTCCATCTTGCATCAATTTGTGATGAGAGATTCTAAGTAAACAGTTTATTTCTTCAAAAACTTACCTAACAAACTCAAATCTTGTGCACCTAAATCGCCACTTTGACTTAGAACTGCTTTAAGTTCACCATTTTTGATCAATTCTTCTGCTCTTTCGCGAGCGCTGCCACGCACGCGCACGCCAATTTTATTGGCTGCAATTTCGCTGTCGCCAATAATCAGCATTAATGGCACTCTGGCAACTTCGCTGGCACGAATTTTGGCCTGTAAACGCTCGGAGCGGTCATCAATTTCTACTCTGACGTCTTTATCCAATAACTGATTCATAACTTTTTGTGCATATTCTAAATGACGATCAGCGATGGGCAGAACTCTCACCTGCACTGGAGCAAACCAAACTGGAAAATCACCACCGTGCTGCTCAATTAAGAAAGCAAAGAAACGTTCAAACGAGCCAATCAAAGCACGATGAATGACAAAAGGGCGTTGCTTTTCACCTTTTTCATCCACATAAGTGATGTCAAAACGTTCTGGTAAGTTGAAGTCCACTTGAATAGTCGAGATACTATCTTCTTTACCAAAAACGTTGACCGCTTGCACATCAAGTTTAGGACCGTAAAAAGCCGCCTCACCTTTGGCCTCCGTATATTCGACGCCAGCCTCGTTGAGAATTTCGCGCATGATGTTTTCCGCTTTTTCCCAATCACTACGCTTGCCACAAGCTTTGAATTTCTCTTTATCTGGATCAGAAATTGAAAGACGGAAATGATAATTATCAAAACCCATATCTTTGTAAAAAAGATCCAACATTTTCATCACTTCTTTAAACTGATCTTTGAGTTGCTCAGGCGTACAAAAAATATGAGCATCATTTTGCGTAAAACCACGGACTCTTTGCAAACCGTGCAGTTCACCAGATTTTTCGCGACGGTAAACCGTGCCGAACTCGCCCATTTTAATTGGTAGCTCACGATAGCTATGACTTTTCAGTTTGTAGACCATCATTCCGGCTGGACAATTCATCGGCTTGGGATAATAGACTTCATTTTGACCTATAATTTTGCCCGAATCATCTTTTTCTTCATAGCTTAAACTTGGATACATACTGTCTGCATAAAATCCCAAATGTCCTGATGTTTCAAACAATTCTTTTTTATTTAAATGAGGGGTCAAAATGTGAACGTACCCGAAGCGTCGCTCCATCTTCATCATGTAATTTTCCAAGACTCTGCGCATCGCATAACCATTGGGCAACCACACCGGCAAACCCTGTCCGATTTCGGGAATGATGGCAAAAAGCTCCATTTCTTTACCAATTTTGCGATGATTACGTTCTTCAGCTAACTTTTTCTTAGCTAAAAAGTCATCTAGCTCTGCTTGTGAAGCGAAAGCCGTGCCATAAATACGGGTGAGCATTTTATTTTTCTCGTCTCCTCGCCAATAAGCACCAGCAATACTAAGTAATTTAAAAGCTTTAATTTCCGAAATTTTAGCGACATGAGGCCCTTTGCATAAATCGACAAAAGAACTTAATTTAATGCTAGCCTGATCGTGATTAGACATCATTTCTAGACCTGCAATTAATTTTTTGTCTGCCTCAATTTGTTCAACTCGACCAGTCAAATACAAAGTGATTTTTTCTGGATTTCTTTCTAGCATTTGGTGCTTAATTGCTGATTTGCCATCATTGATTGATTCGCTCACCTCAAAATCTTCAGCATTTTCTAACCCATTCAACAATTCTTGCTTATATGGATTATCAGCAAAAATTTGCCTCGCCACTTGAGAAGAAACTTCTACTCTTTCCATGAGCAAACCTTGCTGAATCAATTTACGCATTTCTTTTTCAATTTTGGGCAAATCTTGCTGCGTAATTTTAAAGCCTTTTTCTCTGGCACTATCGGAGATATCAAAGTCAAAATAAAAACCATCGTCAATGGCTGGACCCATGGCTTTGATAATATTGGGATTATTTTTTTCGTCACTGCCGTAAAGTTTTTCCATGACCATGGTTAAAACGTGCTCGCTGCTGTGGCGCATGGGCAATAATTGGTCGTTTAGTTTTTGCATAAGATCTTTCTTGATTTTAATTATTGTTATTTTACTTGTTTTTTAAATATTTTGCGAAAGGTTGCTTTCTTGCAACCCAAAGCTTCCATAATTTGTCCTAAGTGGGCCTGCCACTGGTTGTGAAACCGAATTCGAGAAATTTGGTTCGGGAGTCCGATTCTCCTCAGGTCCACCAACTTTTATTAATTGACAGAATCAACAAAAAAACATATATTAAAGTAATTCTCGGATTCGGTTCCAAATCTCCACAACCAGTGGTGAACCACTAAATCGCTCTTTGAGCGATTTTTTGTTTTTAGCCCACTTATTTATTTTTAATGAACAAAAAATCCCGCTTTTGGCGGGGTTTCTTCATCTTTTAAACAACAAAAAATACCCCGCGTTTTAAGCAGTGGTAGTAGTGTTGTTTAAATTAAAATTGAACATTACAAAGACAGATTATAAATTAAAAAAACAAAACATCAACCAGCGCCGCCACCGCCGCCACCGCCACCGCCGCCACCGCCGCCAGAAGCCCCACCACTAGAACCAGCACCAGATGCTCCATAGCTACTAGTAACCGAAGTGGTTAAATTGGTAAAGGCACCGCCTAAAGAATTAAGCGAATCAGCTAGCGAACCTAAATTAATGGCGCTTAAATCTCCCACTGCTGAATTACTTAGATTGTCAAAACTCGAAACTCCCCAATAAGTAGCCAAAACTTTTTGGTCTCCTGGAGAAAATTTCACTGGCAACTGCGATAAAACTTTCATCGATACCCCAAATAAAGTGCCATAGACTAAATATTTTTCCCATAAAATTACGCTGTCAATGGCGTAGTCTTTGGTTTTTTTGTAATCAGACATATGTTGCTTAAAAGCCTGCCAGGCACTTGCCTCTTCCCAAGCTTTTTTAGTTCTTTTCTGAGCGTGTTGTTGTAAAACAGTAAAAATTAAACCAACAATGAAAAAAATTACCACATTTAAAATTGTCAAGGCAATTCCAAGGTCAATAAAAGATGTGGTGCGAGCCGTAATTTCTCGATCAGACATACTCGCCAACACAATAAGTAAAATAAAACTAAAAAATGGCACTACAAAGACTCGCAGAGCTGAAAAACTTTTAGCATAGTCATAAGATTCTCTTTCAAAATAAGCTTGATCAAGTCCTTCCTCCAAAGCAATTTTTTCTAGACTTTTGAAAAAGTTAAAACTAGAAGAAGGATAAGCTTTAATGTATTGACTGATATCAGTTAAAGCCAAGCGACGCTTAGTTTGCTCTGTGGGGGCGGCGCTCAGCGCCGCCCGAGTCACCCATGCTTGTTTTTTTTCATCAAAATATTTGAGATAGATTTTGGCGATTTTGCGAGTCAAAAATTCATAAACTGCCTTTTCTACTGCCTGCAGCTCTATTTTTCTTGCTCCTTTGCCAATCTCATCGATCCCAGGCACCACAAAATTAGTTTTCTCCAAAAAATATTTATATTCTTTTTTGAAAAAACCTTCTTTTTGATTACTACGGGTAATTTTGAAAAGTTTTTTCTGGACCAATGCCAAAACTGTGGCCGTAAAAACCTTGGGAGTTAAAGTTTTAGTAGCCGTCATAATTTGACTGACTAAAGCAGGCTCATTATCACTTGGCGGTTCCCAAACGCCACTTAATTTTTTTAGCGGTTTATCTTTACCTAATTTCCAAAATTTTAAAAATTCAGTTACTGTTAAAAAACAACCTAGAACAAATAAAACCAATGTTAAAACGAAATATAAAATACTCAATCGTTCAGTCTTTTTGAGTTGATTAACAGTTTGAGTAATAAAATTTTCTTCTTCGGCTAAAATAGCCGCTTGATTACTACTTCCTTCAGCTCCACCAAGAAAAAGATTTTTTGGCAAAATAATTCTACCTTCAAAAAATTTACCTACCGGTAAATTTTCAGCTACTAATGAAACATAATGCAGCTGCGTTTCCTGACTCGGTAAAGCAGAAATGCTCACCGTAGCTTTAAGTGGTCCATGACCAAAAGCTTTAATACTATCTAGCTGGCTCGCTAGAGTTTGTTCAGGTAAAAAAATAGTTGCTTTGATATTTTGACTCGCTACTTCCCAAGCCGAACCAATAAATTGCCAATATAATTCCGCAACGTCTTCATGCTTGGTGATGGCATTATCAACGGTATAACTCAAAATAAAATCTTTAACTTCATAATTAGCTTGAAAATGCCATTGTAAATAATATTCATTGCCTCGATCTTCAACTATAAAAGTGTTGTCAGGATTATTTCTTGGTTCTGTAAAGTTAACTTGGTCTTTTTCCAAAGCTTGATAACAAACAGCGGTGCCTTTTTCGCAGAGTTTGAAATCGCTTAAAACATAAGGCTCTGTTCTATCCTGAGCTTGTTTATTAATACTTTGATAAGCAAAACGATAATCACCTTGAAAATTAAAGCGTCTTTCTTCTGTCACTTTCATTGAGCCATTTTGATTTAAGAAAGCCTGGATATTAACACTGTCGATGCTGTACTCCTTGGCTGAAATTGGAGTGGTAAAAATTGAAAAGCAAAGTCCAACGCTAAAAATAATAGTGAGAATTGTTTTTTTCATCTGTCAACATTCTAACAATCAGCAACAAAAAGAGAAAGTCGTTTAAACCCTTTGCAAAATTTCTAAAATCTTGTATAATCGCCTCTTGTTCCAAAGACAGTGTGGCTTCGCGCTCCGGCAACCGAGAGCAAGAAGTTAATAATCGCACCGAGGAAAAATAGCTTTTTTTGTTATTTTCTCCCCCTTTGCTTTTTCTCACACTTTTTTTGGCACAAATGAAACAAAATTAGAAAAATATTTTTGAAAGATTTTATGCCAAATCAACATAATCAAGATCAAGTCAAAATTATTCAAGAGAAATTGGATAAAGCTGCTTCTATGGTCGTCATTGACTATGCTGGAGCCAATGTTAAAGCTCTCACCGATTTACGCGCCGCTTTAGTTGAAGCTGGTGGTGAAATGTTTGTCACCAAAAATACCTTAATTGATATTGCTGTTGGCAAAGGTAAATTAACTGAATCTCTGCAAGGTATGAGTGCGGCAGTTTTTTCTTATAATGACCCAGTTTCTGCTATCAAAGCTTTGGTCAAATTCCACGATGAAACCGATTTGCTCGAAATTAAACAAGGTTTCATGGACGACAAAGTGCTTTCTATTGATGAGGTTAAGGCTTTGAGTCAATTACCAAGTAAGAACGAGTTAATCGTCATGTTAATTCAGCGACTGAAATCTCCAGGTCAAGGTTTGGTCAATGTCCTGCAAGCCAATGCCCGTAACTTGGTTTACGTTTTAAAAGCTATTGGTGATAAAAAATAATTAGGTATCAATTTTAATAATTAATAAATTAGTAAGAAAGGAACAAATATATGGCAGATGAGAAACAACTCTCAGAAAAAGTCCAAAAAGTCGTTGACGCAGTCAAGGAATTGTCCTTAATGGAAGTTTCCGAGCTCGTTAGTGCTTTGGAAGAAACCTTTGGTGTAACCGCAGCCGCTCCTATGATGATGGGTGCTATGCCTGCTGGTGCCGCCGCTGGTGCCGCTCCTGCTGAGGAAAAAGACGAATTTGACGTCATCCTCAAAGAAGCTGGTAGCAACAAAATTGCTGCTATCAAAGCCGTGCGTACCCTTAAACCTGAATTAGGTTTAGGTGATGCTAAAACTTTCGTCGAATCAGCTCCTAAGAGTGTCTTAGAAGGTGCTAAGAAGGAAGATGCTGAGGCAGCCAAAAAAGCTTTGGAAGAAGCTGGTTGCGTGGTTGAATTGAAGTAATTACTTTAATTCTTTAAAGCAAAAAAATGAAAACCCCGCTTAAAAGAGCGGGGTTTTTGTAACTGATTGCTAATATAAACATGGTGCTAAAAAACATTTACAAATATCTTTTACCGATAAAAATTCCCGCTCCTAAAAATAGACAAAATAAAGAGATACTGATGTCATTAACCTTAGCATCCTCTCTGGATTTGGCTACTGAGCTTAAACAAATTTGTTTTTGTTCATCGGCCATTTTATTTTCATCTAC
Organism: uncultured Pseudomonadales bacterium; assembly: GCA_964637295.1. GTDB lineage: Bacteria > Patescibacteriota > Microgenomatia > UBA1400 > PJMF01 > UBA1364. Next base: position 22,208 of record CAZWWE010000004.1, on the reverse strand, counting down.
AGTGGCTGGCCTAGCTTGGCCCTTATCGTCAAAATAGGTCATTGGATAAGACTGACAATCCTCTTCTCTCTGCATATAATTATTATTAAAGGATAAAACCCCACCATTTGGATATTTCTCAAAAAGATAAAGATTAATGACTGTTCTAACAGCCCCAAAAACACCGAGTAATAAAAACACTAGAGCTAATACTCCAACAAAATAAGAAAATTTGTTTTCCAAAGATTTAGATTTTTGCATATATCACAATTGTTTCATTTTATTTAACAAAGAACAAGCTTTTTCCAATTGTTTTAGCTATAATCAATCTTCCTGTGGCTAATATTAATCAGTGCTTAAGAAAATCTGGCTTAGTCATCTTAGATGCGCACGTACAGCCGTTAGATATTTTACTGACCGCCAGACATCTGCATAAAAATTTTCAGGTCAAGATAAACATGGCCATTGTTGGCTATGCTTTTCACATTCCCATCATGAAACAAGTAGTTAATTGGTTTGGTCGAACTTATAAAATTAATTTTTTACCAGTTTATCGCAAAGAAGAATTAGCCCCCAAAGATCTGGCTCTCAAATTCTTTTGTTCTTTTTATCCCAAAGGAATAGATTTAGAAACTCGCCGCCAAGCCAACAGAAAATTTATTCAAACAGCAACCACATTGTGTCAAAAGCCTGGAGAAGTGATTATTATTGCTCCTTATGGCAGCACGGTTTTATTTGGTAAAAGTATTAAAAATGGAGTGAAAAAAATCCTGCTCCAAAATTCGCTTTATTTAACTAGTATTACCAGGTGGCATTTTCCCAGAATGGGCTTTAAAACTCATTTTGGCAAGATTTCCTATCTTAAACAAAATTTTAATTGGGAAAAAATCGAAACTAAAATTCAGCAGGATTTTGCCAGTTTACCTCTCCCCCTCTGGTTGCAAATCATTAAAAGCAGACTTTTTCGACCTAAAGCTTGGTTAAAAATACCAAATTCTTCACGCTAATTAATCACTCAACTCTAATAATTGATTGTTAATTTTGACGTTATTTTTACTACTTTTTGATGATTTTTTGCACAATTTCACAACTCAAAAAGTTATAGGCTATAAGTTTCGCCTTTTTCTCAGCTTACAAAAAGTTATAGGACACTTTTGTGTAAAAATGGGCAAAACTTCATTGCATAAAAAAGCGATTTTCCCTCTTGACCCATAGAGTCTCAATCTGTTACTGTTGGATATAGATCGAAATCATACTTTGATCTACAAAGAACCACTCTTCACCGCGATTTCCCAAAAGTTATGGGACATAATAGTTTAGTTAAGTAAGGGCAAAAAACCCAAGCGAAAGGAAAAATGAACGACAACCTCAACATCATCACCGAAGAAGAGAAAAAAACTGGTCGAGCAGATGACGCCAATAAATTAGACATTAAAAACTTGCCAGATTTATTAACTGTTCGTGAAGTGGCTGATTTGCTGCGTGTTTCTCCACTCACCATCAAACGTTGGGGTAAAAGAGGCAAACTACCAGCCATTCGTATCAACTCCAGAGGTGATAGACGCTACAAAAAAGAGGCTGTGCTTTGGCTTTTAGGCGTCAACCCAAACGGGGCGGAAGAAGAATAAGATCTTCTGTTTTTGAGGGTTTTTAATGTTTACAATACATGTTAAATGTCTCGTCGTTTAATTGCTCCTTTGATGATTGTTATCATCGGATTAGCACTTTATTTCAACAGCTTTGCTTATCCCTTCGTTTGGGATGATGAGGAACAAATTATTGCTAATCAAAGTATTACTAGTCTGGGCAATATTCCTCAATTCTTCTTTGGCAGTACCTTCAACAGCGGTGGCAGAGATGGCTTAACTGGTCTTTACTACAAACCACTGCTCACTACTAGCTATGCCTTGCTCTATTCTCTATTTAGAATAAACCCCGTCGGCTATCACGTTTTTCAAGTCCTACTTCACATTGTCAACGCATTATTACTTTTTTTCTTCTTGCGGGTTTTTTGGAAGGATCAGTGGCGACGCTTTTTAATTAGCTTGATTTTTCTCATTCATCCTGTCCAAATAGAATCTGTTGTCTATATTGCTGGCTTACAAGAACCTCTCTTCATGTTTTTTGGTTTATTAACCCTAAACTTATATTCATGCAAAAAGCCTAACTTGCTCTTTTTGGCCGCCCCACTCCTACTTCTTTCGCTTTTATCTAAAGAAACAGGCATTGTTTTTATTCTACTCGTTCCTCTCTACTCTTATCTAATCACTCATAAGAATCGACTCTTGAGCACTTTTTCCAGTTTAATTGCTCTGCTTACTTACCTTTTTTTGCGCTTTGGCATGGCGAAAATGCAAATCAGCGAACATAATCTAACCCCTATTAATCGTTTGAGCTTGTTGGAACGGTTACCCAACATCCCCAAAATTATTGTTCATTACCTTGAACACTTTTTTTTGCCTCATAATTTGAGCATTTCCGAACACTGGGTGATTAATTCGTTAAGTTGGGGCGAGTTTTGGTTTCCATTAATTATCTGTCTCTTCTTAGCTTGTGGAGTTTTTTTACTTGTTTGGTGGCAAGAGAAACACTTGTCCAGAAATTTGTTCTTTCTTACTTGGTTTATTCTTGCTTTAGGGCTGCATCTTCATTTAATTCCTCTAGATTTTACGGTTTCTGATCGCTGGTTCTATTTACCAATTGTTGGTCTAAGTGCTTTCCTTGTTTCTTTATTACCGGCGCAGGAAAAGTTTGAGCTCAAAAACAAACACATAGTTTTATTTCTTTATTTAATTTTTCTTTTGGTAAGTGCTTTAATCAGAATTGAAAAATGGCAATCTGGTCTATCCCTTTACCAAAACGATATCGCTATTTCGCCTAATAGTTTTGATTTAACCAATAATCTTGGCGTAGAACTTTTCCGTCACGGCCAAATAAAGCAAGCACAAGAATATTTTTTACTTTCGACCAAACTCGCCCCTTACTGGTGGACTAATTTTAATAATTTAGGGGTCACTCTTGAGGCTGCTGGTGACGCTACTGGTGCTGCCGAAGCTTACAAAATCGCCATTGAAAATGGTCGCTACTATCTCGCTTACGAAAATTATGCACGCTTCTTAATTGTCACCAACCAGCTACAAGAAGCACAAGAATTTTTAAATGAGGCTACCAAACAATTTCCACACAACCAAACTTTGCAAGAATTTGCCAATTATCTGGCTAAACAGTTGAAGTAAACACTTCTCGACTCAAAAGCATGATAAATTTCAATAAACGCAGTTGTCTGTGTCTACGCCATGGTTGTTTAATTAAACGCCACAACCATTCCAGCCCGAGTTTTTGCCACAATCGTGGGGCTCTGGTCACTTTGCCAAAAATAAAATCAAAGGAGCCGCCGACCGCCATAGCAATTTTGGCTTGATTGGCTTGTAATAAAGCATAATGCTCGAGGATCCATTTTTCTTGATCAGGAGCGCCTAATGCCACAAAAATTAGAGCTGGCTTAAGCTTGCTAATAATTTTGTGGAGAGTTTTTTCTTCAGCTGGTAAAATTTCTGTTTTGTCTTGATAAGCTTGCGTCCAATAAAGATTTTTTCTAATTTTTTTAAGACTTTTGATACTTTCTGCCATTTCACCCTCGAAAGAAGCTGCGTAGCCACGCCCGCCAATAATCAGAGTTTTTTGATTGCTTTGCAATAAATGCTCCACCAACTCTACTCCGGCAATTCTTTCTTGAATTTTTTTATTTGTTTTGCCAAAAAATTTTAGCAAAAAAGAAGCATAAACTAAGCCCATCCCATCTGGTAAAAGCCAATCTGCTCCTTGCAAAGCTTTTGCAAAGGATCGGTCACTTTTGGCCATAACAATTTGTTCTGAATTGGGAGTAAAAACAATTTGCGTTTTGACCAGTCTCTTGGTGACTAAAAAACTATCAAAATGAGCAAAAAGCTCTTTTTTGGAGGAGCTGAAAATATCAAAACCAAAAATCCGACTTGTTTGCATAATGCGATTTTACCAGCTTTCAAGCTATAATGAATGCATGGATCAAAAAAGTTTGCGTTTTGCCCACCCTCGTTTAATTTATGAGGGCTATGATTTGGTCAAAGAAAATAGTGATTTGTTGCTAAGTTTTCAATTCCTTTTGGAACCAAATCTTCATTTTCAACCTAAATTAAGGTTCAAAAATTTAGACACAAACATTCTCGAGCAAATCAACGCTAAAGAAAATCTCGATCCGCAATTAGACAGGTTGTTTTTTCACCTAGGCATGGCAGAAATCCCTAGTTATTTCAAAGCCGCTTGCCCGCCCAAAATTATCATTAAACACCAGGGTCAAATTACGGAAAAAGCTAAAGATTTTTGGCATGATTTATTGATCAATGGTTTGGGAGAGTTTTATTACCAAAATCAAATTGATTTTACCGCCCCTAATTTTCTTCAAATTGAGCTAGAAGAAAGCGCTGCTAGTGGCAAACCACAGTTCAAAGCATTTAAGTTAATTAAAAATAATCCTATTTTAGTACCAGTAGGCGGAGGCAAAGATTCTGCGACGGTTTTAGGCATCCTTGAAGAAAAAAAATTGCCCTATGATGTTGTCTTACTCGCTCCTCACTCACCAGCAGCCAAAAAAATCGCTCTCTTTTTGCAAGAAGAGGGCCTGTGCCAAAAAATTATTGAGCTTGAGCGAATTATTGATCCACTTTTACTCGCCCTTAATCATCAAGGCTACTTAAATGGCCACACTCCTTTTAGCGCCTACTTGGCTTTTGCGAGTGCAGCTGTCGCCTATTTATATGGTCAAGAAAATATCTTGCTGGGTAATGAAGCCTCAAGTGAAGAAGAAAACTTGCTATATCTAGGTCGCAAAATTAACCATCAATATTCTAAAAGCTTAGATTTTGAACAAAAATTCGCCAAATATAGCCAAGAAAATTTGTTTGCGAGTAAAAATCATCCTCAATATCTTTCGCTACTGCGTTCGCTCTCAGAATTAGAAATCACTAAAAAACTCTGTGATTTGGCGGAAAAAGACCAGCGCTTTGCTAAGATTTTAACTACTTTTAAAAGTTGTAATGTTGGGCAAAAAAATGACAGCTGGTGTCATAATTGTCCCAAATGTGCCTTTGTTTTCACCATGCTCTGTGCTTATTTAGACGAAGAATTTGTGGCAACACGAATTTTTGCTGAAAATTTATTTGCCAAAGCATCATTGCGACAAACTTTCCTAGACTTAGCAGGTTTTGGTGACAAAAAACCCTTTGAATGTGTGGGCACTTTTGAGGAAGTGCGTAAAGCCCTGCTTTTGGCTGACAAAAAAAGTAAAAATCCTGTGCCATTTTTGCAAGAAATGAAAAAAAGAGTTGAAAAGTTTGAACTCATGGAAAAATTGGCGAATAAATCAATCCTCATTTTAGGCATGGGACGCGAAGGTCTCTCCACTCTGCGTTTTTTACAAAAACATTTTCCAGAGAAAAAAATCGCTCTTGCTGACAAAAATGAAGTACAAATAGAAAATCAACAAAATATCACTACCCATTTTGGTGAAACATATTTAGATCAACTAGAAAATTACCAAATCATTATCAAAACTGCTGGCATTCCTCTGAGTACTCCAGAAATCCAAAGTGCGATCGCTAAGGGCAGTCAAATTTTATCCAACACTCAAATTTTCTTTACTTTGTGTGAAGGCACAATCATCGGCATCACTGGAACTAAGGGTAAAAGCACCACTAGCAAATTAATTTATGAAGTTTTGCACTCCACTCACCAAAACAGCGTTTTGCTTGGTAACATTGGCGAAGCTCCTCTTAACCAATTAGAGAAAATTAATCAAGCAACTTTGGTCGTTGATGAACTTTCTTGCCATCAATTGGCAGAACTAAAAAACAGTCCGCAAGTGGCAGTAGTCTTAGAAATCAAACCAGAACATTTAGACTATTACAAAGATTTCGAAGAATATTTTGCCGCCAAAACTGCCATTGTTCGTTATCAAAAAAAAGCAGATTATTTAATTTTGGACGAAGATTTAACTAGCAGTCAAAAAATGGCCACTCTAAGTGTGGCACAAAAACTAACTTATAGTCTCAAAGAAAACTTGAAGGCCACAGTTTATCAACAAGAGCAAACAATTTTTTATCAAGGTGAGGCGATCATTAAAACCGCAGAAATTCCTCTACTTGGCCAACACAATTTATATAACGTCATGCCCGCAATTATAGTTGGCAAATTATTTAAGGTGCCAAACGATCAAATTAGGAAAACCATTCAAAACTTTAAGAGCTTGGCGCACCGCCTAGAATTAGTCGCCGCAATTGATCAAGTCAAATATTTTGATGACTCGATTGCTGTCAATCCTCATGCGACTGTGATGGCCATCAAAAGTTTTCCAAAGGGCTCAGTGATTTTATTGGCTGGTGGCTACGAAAGAAATCAAGATTTTACTGAATTATCTCAAGTCATCATCGATTATCAAGTTAAATATCTAGTAGTCATGCCTGACACTGGGAAACGCTTGCTTGATTTCGTTTTACAAAAAAAGCCAATTCCGCATGTTTACGCAAAAACCTTAGAGGAAGCAGTGTTGGCAGCACGAAAATCAGCTCGCTCTGGAGATGTGATTTTACTTAGTCCAGCCAGTGCTAGCTTTAATGATTATGCTAATTACGAAGAAAGAGGCAAAGCTTTTAAAGAAATTGTTTTAAGGAGCAAATCATGAAACAAAAAATTGGCTTGTTAGTGCTCTATTACTTACGTTTTTTTGCCAAATTGCAGCTACAAAAAAATCCAAACTGCAAAATCATTGGCATTACCGGTAGCGCGGGTAAAAGTAGCACTCGCAATGCGATTTACAGTGTGCTTAAAAGCAAATTTAGCGTCAAAGCCAGTTTCAAAGCCAATTCTGAGTCAGGTATTCCTTTAGACATTTTAGGTCTAGAAATGCATGATTATTCATTTCTAGATTGGCTTAGAGTTTTATTTTTAGCCCCTCTCAAGTGGCTCACTTATCATCAAAAATTTGATTATTACATTGTCGAAATGGGCATTGATAGTCCCAATCCTCCCAAAAACATGGAGTTTTTACTCAATATCGTTCAGCCAAAAATAGCCGTTTTTCTAAATGCTGGTGCCGCTCATGCTTTCGCTTTTGACCACCTAGTCAAAGAAAGTGATCCTAGCGCTCGTCAAGAAAAAATTATTAAAGCCATTGCACAAGAGAAAGCCAAGCTAATTTTGACTTTGCCCAAAAGTGGTTTGGCTTTGCTAAATTACGACGATCCAAATGTCAAAAAAAGTTGTCAAAAGCTTGAGGCTGAAACCTATTCTTTTGGAAGTAACAACTTTTGTGATTTGCAAATTGTTGAACATCAAACACAACTCATAACTTCAGTGGCCAAAACCATTTTTGTTTTCAAAGTTGAGAATCATTACAGTCAATTAGGTGAACAAAATAAAAATTTCAAAATTGAAATCATCAATTATTTATTACCCAAACATTATGCTTATAGTTTTGCTGCGGCCATTCTCATCGGTTTGAAAGCTGGCTTGAAAATTACTGAAATCAAAACAGCTTTGGAAAAAAATTTTACTCTTCCTCCTGGAAGAGCTTCTATCATCAAAGGTCAAAAACAAGCCTTAATCTTAGACAGTTCTTACAATGCTTCTTCAATGAAAGACATGATTGAGTTGATGGCAAGCCTTAAAAATTTTTCTGGACGAAAACTGGCTTTGCTTGGTGACATGCGCGAATTGGGCGTAAGCACGTCAATCATACATGAAGAAATTGCTCAGATGGCGGCGACAGTTTTTGACCAAATTTTTATAGTTGGGCCAGCAATGAAAAAATTTGCCTTGCCCATTTTGGAAAAAAAGATGACTGGGCGAGTTACTTCTTTTAACAACTCTATTGAAGCCGGCAAAGCCATTGCTGCTTTGTTAAAAGCAAATGACTTGATTTTAGTTAAGGGTTCGCAAAACACCATTTTTTTGGAAGAAGCCATCAAAATCATGATGGCTGACCTGCCATTGGCCTCAGCTTTACTGTGTCGTCAAAGCAATTATTGGCTAAAAGTCAAAAGACAAACTATTGCTAAATAAGTCAATGTTTTTCACCATAGCCGCCGCTCCCATAATGGCCAATAAATCTGGCTCTGCCAATAAAGCCACTGGCAAAGCAAATTGTTGACTGAAAAAAGCTTCTAAACCATTTAATTGTGCCAAACCGCCTGAAAGTAATAGGCCTTTTTGCAAAACATCAGCCATTAAATCTGGAGGAAGCTGAGCTAATAAAGAGTCAAACAAAGCTTGATATTCAATTTTTAACAATTTAGCTATGGCTGCTAAGTCACTACTTTTAATACTGAGCTCCAAAGGATTGGCACCACTAATGGTTTTGCCAGTGACAGCAAGACTGTGCGAGCTTTTTTGCAAAGCAAAAACTTGTCTTTTAAGCAATTCTGCGCTATCCCAAGAAATAGCAAGGTTTTCATTCAAAGCCAAATGATCAATAATTTTAGTATTGAGATAATGAGCGCCCCAATCGCTACTTTGACTAAACAAAATTGAACCAAGGGAAATCATATTAATTGAGACCTCGCTTGCTCCCATTTGCAAAAATAAAGTCCCTGAAGAATCGGCAACAGGTACGCCGCCACCAATCGCTGCGGCCAAAGGTTCAGCGATCAAATCTACTCTGGCAAAACCCAAATCATAAAACAATTGACTTAATAATTGTCGAGTTAAAGGAGTGGCATTAGCTTTACTTACTACCATAATACTTGGGTTCAAAACTAAACCGTTAAGGATTTTCTTGAATAACTCCTTAAGCAATAAATGGGCGGCTTCCTGATCCATAATTCTGCTTTGCTGAAAAGGAAAAACAATCTCAACTAGGCTATCCAAGCGTCCACGCATGGCGAGAGCTTCGCCGCCAATCGCCAGCAATTTATGATTGTCTTTGCGACGGGCAATACAAGCATCGGCAATGATGACTTTATTTTTAAAATCGAGAGGTGACAGATCCCAAACATCAGTTTTTAATTCATCAACAACGAGGAGTTTAATTTGTGCAGAGCCTAGATCAATAGCAATTTTTTTTGAAAGACTTTTAAGCATCTGCTTGTTATAATAACACTTGGATCTTTGTTCTTTAAATAACAGACACGTGAGACGAAAATTATTAGCTTCTTTAAGTCGCCAATCTTTTTCTACACTCATTGCAGTCGCTGTTTACAGACATCATTGCTTATTGAGGCTGAGCAGTCAGCTCCTGCAAATGGTCTATTATTTCAAGAACTAGATCCAAAACCACTAAAAATATGACAAAGTCTAAAAAGCTATTTAACCGTATACTCAAGATTTTGGGTTCGAGAGTGATTTACACTTTACTATCAATGGTCATTATTGCTTTGGGTAGTTATTTGGCTATTCAATATGCACGCGGCAGTTGGCGCGTGGCAAATAACAGAATTGTGGCCAACACTGGTTTGCTCAACGCCAATTCTTTTCCCACCGGTGCTCAAGTTTTTATTGATGACAAACTGATTACTGCCACTGACGACACTATTTATTTAGAGCCAGATGTTTATCAAGTCAAAATTGTCAAAGAAGGCTATTCGCCTTGGTATAAAACTTTAACTATTCAAAGTGAATTAGTGACTCAGAGTAATGCCTTACTCTTTCCTTCTGCACCTAGCATTACTCCTCTCACTTTTACTGGCATTGACAACATTAGTCCCTCTCCAGATGGACAAAAAATTCTGTTTTTTACCAATCAAGCTAGCTCGCAACTGAAAAATGGTTTTTATGTACTTGATCTAAATAGCAATTTTTTGTCTTTGCAAAGTGGCCCAAAACAAATCACCGACGATCTTGCTGAATTGGAATTAGCTCAAGCCAAAATCATTTGGTCTCCAGACAGTACTGAGGTGATCATTTTGACGGAAAACAAAGAATTCTTGGTGGGCATTGATAAAAAAGTCAATCTAGCTGAACAAAAAGATATTAGCTTTCAAAAAAAAGATATCTTGGCTCAATGGGAAGAGGAAATTTATCTGCGTGAAAGACAATTTTTAGCTAAATTTCCCAAAGAAATTTTGGAGTTGACCAAAAATGCTGCAAAAAATGTCTATCTTTCTCCAGACAAAAAACGTCTGCTATACACTGCGACTGCCACTGCCACTTTGGCAGAAAATATCGTTCCTCCTGTGCCCTCCACCAACACCCAAGCTGAAGCTCGCACTTTAGAGCCAGGCGCGATTTATGTTTATGATCGCGAAGAAGACAAAAATTTCAAAGTCGCCACCGTCGCTGCCCTTCCCGATTTATTAAATCCAACCGCTACACAGGCGGCAATGGTCGCTGAAAATGATAAAAAAATCAGCACTGAAAAAATTATTTTGGCTGATGATTTAGAAGAAGCCGTCGCCAAATCGCTTGAAGCCTCGCCCACTGCCTTCAATCGCTTACAAAAAAATGATAATTTAGCCACTGCTCTCAATTTTGCCAATTATTACACTGCTGCACAATTTAACACTATGCAATGGTTTCCCGATTCTAAACACTTGTTGTTTGTGGAAGAAGGCAAAATCAAAATCATGGAATATGATGGTCAGAATAAAACCACTGTTTATTCTGGACCTTTTGCCAAAAGTTTTGTTTACCCTTGGCCAGATGGCAGTAAACTCATCATTAAAACTAGTTTCAGTCCTGATTCACCCAATAATTTATACGTGATTGATTTAAAATAAGTTTTAAAAACGGAGTGTAGCGCAGATGGCTAGCGCGCGGTGTTCGGAACGCCGAGGTCGCAGGTTCGAGCCCTGTCACTCCGACACTGAAATAAGATGCCGATAGGCAGTTTTTTGCCAAAAATGGGCTCATCGCAATAAATTTAATAATATTTCAGCTTTCCCCCTCCCCCTCTTACTAGATCAGATTAATATCATGTGCATCTACATTGACAACTAGATCTTCCCCACTAGTTGTTTTTTTGACATACTATTATTAGTGAAAAAAGCCAGCTTTTTTCCTCTAGTACCGAAGTTTAATTCTCAATCGGCTTTATTCCGTGTATTGTTCTTGTGTCTGTTGGCTCTAGCTAGTGTCAATGTTGCTAGTTTTTTAGGTCTTAAAGATACTAGTGATCCAACGACTACTCTTGCTAAGAACAATGGGGTTGTCACCAAGAATGGTGGTGATGGACTTGGAACTGTAGATAGTAAGACTGGGGCTGTTTTGGGAGTTAATACTTTAGATGATCTCGTTTTTGCTGTTAAGGTTCCAGCAATTTTTAATGATTCTGTGCGTATTGGTAATTTGGAGGTCGTAGATAGTATTAGTGCTCCCAACATCATTAAGAAACTCAAAGCTGGACTGGGGATTAATGTGAGTAATTCAAGTAATGCAGATGGAAGTGGAACTGAGCCCATTGTTACTAATACTGGGGTACTGTCTTTGCAAGGAGAGATTGGAGCGATTGTCTTAGAAGCTGGAACTGGGATGAGTATTGATGGTTTAAAGCTAAGCAATGATGACTTAGGTTCTTCCCAAGCTATCTTTAAGACTTTCTCTGTTGCTGGTCAAAGTGATGTAGTAGCAGATTCTAATACAGATACTCTTAGATTAATTGGCAGTGGTGGCATCACCATCACTACTTCAGCAAATGATGACTCAATCACTATTAACTCTGCTGCTCCAGATTATACCTTGTCCGGCTGGACTAAGACTGGAACTGTCGTAGGCTTAACTACTCCAACTGATGCTGTCACCTTAGCTAGTCTTAGTGCTGATTCGCTGCGTGTAAGTGGAGTCTCAGTATTAAATGGTGGAATCACGCTTGGTAATGGCAAAGCTATTCTTCCTGATACCGATCTAGGTAGTGACTTAGGCTCAGCAGATTACAGATTTAACAATCTGTGGGTGGGCACAATTAACTCCAATTCTTCCGTATCTTATTCTGGTCAAACCAAATTTACTTACGAGCCAAAAGATACTAGCTACACTGAATCTTCAGTGATGATCAACCCCACTGCTCCAGTGACTAATGGACAACTACTGGGACTAGGAGTTGCAGGTTACCAACGAGCTTTGATTGATGAAGATGGCGATATCTCTCTTGGTTATGCTGATGCAACAAGTGCACCAGTTTCAGATTACCCACTCAATATATATGGCCACAGTGGAACAAGGGTGAGCTTCGTAGATACGAGTGGAAATGGATATTTTGCAGGCAAGGTGGGAATTGGGACGACGAGTCCGACAGGAAAATTACAAATAATGCCTTCAGTAGGCATAAACCCTCTTATTATTGGCAGTTCTGATACTTCTTTTGCTCTGGCTGTTAACGATTCTGATAAAGTCATCATCGGTGATCCCTATGTAGGTGTAGGTATAAGCGGGTATAATTCTTATTCTTTGAATGTCAACAACGGAGGAAATGGCAATGTTGTTCGTTTGTCTCGTAATACTTCCGTTGGTACCATTGGTATCAACGGCTCTCCTCAATCGTTGAATTTTGATTTCACCAATAATACCAGCTCTAATAACAATATTTCATTTAGCAACGGTGGCACTAAGAATTTATGGCTTGATTACACTGGTAAAGTAGGCATTGGAACGACGAGTCCTGAAGTTGTATTAGATTTAGGTAGCTCAGTTTCTGAAAGAAAAATAAACATTCACTCTTCATATTCAAATGGAGTTTACTGGAAGATGGGTTTCGGAGCTCCTTCTGGATCTTTTAGACTATATTATCCAGAAAACAATTCATTCACAATAGGAACAATCTCTAATACTAATGGCACCACATTTTCTGAAAAATTAAGAGTAAATTCCTCAGGCAACGTCGGGATTGGTACGACAAATCCAGGATATAAGCTCGATGTAGTAGGAGATATTAGGTCTACTGCTTCAAGAATATGGACTGGTGGCGGAAAAATTACTGATTATGTAGCTGGAACACAACAAATTGGTGGAATGACTGATGGAAGAAATTTAGCAATCTTTGCTGGCGATAATGAGCGAATTCGCATAAGTTCTTCTGGCAACGTCGGCATCGGAACGACGAATCCAGCAGTAGCACTTGATGTAAATGGGACAATTAATAACGGGACATTAACCTTTCTAGGGAACAGGATTGAAAGATATGATACTAACTCTGATAGTTCAACCATAGCGATTAATTATCATGGATATTTGGGAGGAGGAACAAAATTTAGAGATTTTGGAGTTTACGACGGAAAAGGCAGCCCGGTTCTTTATACTGATGGTTCTGCTGGTTCAGTTGGCATTGGGACCACAAGCCCGACAAATTCAAAACTAGAAATATCTGGCAATCCAAACACTAATGGAGAAAGTCGATACCTCCTGTCACTCACAGACACATCTGGTGATACTTCTGGCTTAGGCGCTGGAATTAATTTTCGTCGATCAAGTGGTTATGACATTGCCGCCATCAAAGCTTTCCAAGTGTCTGCCGGCGCAAATTCAGGACAACTACATTTTCTGACTCGCACTCATGGTGGAGATCCGTTAACAAAAATGGTCATTACAGAATCTGGCAACGTCGGGATTGGGACGACAAGCCCAACTTATCCGCTAGATATTGTGGGAAATGCTCATCTAACTGGAGATTTATATTTCAATGACAATAAAGCAATGAAATTTGACACCAATAATTTTATTGGCCACGGGGCAACGAGCACAGAGTTGCACGTAACTTCAGGTGCTAACATTTGGTTTAATATCGATAGCAATAATAATAGTGTCAACGACTCTGATGCTTTCATTTTTGCTAAAAATAGACAGTCCACTTCTGGCGGTACAGAATTAATGAGGATTTCTGAGAATGGCAACGTTGGAATCGGGACGGAGAGTCCATTAACAACAATGGATGTCAATGGAACAATTACCGTTAGAAAAAATGGCAGTTGGCAAAAGGTTATTAGTATGATTAATCCAACTACATTATCCGAAACATCGGTGATGTATAACCATGGATATGCCCTGGAACTAAGAAATTTATATAGTGGGGGTGGTATTTATATTGGATCGGGATCTATATCGGGCCCAGCAAACAGTGGCCCACTTTTTGTTAGTAGCAATACGGTAGAATTTGGAAACTCGGGAAGCGCTGCACAGTTCTACTTTAATAAAACAACTGGCAATGTAGGGATCGGAACTTCTAATCCAGAATACACTTTAGATGTAAATGGAAACTTTAGAACTGCTTATGGTAATTTAAAAATTATATCCTCTGGAAATATTCCGTTTGTTACTTCCGCTACTGGAAAGAATCTTCGACTAACATCTGGAGAAGCCATTACAGATAGCAATGGGATTACGATTAACACTGGCAACGTCGGCATCGGCACTACTACTCCAGCAACAGCTTTAGATGTTGTAGGTAGTGTTACTATTAGCTCTCTGACTACTGGTACGGTCTACTCTAATGCTGGTGTTCTTACTAATACTGACCCATCAGATCGTAATCTTAAGAATAACATTCTTACATTGGAAGATGGCACTCTAGATAAGTTAATGGGTCTCCGACCAGTTTCTTTTAAGTGGAAGAATACTGGAGATGGTGCTCTGGGTTTTATTGCTCAAGAAGTTAATGAAGTGTTTCCTGAGTTGGTTGGCAGTAATGCCGATGGAACTCTTGGTTTATACACTACTCAATTCATACCTGTTTTAGCTAAAGCTATTCAAGAACAGCAGTTGGAAATCAATGGTATTGCCGTAGCTTCAGGGTCTGCCAGAATTGCCGAACTAGAAGATAAGGTTTCTAGCTTAACTACTTGGTATACCGAGCTTAAAAAGCTAATTAGTAATCTGACAGAGCGCATTGCGTCTCTCTCTGAAGAATTCTTTACCAAAAAATCCCACCAAGAGCAATTCTGCATTGGCACTCAAGACAAAAATGACCCAAATAGCGAAACTTGCCTAACTAAAGATCAGGTCGATCAACTACTCAAGCTTTTACCCTCTCACTCACCAGCAACTTCACCGGAACCAACTTCAACACCCGCTCCTGTCTCCGAACCAACTCCGAGTAGCGAACCAGAAGACCTGATCTCAGAATCACCTTCGGCAACTGACGGTGCTACTACAAATCCATAAAAATCATTAAAGTTTTTGCTTCATCACAACCTCTTGTTTTTCCCTCTCAAATGTGGCTTAATGAGGCTGTTATGAAAAAATTCCAGAAAGCTCTTTTATTTATTATTATCATTGGTTTAATTGCTGCTTCAGCTGGAGCTTATTATTTCTACGACAAATACCAAGAAGCCCAAAATAAACTCGACAATCCAGAAAACGTAGCTCAAGAAGAGGTTGCTAGCATCACTAGCAAATTAGGCAAATTGATGATTCTACCAGAAGATGAAGAGCCAACTGTGGCCACAGTTTTAGAAAAAGATAAAATTCAAGACCAACCATTTTTTAGCAAGGCTGAGAATGGCGATAAAGTCATCATTTATACCAAAGCTATGAAAGCTATTCTCTATCGTCCAAGTGCCAACAAAATCATCGAGGTTGCTCCCATTAGCATTACTCAGCCAGAGGGAACCGAAACAAACGGTGCAATGCAAGTTAAAAACGATCAAGCAGCTGACGAAAATATCACTGCTCCGACAAAGCTGGATAATGAAGACAAAAGTGATGGCACTGCTACCAATGAAGAGCAAGCTGCTCCAGAAGTTAAAGAATAGGGTCTATACCCCAACAAACACTTCTACCTGGTTGTCGACCACTCTAATCACTCCGCCAGTTAAGGCAATTTTCTGATCGGTTTTACCCTGATGTAAAATAATATCTCCAGAGAATGTCGCTACAAAACGACTATGCATGGGCAATATATCGAAAACTCCCGCATCGTTGCTGGCACTCAAAGCATCTGCTTCGCCATTAAATAATACTCCCTCTCGAGAATGAATGTTCACCCGCAAGTTTTTGGGCAAATCTTTTAAATCAGTAATTGGCGCAACCAAGCTCGACTTATCTATTTGAGGATCTAGTTTTTTCTTCTTAAAAAAATTGAACATTTTAGTCTTTGATGCTTCCAATCATACTCAATGATTCAACTGATTTTTTATCATGTTCGCCAGCTAGAATCGCAATTACGTCAGCGACGGTTTCTTGGAGGGGAACATATTTTCCCGGCTTACCAGTTTGAGCAGCAGCTACAAAAAATGGTTGGGTCATGTAGGCATGCAGCAATTGAGCGCGGTGGTAAATTTCTCGATTAATTGGTGACAGTTCAGCTTCGCCCACCAAAGCTACCATACGTTCTAATTCTTTAGCCTGTGTTAATAGTTTATTTGCCTTAAAAACTGCATTGTAATGCTCTTCCGTAACTGTCTCCGGATTCAAAAAATTAGAATGAGATTGGGTTAAAGATACGGCTGGGAAGCGCCCTGCTTGATAGGCTTCACGCGATAAAGTTAAAACAGAATCTAAATAAGGATGCAAAGACAAAACAGCATAATCCATTAGATCATCGGCTGGCACATAAACTGCTTCGATAGCACTAACTTCTGCTTTTTCAGTAGAACTGAGGCGTTCGTGCAAAGTTGCCATTTCAGAAGCCAAAGTGGCCTGATAACCATCTTCTGAGGGAATGGTGTTTGTTAAAACTGCCAACTCACTGCCTGCCTGAGCATAACGAAAAACATTATCCATCAAGAATAGCACGTCATTTTGCCAGCGATCTCGAAAATCTTCCGCTACTGTTACCGCCGCCAAACCGGTCAACCAACGTACGGCGGCATTGTCACTCATTGGTCCATAAAGCAAAGCAGTTTTATCCAAAACTTTTTTTTCTGCTAACATTGTGTATAGTTCGTGACCCTCGCGCACACGCTCACCCACTCCGGCAAAAACCGCCAATCGATCACGATCGGCTTTTTTCATAAACACGTTGTGCATAATTTCAGTTAATAAAATAGTTTTGCCCACTCCAGCTCCGCCAAACAAACCCATCTTTCCTCCCTTAACCAGCGGAGCAAAAAAATCTATCACCTTAATACCAGTTTCCCAAACTTTTTTATCCGACGAGGTTTTATCAATGTCTAGACCTTTACGCATCACTGGCAGCAAACTTATGTCTTTCTTAGCTAGTTGCTCTGGTTTTTTACCATCCACAAACTGACCAAAGACGTTCATAATCCGACCTAGAATTTTTTCACCCACTGGAATTTGCAGGGTATCAGCTAATTTCGTCACCACACTTTTAGAATTAAGCAGTTCTCTGCCCTGCATAATAAAAGCATAAACTGCCTCAGTGCTTTCTACGGCATAAACAAACAGTAAAACCTGAGCGTTCTGCGCTTCGCAAACACTGTAAAGCTCTGGGGCTTGATCATCAAAAGATAGTTTGGCCACCCAACCATTAACACTTAATACTTTTGCTTGTTTATGCATAATTTTTTCCATTTCTAATTATCACTTTTTAGCAACATCTTGTGGCTAAAAAACGCGAGCGTTGCTTTTTATCATTCATCTTTCTATCTAAATTCCGCTTTTCGCGAAGTAAATTTGTGTTCATTTCGCTAGTTTTAGATAAAGCCCGATCGAGATGCATCAAGCGAGAAGCAAATTTTGCCAACTGAGCTTCATTGAGTGTTTGTTCGCAAACTGAAGCAAAGATTTCCGTGCCAATTTTACTAGAAATTGTCTGCGGACTGGGCTCATATAAATAATTAAGGTGCAGATCATCTTGCCCATGAATTTCTTCCGCGCTTCCAGCTAAAATTTCACCAGATAAACTACGTAAGCGAGCTTCCTGCAACACAATGTTGTAAAACTGACCATAAAAAAGATGAATTTTTTGATACTTAGCTAGTTTTGCAACTATTTCTGCCAAAACTTCAGCCGAAATTTCTTCATCACTGATGGCCAATTCTTCAAAATTGAATTTGTCAGCGTAATACTGCATTAAGCTCACCCCCACGTTGCCAGCTACATAAATTTTAACCCCAGGATTTGCCTCAATATATTTTAGAAAATCCGCAAAAACCAAATGGATAATTTCTCCAAATAAGTTGGCATTCGCGGCCACGAACAAAACTGCTTCTCCTTGTTTATTTTGATTTTTTAAATTTTGCAGATCTGCGCCAACTTCATCTGAAAACTTAGCTAGAGCTGTAAAATAATCGCGAGCGTCAACGATCGCTTGACGAATTTTTTGCATTTTCATAGCAGCTATCTCCTCATAAACCTCCATGAGACCCTGAAGATCTGCCAGAGATTGCTGTTGATCGGTAATTTGACGATAAGTCTGCATAGAACTATGATTTGGCGTAAGTTTCAAGCTTGCTCACCAATGGTTTGGTTTTAGTAATCAAATCTGCAAAACTTTGACAGTCTTGCATTTCGTTTTCGATTCTTTTGATAAATTTCTTGTTTTGCAAAAATTTTTGCAAGCTTCGCTCACCAAGTAAAGCAGTTTGACCATGCCAAGCTAAAACCAATCCTAGAATCTGAATCGGAAATGCCAGACTGTTAAGCTGACTCTGTTGAAAAAATTGCCATAAATGTTCTACTTTCAGCATTATTTTTTTAGCTCTATCAGTGATTTCTGCTCCAAAACGAGAAAAACTTTGTAAATGTTCAGCTTCTTGAAATAATTCCATCACCTGGTTGCTAATATCGCGCATTAAAGCAGATTGAGTTTGACGACCAATACGAGTGACAGATAAGAAAACGTTAATGGCTGGACGTTGCCCTCGATAAAATAATTTTTGATCAAAAAACAAATGTCCATCGGTCATAGACATAAGATTGGTTTGAATGTAGCCATTGATTTCGCCATCGCTACTTTCGGCCACTGGCAGACAAGTGATCGAAGCGGTTTTACCATTTGGCAAAGTAAAGTTCCCGCCTCTTTCCAAGAGACTGGAATGCAAATAAAAAATTTCACCAGGATAAGAATCTCTGCCAGGAAATTCGCCCATGAGGAGAGCCAATTCTCGATAAAAACTGGCGTGATTGGTCAAATCATCTAAAACAACCAAGCTGTCCTCACCCAAATCTCTAAAATGCTCGGCTACGGCCATAGCAGTGTATGGAGTTAGATATATTTCACCCAAGCTAGATTGGGCTTGAGATACCACCAAAACACATTGCTCAAAAACACCAGCTTTTTTGAGATAGCTAATGATTTTTTTAATTTCTGCCTGTCTTTTGGCAATCAAGGCAATGACTACTACGCGTCCAGACTTAGCTTGATTAACAATCGTCCGCAAAACAAAAAAAGTTTTGCCACTGCCTCTATCTCCTAAAACTAATTCTCGCTGACCTGCTCCGATTGGCACCATCAAGTCGACTAAAGACGTGCCTGTCTCAAAAAAATTGGTGATATGTGCGCGCCCAGAAATTGGAACTGCACTGGTAAAAACTGGTCTCGGCTGACTATCTTGACTCAAATCCTTGTTGCCACTAATCGTATAACCCAAAGCATCAATTACACTGCCCTTAATTTCTTTGCCAACTGAAACGTGCAGCTGTTCGCCAGTACGCGCCATCACTGTTCCAATTGGGACTGGGTTCTCACTAAACACTACGGCCGTCACTTGCTCATCACTTAAAGACATTACTAAGGCGTGAATTTTATCTGCACTGGTCAACACTTCGCCAACACAAACAGACTTAAAACCAGTCAGATGAATAATTGAAGAACGCACGCCAACGACAACAGCGGTGTCTTTAAATTTATTAGAGGCAAAATCAAAAGAATGAATCATATGACAAGCACCAAATAAGCTACTAATACGCCAACAGCAATAATAAACATGCTCAAAACCACGTTGATTAATAATCCAGCTTGAATATTACCACTGGCTAAAGGGTTACGACCGATGGCTTCCACCCCAGATTTAGCCATTTTCCCAAAATGAAGAAAGGCGAAAACAATTGTGGCGATTACTAAAATCGAAGCGACAATGTATCTAAGAGCCGAAAGTGGCGATAAAAAAGCTCCCTGCACGCCTTCACGAATCAGGTCCATAAGATTTTCTCCAGCTCCAGTGCTTAAAACTGCTGGCTTGATTGCGATTGACACCATAATTTGTCCTTCATTTTGATCTTCTGGTAAATCTTGCAGGGCAATGCCGAGTACATAACCACTTTTCAAAGCTTTTTTAGCCAGACCTGGTTTGCTTGATGAAGTTAAATAATCTCCAGCTTTTATGGCACCGGACTCGTTGCTAACCTTAACGTTAGTTTTACCGCCGCTAACTATGCTAACTGCATTAAATTGAGGAGTTGTTGGTTCTAAAGAAATTGCCGCCTGAGTTGTTACCACCCCAAGCATGTTGGGATCATATTCTTTTGTGCAAAGTGCGTTTCCCTGCTCCGTTGAACATAAAACTGACGTATCTGCAATTTCTCCAATCACTGGCACTGATAAAGCAACTCCAGACGAAAGATCGTAAGCCCTCATTGATTTCGGAAAAATCACAGCAAAAACAGCCACAAAAAATGAAATAAAAAATGCAAAAAGACTGGTATGGGGCAAGGCTTTTCTCACTGCTTGTCAGTATGACAGTTTTTGGAGCATGAAGTCAAGAAGAGCGTACCGGATCAGTCAATAAATAATTTTAAACAAGCAAGAAAACTATGATCCAAAAAAATGCCAACGCAGAGCTACTTAAAATCAAAAAAATTGATAATTAGCTTTTTAAAGCTCTCTATCATATTTCCCCCTCCCCCTCTTACTGCATCAGATTAATATCATGTGCATCTACATTGACAACTAGATCTTCCCCACTAGTTGTTTTTTTGACATACTATTATTAGTGAAAAAAGCCAGCTTTTTTCCTCTAGTACCGAAGTTTAATTCTCAATCGGCTTTATTCCGTGTATTGTTCTTGTGTCTGTTGGCTCTAGCTAGTGTCAATGTTGCTAGTTTTTTAGGTCTTAAAGATACTAGTGATCCAACGACTACTCTTGCTAAGAACAATGGGGTTGTCACCAAGAATGGTGGTGATGGACTTGGAACTGTAGATAGTAAGACTGGGGCTGTTTTGGGAGTTAATACTTTAGATGATCTCGTTTTTGCTGTTAAGGTTCCAGCAATTTTTAATGATTCTGTGCGTATTGGTAATTTGGAGGTCGTAGATAGTATTAGTGCTCCCAACATCATTAAGAAACTCAAAGCTGGACTGGGGATTAATGTGAGTAATTCAAGTAATGCAGATGGAAGTGGAACTGAGCCCATTGTTACTAATACTGGGGTACTGTCTTTGCAAGGAGAGATTGGAGCGATTGTCTTAGAAGCTGGAACTGGGATGAGTATTGATGGTTTAAAGCTAAGCAATGATGACTTAGGTTCTTCCCAAGCTATCTTTAAGACTTTCTCTGTTGCTGGTCAAAGTGATGTAGTAGCAGATTCTAATACAGATACTCTTAGATTAATTGGCAGTGGTGGCATCACCATCACTACTTCAGCAAATGATGACTCAATCACTATTAACTCTGCTGCTCCAGATTATACCTTGTCCGGCTGGACTAAGACTGGAACTGTCGTAGGCTTAACTACTCCAACTGATGCTGTCACCTTAGCTAGTCTTAGTGCTGATTCGCTGCGTGTAAGTGGAGTCTCAGTATTAAATGGTGGAATCACGCTTGGTAATGGCAAAGCTATTCTTCCTGATACCGATCTAGGTAGTGACTTAGGCTCAGCAGATTACAGATTTAACAATCTGTGGGTGGGCACAATTAACTCCAATTCTTCCGTATCTTATTCTGGTCAAACCAAATTTACTTACGAGCCAAAAGATACTAGCTACACTGAATCTTCAGTGATGATCAACCCCACTGCTCCAGTGACTAATGGACAACTACTGGGACTAGGAGTTGCAGGTTACCAACGAGCTTTGATTGATGAAGATGGCGATATCTCTCTTGGTTATGCTGATGCAACAAGTGCACCAGTTTCAGATTACCCACTCAATATATATGGCCACAGTGGAACAAGGGTGAGCTTCGTAGATACGAGTGGAAATGGATATTTTGCAGGCAAGGTGGGAATTGGGACGACGGGACCGACAACTGCGCTAGAAGTTAAAGGAAGAATAAGAATTGCGGATGGAATTCAAAGTACTAGTGGCACATTAGAGTTTGGTAATGGCCAAAACTATATTCAAGCCTATTCGACTTCAATGGTGCTTGATAGAACCTATAACATGTTTGATGTACGCAAAAATGGAACTACCCAATTTAGAATTGATCAA
>CAZWWE010000003.1:0-124553 GCA_964637295.1 uncultured Pseudomonadales bacterium | reverse complement strand
TTTCTCGAGATTCATCAATCACGCGATTGGCTAAACCAATAATCATAAAAGCTGGTTTACCAAAAGTAGTTTGAATTTCCACTTCAATTTTGATGGTCGCCAAACCTTGATTGATAGCGCTAAAAATTTTGCCAGACATATTTTTCATTTATCAACAAAAAACAGCTTAACAAAATCAGGTTACAAGATGACTGCATTAATCAAACTCAAAAAAATCTGCTATCATAAGGGGGTAATGCCAAGTGAATTAATTTATCGACTCAAGAGACCTTACCATTTTTTCAAAACTGGTCTCGCCAAAGGCTTGCCAGCATTGATTAAGTTTGGCTTTCCCAATAAAAAACTTAAAATTATTGCCATCACCGGCACTGACGGCAAAACCACTTCGTCCACTTTGCTGTATCATCTTCTTCGAGAAAGTGGCAAAAAAGTTGCTTTAATTTCTACTGTTGGTGCCTACATCGGTGAAGAAAAAATTGAAACCGGCTTCCATGTCACCAGTCCTAGTCCAGATCAGCTTTTCGCTTTGATGAAAAAAATGCTGAACAAAAAAACCGAATATTTGGTTCTAGAATTCACCTCTCAGGGTGCTTATCAGCATCGTCTCTTTGGCGTTCGACCTCTAATCACCGGCGTCACCAACATTGACCAAGATCATTTCGACTATCATCTGAATTATCAAAACTACTTAGAGGCCAAAGCCACGGTCATGAAAAAAGCCAAGACTGTGGTGCTTAATGCCGATGACCAGTCATATTATCGCCTCAAGAAATTTTTCCCCAGTCAAAAGTATCATGTTTTGGAGTATAGTCAGGAAAACAAATTAACTGGCAAAATTGAAAAAGCGATCAAAGAACGTTTTCCCGAAAGTTTTAATCAAAATAACGCCCGCTTAGTCAGTACGATCGCGCTGGAGTTAGGGCTTGATAAGAATCAAATCAGTCAATCATTAAGTAGTTTTGAGGGAGTACCAGGCAGAATGCAATTTATTAAAAATGATAAAAACTTTAAAATAGTAGTGGATTTTGCTCATACCCCGCAAGGTTTACGCAGTGCTTTAACTGCTCTGCGCTCTATCATGAAAAAAGAAAAAATGCCTGGCAAACTAATCGCGGTTTATGGCTGTGCTGGATTGCGCGATGCCATCAAAAGACCAATGATGGGGCAAATTGGGGTCGAATTAGCTGATCTTTTGGTCTTTACCGCTGAAGATCCTCGCACTGAAGATATTTGGTCGATTATTCGCCAGATGAAAGAAGCTTTGACTAGTGGCCACAATAAAATTCTCTCGATTCCTGATCGCAGAGAAGCAATTCATTTTGCCATCCAAAAATTAGCGAAAAAAGGTGATTTGATTGCCATTTTAGGCAAAGGTCCAGAACAAAGCATGTGCTACGGCACCACCGAAATTCCTTGGAGTGACGAAAAAATTGTCAGCGAAGCACTAAAATAATATGGCATTACTAGACGCACAAAATTTTTATTTAGTCGGCATTAAGGGCGTTGCCATGACTTCCATCGCTCAGTGTTTACTCGATGCCGGCAAAACTGTTTCTGGTTCTGACATTGCTGAAGATTTTGTGACCGAACCAATCTTAACGAGACTCGCTCTTAAAATTGAAGATATCGCCACCATTCCAGATTTTGTTAATCAAAAAATTGACGCTGTTATTTATACCGCTGCTCACCAAGGTATTGATAATCCTCAAGTCCAAGCTGCTCTGCAAGTTGGCGTGCCAATTTATACTCAAGCACAAGCACTGGCCGAATTTTTCAATCAAAAGAATGGCCTTGCTGTCTGCGGAGTAGGGGGCAAAAGTAGCGTTTCGGCGATGATTACTTTTGTTTTAGATCAACTAGCTCCTCAAGAATTATCTTTTTCTGTCGGAGTAGGAGAAATTATCGGCATGGCAAAAACCGGTCAGTGGCAAAAAAATGGTCAATATTTTGTCGCTGAAGCTGATGAATACGTGATCGATCCTCACGCCAGAGAAAAAGGTTTGCTAATCACGCCAAGATTTGCTTTTTTAAAACCATTCGCCACTGTCTGCACCAATCTTAAATATGATCATCCCGATGTCTATGCCAGTTTTGAGGACACTAAAAAAACTTTTGCTAAATTTTTCAGTCAAATTAAAACTGGCGGTCATCTAATCATCAATGGCGACAATCAAGATTTAGTCCAACTGGTGAAAGAACTTAATCGACCAGACCTAAAAATTACCACTTTTGGTGAAAGCGAAACTTGCGACTTCAAACTGCAAGATTTTGATTTCGCTCTACAAGTGCCCGGTAAATTTAATCTGATGAATGCTTTGGCAGCTTTGACTTGTCTGGCACAATTAGGTTTCGACAAAAACCAAATCATCTCCGCTCTCAAACAATTTCGTTCTACCAAGCGCCGCTTCGAATTGGTCAAAAAAGATGAACAACATTGGCACTACGACGATTATGCTCATCACCCTTCAGAAATTTTAGCCGTCATTGATACCCTCAACGAAAACTTTGGCGAGCAAAAAAAACTGATTGCCTTTCAACCGCACACCTTTTCTCGTACCAGACAACTCTTCGACGAATTCGTCGAAGCCTTAGCTACTCACACCCAAGCAAACGATGAAATCCTCCTGATTGATATTTTTCCATCCGCTCGCGAAGCCTTTGATCCAGATATGAACTGCGACAAACTCGCTGCCGCCGTCAAAGCTAAATATCCCAACTGCCAAATTCAAAACCTCAAAACCAGAGAAGCCTTAGCCAACTACGTCAAACAAAGTAACTACACTATCTTTATCACCATTGGCGCCGGCGATATTTACCACGTCCACGAATTGCTCTAAAATTACTCTAGAAACTCTCAGAAAAGTAGTGATCGCCTTGCATATTTCGCACCAGCTACTTTTGACCGAGCTTTGCGAGGGAATGTCCGAAGTGAAGACGGAGGACGAGTCATTGCAAAAAGATAGGGTTCGAAATATAATTTGAAGGTCAAAAAGTGCCGCCGCGATGGCGGAATAGGTAGACGCGCGAGACTTAAAATCTCGTACTAGCAATAGTGTGTGGGTTCGATTCCCTCTCGCGGCACTTTGAAGGTTTAGGGCGGCGCCATGGCGCCGCCCTAATCGCACCAATAACAAAATCGGAGAGTAGTTCAGATGGCTAGAACGTACGCTTTGGGAGCGTAAGGTCGCAGGTTCGAGTCCTGTCTCTCCGACGGCGAGTCGTAAATCAAGCGGAGCATGATACGACCACCTAGTCCTCGAAGAGGGCGACAAACATTAAAAGGACGCATTTATGCGTCTTTTTTTGTTTAAGATGAGATGATGTAGACGAAAAACTGTGGTTCGCCTTATTGAGCTAAATTGGGCTATAATCTCAATTGTGAATAGATGGAAAATTCCCAATTGGCTTGAAACAGAAGTTCGTAAAGGAACTATCTCATTGGCTTACTTCAACTTACTGTAAAAAGAAAAATATTAATTCAAAAAACGTATCTTCTATAGTAAAAAAAATTTAAATTGTCAAATAAGCAAAAATTAAATTGCTCGCGCCCTTGACGATGTTGCTAAACTCAAAGGCATGGGTAGAACAGTTTTATTTTCCACTAGCTTTTTTCAAAATTTTATATTTTAATCAATTTCATGCCAATAAATTCTGGAGAAACACCGCCTCAAACACCTAATGTTAAACCTGATAAATCATTAACAGAACAAGAAGAAGAACTCTTAGCAAAATGGCAGCTAAATAATGCTAAGCAGCGAGCTAGATTCGCAGCTCTTGATCAAAAAGGAAGAGCGGCTTGGGGCATTGAACCTAAAGAAGAATTAGAAGAAAAGCAAGAAAGAGACGAAAGAGAAAATCCTTCAACTAAACCAACTCCGCAAGAATAGGCTATACTACTTTCATGTCTGTTTTTCTGCGTCTATATTCCTTCATCTGGCAGCGCAAATGGCCCTTCATCTTGGGCACTATCCCGATGATCCTGGCCATGGTTCTCAATAATCTCGCGCCCTTTTTCGTCAAATGGCTTACTCAAGCTGTTCAAGATGGCCAACTCGATCAAGCCTTCAACCTCGTCTTAATTTTTGGCTTAGTCCTTATCGGCAGCAATCTTCTCGATAACATCGCTTATTTCATCACCGACAAAAACATGGTCGGCACTTCTACCGACATCGCTAAAGCTGTTCTTACTCACATTCATAACTTAGATTTTGCCTATCACACCAACAAAAGTTCCGGCAAACTGATTAGTTTAATGAAAAGAGGCGATGACGCTTTTTACACCTACTACGACATCATCAACCGCCAATTTCTCAACATCACCGTCAGTTTTATCGTCATGTTCACTGCTTTTGCCAGATTACGTTCCAACTATTTGCTCTTCGTCATCTGTCTGATCATTATCACCATTTTCGTGGCTTATTTTCTAGTCAAAATCAACATTCGCAAGCGTCAACTTTTCAACGATGCCGATGACGATGTTTCTGGAGCTCGAGTAGATAACCTAGTTAATTTTGACACAGTTAAATATTTCGCCAATGAAAAGTTCGAGCAGCAGCGTTTCTCAGACCTCTTAGCCATTTGGTACCAACGTCTCCAAGACTATTTCTTCACCTTTCGTTATTTTGACGGCATCGTCGGTAATTTAATTAACATCGCCCTGATCGGCATTATGTTTATCGCCATCAAAGACCTCCGTAGTGGCCAAATTGTCTTGGCAGATTTTCTCTTGGTCACCACTTTTTCGATGACACTTTTTCCCAAAATGATGAATCTGCTTTTTAGCTTCCGCGAATTAGCTAAAAAACACACTGACATTAGCAGTTATTTAAATTTGCTCGATGAAAAAATCTCAGTTCAAGAACCAAGCAATCCACAAAAAATTACCAAAGTGCAAGGCCAAATCACCTTCGATCAGGTTGCTTTTGCTTATGAAAATAAACAATTGGTTCTGGAAGATTTTTCTCTAAAAATTGAGCGGGGAGAAGCTATTGCTCTAGTCGGCTTTTCTGGCGCGGGTAAAAGTACCATCGCCAAACTACTAATGCGGATGTATGATCCCACCCAAGGTAAAATTTTAATTGATGGCGTCGCCATCGACCAACTCAGTAAAACTGACTTGCGCAAAATGGTCGGTGTCGTCCCACAAGATCCTCTACTTTTTAATAACACCGTTTATTTCAACATTGCTTACGCTAATCATCAAGCTAGCAAAGAAGAGGTTCTTGCTGCCGCCAAAGCGGCTCAGGTCGATGCTTTTATCAAGGATCTTCCCAATGGCTACGAAACCATCGTCGGCGAACGTGGCATCAAATTATCCGGCGGTCAAAGACAGCGTTTGGCCATCGCTAGAATTCTTTTGGAAAAACCAAAAATTATCATCATGGACGAAGCCACTAGCTCGCTCGATAGCGCTTCCGAAAAAATCATTCAACAGGCTTTTTGGAATTTAGTGAGAGATAAAAAAGACCCTCGTACCAGTATTATTATCGCCCATCGTTTATCTACCATCATGCAAGCCGATCGCATCGTCGTCATTGATCAGGGCAAAATCGCCGAAATCGGCACCCACCAAGAACTAATTGAAAAAGACGGCGGTATTTATCAGCAACTCTGGTCACTACAAAGAAATGGCTTCATTGGGGATGGGGAGGACGAGTCTTCATAATTTGACAAAAAGTGTATAATAAATCCCAGTATAGAGAGAGATGGTTTTTACCATCGATGACATCGAACTAGTTAGATGTGAGACTCTCTGTACTGATAAAAATCCCCATTCTTGGGGTTTTTTATTTTAACAAATGGAAAGAAAGAAATACTTGCCAGAACTATCTTTGACGGCATTAACTTTAATCAAGATTTTGGTGCTTTTACCATTTTTAAAAACTTTTCTTTGACCATAAAGAATACAGCAATTGTTCATTGTCTTACTTGGATTTATACCTGTTGGATTTCTAATCACGCTATCTACAAATGGAAACAAATCAATTCTTCTTAAAATATCGTAAATATTTCTTCTGTTATTATTTAAATGTCTCCAACCTTGATTTGTAAACCTGATATTGGCATCAAGAAGTGGACAAAAAACAGATTTTCCCTTGATTGAATCATATAATTTCTTGCCAATTTTAATTTTATCTTTTTGTTTTTGAGAAATTGGTTTTTTCTTTGGTTTACTTTTCTTAGACATGATTTTCTGTTTTTTATATAACATAAATACTGCGCAATGCCAATTCATAAAATGCTAGAATGTATCCATAATAATAATCTTTTTAAGAAAGGAGCGAATTATTTTTTTGCTGAACTTCGATCACCTGAAGAAATGTATTTACTCAAGAGATCGCTGAAGCAAAAAAACTAATTCGCGACATCTATGTCCAAAAAACTACTCATCACCGGCGCCTCCAGCGGCATCGGCAAAGCTGTCGCCCTCGAGTTTGCTAAGCGCGAAGCTGCGAAAAATCATTTAATTTTAGTGGCTCGCAATCAAGCCAAGCTGGAAAAAGTCGCAAAAGAAGTCAAAGCTTTTGGTGCCGGTGTCAGCACTTTTACTGCTGATCTGGGTAAAAAAGAAGATATCGCTAAACTTTTCATTGACTTAGAAAAAAAGTTTCCTACTCTCGATCTAGTTTTAAACAATGCCGGCCTTGGCTATGTCAAGGAAGCAATCTCACTCAGTGATGATGAAATTGAACAAATCATCGATGTTAATGTCAAAGGCATGATGTTAGTCGCCAAAAAAGCCGCTGCGATGATGG
Organism: uncultured Pseudomonadales bacterium; assembly: GCA_964637295.1. GTDB lineage: Bacteria > Patescibacteriota > Microgenomatia > UBA1400 > PJMF01 > UBA1364. The sequence goes on along the minus strand of CAZWWE010000003.1, from coordinate 117,798 downwards.
CAAAGCAGGGCCATGGTCACATCATTTTCACTTCTTCCATAGCTGGTTACATCTATCTGCCTTCATGGTCAGTTTATTGCGCTAGCAAATGGGGGATCACCACTTTTGCTAATGTCCTTAGACAAGAAGTGGCTAAATATGGCATTAAAATTAGCACTGTCCATCCAGGCCCAGTGCAAACTGAATTTTGGGATCCTCAAAAAGCCAATATCGACTTGAAAAAAAGCAAGAGCAGTTTACCAGTAATTCCAGTTGAAGATGTTTCTAAAGCCATTTACGAGATTGCTTACACTGCTACGGAAAGAATTTTTTGCCCACCCAAGCTCAAAAGCACTGCGGAATTGTTTAGACTTTTTCCAAAGTACATGGCAAAAATCTTCGCCAAATTGGCTTAAGTGTTCTTTCTTGCAAACTAGTGCTGGTATAAAAAGCTGGTGATCGATCACCAGCAAATTGCCTTGGCAACTTTACAACAATTCTTTAGCTTTAGTGATTTTCGCCCAGGTCAGCTAAAGATTGTTTTGGCAATTTTGGAACAAAAAGATGTTTTAGCTATTCTCCCAACTGGTGGCGGCAAATCTTTGTGTTTTCAAGTCCCGGCTTTGATTTTTCCAGGGACTACTTTAGTCATTTCACCTTTAATTTCGCTGATGAAAGATCAGGTTGATCATTTAGAAAAGGTCGGCATTGCTGCAACTTTCATCAGCAGCAACTTAGAGCCAAAAGAAATTGAAGTGCGTTTGACTAAATTAGCACTGGGCAAATACAAATTATTCTATTTAGCACCCGAGCGTTTGAGTAATAAAAAAATTATTGAAATTTGCCAAAAAATTAATATTTCTTATCTGGTGGTGGACGAAGCGCACTGCATTAGTTTATGGGGTCATCAGTTCCGTCCCAGTTACCAAAAAATTCCTGAATTTATCAAAAAAATTAAAAATAATTCAAAAAAAATGGCTGTAGCTGCTTTTACCGCCACCGCCACTGCTTTAGTCATTCAAGAAATCAAAAGTTTTTTGCAGTTGCAAAATCCCTTTACTTTTTGTGGTGGTTTTTTACGTAAAAACCTCATTTTTCATAATTTAATTTGTAAATCTAATTGGGACAAAAATATTTTTCTTTTCAAACTGCTTAAAAAATACCAAAAAGAAAACATCATTGTTTATTGTTCCACTAGAGTAGAATGCGAGCGTTTGGCAAAACTTATTAAATATTATGATTTTGCCAATCGCTACAACGTCGATATTTATCACGGTGGACTGGAAAAGAAAAAAAGAGAAGCAGTGCAAAATGATTTTTTAGTGGGCAAAATTAAAATCATGATTGCTACTAATGCCTTTGGGATGGGTGTGGATAAAAGTGATGTGCGCGTGGTCATTCACTATCAAATTTCTGCCAATCTAGAAAACTATTATCAGGAAGCAGGCCGCGCCGGCAGAGATGGAGAATTAAGTTTTGTCTATTTGCTGTACTACGAAAAAGACTTGCTGATTCAAGCAGAAATGATTAATAGAAACTATGAAGATTTTGAGAATCCAAGACGGCAAATCGAACTGGATAAACTTCTAACTATCAAAAAATATGCTCTCAGCAAAACGTGTTTGCAAGAAAAAATCAGTACCTATTTTGGGCAAAACAAGCAAAAAAATAATTGTCAAAATTGCTATCACTGCTTACAGCAAAAAATTGCATTAAGTGAGCAAGAAAAAAGTTTCATGAAAAATTTAGAAAAAATTAATCAACTGTATTTAGACAAATTGCAGTACGGACAAATACCTGTGGTTTTCACTATTCCGCAAATTGAACTAATGGCGATCTTGCAACCAAAGACGATCAGTGATTTGCAAAAAATTCCTGGAGTGGGAAGTGGTATAATCAACTTCTATGCAAATCACAGATTTAGTGGCTAAGTATCAAGAAATTGCTGACTTTCTCAACACTCGTTGGCCTCTCAAAGACCACAATCAAAGAGTCTTCGCTCGTACCATGAAAATCGTTGAAGAACTTGGAGAATTATCTGACGAAATTTTAACTAGTATGAATTTGCAACGCAATTCCAAAATTGCTAAATTTTCCAGAGAAAATTTGGAGGATGAATTTGCCGACGTTTTAGCTTCTTTGATCTTACTCAGTTGCGAACTAAACATTGATGTTGAAGCAGTGATTAAGAAAAAAATTGCTTTTACTCGCGAACGTTTTGAGATGGACAGCGATAAAAAAGATCAAAGCTCCAAAAACTGATAAAGCTCTCCGTCACTAAAACCTCGTTTCCTGTAATATTCTTTTGTGCCAATCGCCGAAATGACCGCCAATTTTTTGTAGCCAGCTTTTTTACTAAGGGCTGCCGCTTTGCGAATGAGTTTTTTGCCAAAACCAAAATGCTGAGCTTTCTCTTCACCTTTTTGCCCAATCGACAAACTGCGACCGTAAACATGAATTTCGCGAATCATGGCGGAGTCATTTAATTCCTCAATGACCTCATTCTTTTTTTGTATTGGCAAGCTCAAGCGCAAAAAAGCCAGGATTTTGTCACCATAAACAAACTGTAGAAACTTTTCCTGGCTGATACTAGTTTTATAATGAGTGATTTTGAGTTTCACTTCCTTAGGATCAAATACGGTTGAACGGATTTCGCGTGAACGAATATCCTGCATTTTTTGCTTAGTTTTATTGACGTAAGTTTCAGCGATTTGTCTAAAATTACTTTTGGTATTGCCCACTACAATTTCCTGAGCAGGAATATCGCGAATCATTCTGGTGATGCGACAATAGGCGGGAGTCTGAGTCAAAGTAAAAGCAGTGATTTCTAATAACTGCTCATGCGTATATGGCTGCCACAAACCTTTTTTGTAATAGCTCATTAATTCGGCAGTTTCAATCAGAGAACAAGGATAAATTTTTAATTCATCTGGCTTAAAATCTAAATCGCTAAAAAGCTTTTTGAAATCTCTTTTATCTTTGGCAACAGTGCCACCATAAAGATTGGCCATAAAGTGAATGTGCAATTTAAAACCAGCCTGGCGCAAAAGGGCAAAGGCTTTTCTAACTGCCTCCACACCGTGACCTCTTTTATTTTTTCTTAAAATTTCATCATCCAAAGATTGAATACCTAGTTGTACTTTGGTGGTACCAAGTCGGCGAATGTTTTTCACGCTTTTCTTTGTTATTTCATCTGGTCGAGTCTCAATCACTAAACCCACACAGCGTGATAGCGCGGTTTCATTTTTAATCTGTTCTTTCTCTAATTCTTTCCAAGTAGCTTTTTGGTATTCCAGCACCCCCAAAGCATTTTCTGGAGCTAAATAATATTTAGCAATCAACTGATTATATGTGTCAGAAATATTTTCTCCAGCAATTTGCAACTTAGCGAAATTGGCTTGATTTTCTTTGGCGTCAGTACTCAAAAAAGTCTTGGTCTGCCATTTTTTTTGAGTTATTTTGAATTTTTTTTGAAAATTTTGGTATTTTTTGACAATTGAGGCTGTGTCATTTTTAGTTTGAAAATCATTCATGGCTCTAAAACATTCTTTGACGAACCAAATCTGGTAAGCTTCTGGGTAAGCCGTCCAAGTCCCACCCAAAATAATCAGCTCAACTTTATCAACTTTGTGGCCCATGGAGAACAAGGCCTCGAGGCGATTGGTGACTTGCAAATATGGATCAAAATAATTTTTTTCAGCCCGCTGTGCACCTGGCTCACTCGCCAAATAGCTTTTAGGCATGCGTAAATCATTGGGGCAAAAAATACATTTGCCCGGACAAGGATAGGGTTTAGTTAAAACCGTCACCGGCGCTACACCAGAAATTGTGCGCACTGGCTTCATGAGAATTTTTTCTACTAATTTGGGATTATATTTTTTAAGACCATTAGTGCCTGCCAATTTTTTGTATTCTTCGATAATTTCAGCATAACTCCAATGAGTTCCATCAGCTTTTTGATATTTTTTAATCAAACGCAACAAATCCTCAATCGATTTGTCTAGATTGCTCTCTAAATCCTTGAGTAACGAGATTATATTATTTGGCATAGTTTTAAGTTTTATGGAGCTGATGTTCTTTAAGTTTAGACCATTGAACGAAGCGTCTCTAAATTTAAAGAACAAAACTCTCCTGTATTATAACTTAGTTTTGCCTTAAAATAGCCCTGATGAAGAATTATTTAATTAAAGCTCTCAATCAACTCAATCAAAATTTCTACACACAAATTAGCGAAGATTTTAGTGCCAGTCGTAATTTTTCTTGGCAAGGTTGGACAGAAATTATTAAACATTTGTCAAAAAAAGAGAGTCTAAAAGTTCTGGATATTGCTTGCGGCAACGGGCGCTTCGTAGAATTTCTCAAGCAAAATCTCCACAGTTCTTTCTATTATTTAGGTCTAGATAATTCAAAAAAATTATTAGAAATTGCCCAAAATAAATTTCCAAAACAGCAATTTGAATTTTTTGATTTAATCAACAATTATTTGGCAAACGAAAAAATAATTTTTGATACTCAAGAAAAATTTGATTTAATTGTCAGTTTTGGTCTTAGCCACCATCTGCCATCCACTCAACTTAGAATAGAATTTCTAAAAAGTCTCAAAAAGAAATTAAATAAAAATGGCTTAATAATTATTAGTAATTGGCAATTCGCCACCGAACAAAATCGCTTCCAAAAAAATACTTTAAACTTTAAAAAAATCATTCAAAACCCAAAAATAAATCTATGGCAAAAAATAAAATTACTTTTTATTTTATTAAAATTGGAAGAAAATGATTTTTTATTAGATTGGCGCAAAGGAGATCATGCTGAACAAGTTTTTCGTTATTGCCACTACATTAGTGAAAAAGAAATGACCAAACTTACAGAAAAAAGCGGACTAGTGATGGCAAGTAAGCTTTTTGCCGATGGTAAATCGAAACAACTCAATCAGTATTTTCTACTTAAAGCGCTTTGAAAAAAACAAAACTGCGATTATAATAAGAGATCTTGCACATTGCCCGATCGTCTAATGGCAGGACAGAGGCCTTTGAAGCCTTTAATCCTGGTTCGAATCCAGGTCGGGCATCACACTTGAACGATATTCAGCTTTCAACAATATATCAAATGGTTGTTTGATCTGGAAAACAAGCTTTTTATCCCTCAAAATAAAGTTCTGACCGACTTCTAAGATCAAATTTCGCTTTTCTTCCACTGTGCCTGTTTGTAAGATGTCTTTGATTGAAAATGCGACATTGAAAAACTCCTCAGCTCGTTCCAACCAACTATCTGAAGAATCACTTAGGTCATTCATTAGCGACTGAATTCTTGCTTGTTCTGTCATTAATGAGTTTTTTTGTTCAACAAATTCTTCTTTATCAATTTCGCCATCAGCTCGCATTGCAATTAAATTTTGTTTTCGTTGATAAACCTTATCTAAATCTCCTTGCAAAATATCCAGTCTTTTTCTATGAGTTGAAACTTCACCAGAATATTTTGCTTTGAGTAATTTGACTCCGAGCTTCCAAGTTTCTTCATCAATTTGTATTTTGCTAATAGTTTCAAATAGCTGACTTTCTAATTCATCGGAAGTCATCGGAAGTTGTGAGCAATGACCTTTTCGGTGAGTACAGTGGTTATATCGAAATTCAATACTTTGACCCTCACGCTTCACATATTTTCTTTTTACTGTCGTTGTAATGGCACAACCACATTCACCACATTTAATAATGCCATTTAAAAATGGTTTCCAACTTCTGACTTTTGGTTTAGATCGATCTTCTAAAGCAAATTGCACACGATCAAATAATTTTTTTGAGATAATTGGCTGGTAGCTGCCCTCGTATAGTTCGCCTTGATAGTAAAAATAACCATAATAAGTTGGGCAAGTTAAGATTGAATAAAGATGGCTCTTATAAATTTTATGGCCACTTTTATTTCTGAACCTCTTTTTTTCATAAAGCCAATCCACTAAGTAACCGAGCGAGTAATTATTATCTGAAGCTAATTCAAAAAGTTCTTTAATGATAAGTGAATCAGTTGGATGAGGAGCTAAATTTTTTCTACCTTCTTCGCCAATCACCATAAAACCAATAGGAGCTCTTCTTGGATACTCTTTCCTTTTAACCTTGTGAAGCAAGCCTCTTTTGACATTCTGACTTAAATTTCTTGAATATTGATTGGCCATACCAAAGTGAATTTGTAAAATCAAATGATCAGAATTTTGAGTATAAATTTCACCAGTCGCACATCTAATTTCTTTGAGAGTGCCATCTTGCAGTAACTGAAGAATTTTTCCGCCCTCTTCTGGATTTCTGGATAAACGATCTGGTTTCCAAGTCAAAATTGCATTGACCACACCACTTTTAATTAAAGAAACCATTCTTTCAAAAGCAGGGCGATTGTTTGGCTTAAAAGCCGACTTACTTTCTTGAAATTTCAAACTATCAGATACAAAAATATTTTCTCTTTGAGCATATTGCAAGCACTCATCTTCTTGATCTTGTATGGACAAGGCTTGACGCTCTTTTGATTCACTTGATTTTCTAGAGTATTGGCAAAACTTTATTTCATCTTTCATGTTCTGTCCTATTATCTTACTTTTTTACCCTACTTTCAAAACATATTTTTAATCCACTCCTTATCTTCTTCACTTAACCCATTAATAGAAGATTGAACCTTAGAGGGATACTTAGAAGAAGCTATAGCTTTAGGAGTACTTTCCTTGAGTGGAAAGTTGTCATTTATTTCAAGTGGTTGCGAATTTTCTTCAATATTTTGTAATTCACTTTTCATCTGTTGGAAAATTATTTCAGCAGTTTGATTCTTTTCTACTTTTGAGAATAAGCTAGATTGACCTTTCCAAAAACCCATGTTGATATAACGAAGCGGATTGACTAGTTTATAAATACTTCTTTCGTCAGTTTCTTGGATTAAACCAGATTGCTTAATTTCATTGTGCCAGCTACGAATGCTACTTGGTGAGCAACTGAAAATATTCGATAGGCGATCGAATTTCACTACAAAGTGGCCAAAGCTTAAATGCTTATAGTCAAAATCAAAAATATCTAAGTAGAACTCGAAGAGGAGAAAAGCTTGTGGAGAAAGTACTTTGTTGAGCAGCAGCCAACGATTGCGGTGAGAACAACGATAACCATTAAGCTTAGGTCTGTAGAAGTTGCTCTCGCTTGTTGAATTTTCTAATTTCTTTTTCATTTACATTTTTCGCTATAAGCTCCATAACATTGGTTAGAGATTCTGCAATAGAAATTGCTTCTTCTTCACTTATAGGCCTTTGGTATTTTGGCTCAAAAACCATTCTCACTTCGGTCAATAGTTCTTCAGATAGCCAATTCTTCATAAATACATTAATCTGCCGAAATTCTGGCTTTTAACTCCTCTTTATTGCTTAAAATTGCAACTAATTGTGAGTCGATGCGTTGCTTTTTTAGAAACTCATCATCAGATGATCGCAAGACCTTACAGACTTCAGCTGCTTCAAAAAAAATACTTCTTTTTGCACACTCAAAAACAATTTCATTAATGATTGGCCAATCACCAATGAAGGAAACTTTTTCAATTAAGCGAACTTGTTTGAATAAAGTTTTGAGAGTAGCGTTTGGATTTCTTTTGAAATAGCTTTGAATAAATTTTCTAACTGGTTCTAATGTTTGAAGTTCTTTCATTTTTAGACTCTTTCGTGGATTCTAGTTTTTAATTGGTTGATGGCAGAAATAAGTTTCTTAGGATCGACAAGAAGCTCGCTTGCCCAATATGAAGCAATGAGCTCCAAGCATTTGTCTGGGGAATCTTTAAAGACGAATTCAACGAAATTGCCTTGCGTTCGATCTAGTCTTTCAATAGTGCAATCGCAAGCGAGGAGAACTGAACTGATATAGAAGTCTTTTGAAGTGTATTTTTCATTTTGCATTTTTAATTCCTTCCACATTATTAATATGCAAAGGAATTAGATCATATATATTGATAGATGAATCAATATATATTTAGTAGGAGTTTATGCAAAAAATAGGGGTTAAATAAAGTAAAATTAGGGGTCTAAAGATAAATTTGCATTTTTTTCTAATAAATGTTTTAGAAATATGTCTGTTTCGATATATCTTTCTTTATAAAACAATCCAAACCCCTTATCCCAAATGATATCAAACTGGTCATCTAACTTATTACTTATTAATTTTTCTTTTATACTTTTAATAAAGTATTTTGTTTGTGTATTTATTTTAGTTTTATTGCCTTTTTCAGAAAATTTTTGCCTAATGAAGTTGATGTTTCTATCACAAGATAGTGTTGCTAGCTCTTCATATGAGACAATGTTGTTTATGTTTTTTACCAAACAATTAAATATATTTGAGATCTTAGTCAAATTATCAGTCTTATTTGAAGAAAATAATTTAATATACTTCCCCCCAATAAACAATGTTCCATCAGCAATGTTGAAGCTAATTTCTTTAAAAGAAACTCCTTCATAATCAGCCCACAAATCAATTAATTTTTGTAAAATTATTATTTTAGAATTAAAAACGACAGAACCATGCTCTAAAGGTGCAAGAACTGGTTCGTTGGCATATGGATCGAAGCCAATTTGTTCGCTAATATCTAAATCAATTTTTAATCTGTCAATCTTTATAAGATTTTGTTCTTCCAAAGCAAAAAGAGTAGAAATTGGGTTTATATATTGAAGATCTAATTTGTCTAATTTAATACTATCGAAATCAAAATCAATTAAGTTGTTTTCTAGTTTTATATATTTTTCTTTTATAGAATTATTAATTATTTTGATTTGTTTTTTTAAACCATAACTTTCTCTTGTTAAGTACTTGTCATATTGAGTTATAATTTCCCTCAATAAATTTATATTTTTAACCGAGTATAGTATAGTTACATAAGATAATTCTTTATCTGCATATATATCCTCCACATTAATTACTTCTTCATCAATAAGCCTTGATAGTAAATCAGGCATGCAAGAAATAAATTCAAAAAATAAAAAAGCATCAAACATTTTTTTTGGATCACCACCAGTTTTCTTTTTAGTGTCATCACCAATGTCAATTTCTTCAAATTCTTTTTTCAGTGAAAAATATATGTTCCCTAAACTGTGGCAACTATTCCAAGTATGAGTTATAAATTCTCTGCATCGTCTATCTTTTAGTAAATACTCATCGAGAACTAAATTTACATTTTTCATGTTTATGGAGATTATACCAAAGCTCATTAGTTTAATCGAATACCTTCCCAGACTAAAAGATAGGTAAACCCCATAAATTCTCTAATGATTTCGGCAATTAACTGTGGTAAAAGACAATTATTATGGGTAGATATTACTGGCCAAAAAAAGATGTTGTTGAAGATACTAGATCTATTGATATTAATTGGCTGATGAAAACTGGCAAATATAAGGAAGGCAACAACTATTATGGAAGATCGATAACTTGGACAAGAAGTGGGGCTTGGGGAGAAACTAAAAACAGCATTTCATATAGCATGACCATGCTTAATGGCGGAAATAATCTCATGAATCTGAGTTATGTTGTTACTGACAGGGAAACTGAAGAAAAAATTGATAAAGATTACTCTGTTCGTCTAGTAAAAACTCCATGTAATTTTGGCGGTTTTAGGTACTGGTTTATTTGTCCAAATACAAATTGTAATAAAAGAGTCGGCAAGCTTTATTTTGGACAAAAACTATTTTTATGCAGACATTGTTTAGATCTTTCATATGACAGCAAAAACGATAATAAAAGGTTTAGAGAAATAGGAAAAATGTTTGACTATGAAAAGAAACAAGAGAAACTAGCAGATAAAATTTATGGCAAACATGGAAGAAAATTTTACATGGGAAAACCAACTAAAACATACAGGGAATACTTGAGATGTGGGCAAATGGCCAATTTGAATGCTGGAAGGTGGCTAATGTTAAATAAAATGTTGATGAAAAAGTAAAAAACTCGATATGTGCTAAAATGATTTAGTAAAAATTAGAAGGATATATGAAAAATACATTGTCTTGGATCTGGTTTTTATTTACGAGCATAATTTTGCCATTTTTCGTTATTTCAATTGCTTACAACTCATATGAAAGTGATGCTGTATTAATTTCAATTGGAATAATTATTTATACAACAATCGCCTATGGAATAGATATTATTGTCAAATCTCAATCGGTACAGTTTTTATCTTTAGGAGAAAAAATAGTATGGATTGAACAAGCTACTGAATTAATTACCGAAGAACAAAGAGATGTGGAGCTGGAAGAGATAAGAGATGCAGCTAGCAAAAGTAACAAAGACGAACCAAAAAGAATTATTTTTTATTTATCATTGTTTGTTATGCAAATAATTGCAGTGATGGCAATGATGTCTTCTTATTAAGAATAAGAACAATGCAAAATAAAATATCTATAGCTTTTGATGTTAACGGAGTTCTAACAGAGCACATCTTTCAAGAATTATTTAAATCATTAAACAGGAATAAGTGTCATTTAATTGTTTGGAGTGGAATGGATGTGGCAGAAACAAAACAGTTTTGCAAAGAAAATAATTTGATAGCAGATGAGTATTTGCGAAAGCAATCTAAAAAAGTTGATATAGCGATTGATGATCAGCCAGAATTTATAATCAATGCAGGCCAAGTTTTAGGTGTAAAACAAAGATGAGTAAAATAAAATTGAAGCAAGAAATTTTCATAGAAATTCCATTTAAGGTTTGGCTTGCAACAATGTTTGTTTTTTTACTCTCGCTAATTCTTTACAATGTCAATTCTTTGATTTCTGAAGATCTGCATAGCAAAATAATAAAACAAACAATGATAATCGGGTCGATGTCATTTTTACTAATTTGGATAACATCTTATATTCAATACTTTAGAAAAGTAATTCTTGAGGAGAAACTCAAAGCATATCTAAAAAAGAGCATTTATTTCTCAATAATTTTTCTGGTTTCTGTTTTTTTAATAATATTTTTTATCCCATCCCAAAATGAAGTGAATAGAGCTGACTCTTCAATTGTTAATAATAATAAAAGATGCTATTTCGATTCATATAGATGGACTACTGTAGATGAAAATGAGAATTGTGAAGATATCGTAAAATCTCAACTGGAGGCAGAAGAAAAAGAAAGAGATTCATTAATAGAGAGTCAAAAAAATAGTTCAGCAAATATTGAAAAAAGTAAGACAACAAATAATAACTGGGAAGAAACTTGGAAGGTTGAAAAAATAGATGATAAAACAACTAGCACTAAGTTTCCAGAAGATGACAGAATGGGCACAGCAGAAGAGCTTTTTGTTGCAATTAATAACTTCAGGCAAGCTCACAGCATATCAACAGTACAAAAGCACGATACTTTATGTAGAATTGCTCAAACTAGAGCAAATCAACTCTTAGAACTCGGTCAGTTAGATGGCCATGCTGGCATGAGTGATCTCGCCCACTCTCAACAAGACTTTGACAATATGGGTGAAGTTATATCTGGAGGAGTTCAAAAACAACTTGCAGTTCATACTGTCGAATGGGGCTGGGGTCGATCTCTAACTGGACATAGAGAAAGTATTTTGAACAAAAAATGGACTCATGGATGTGGTGGCATCGCTGGATTATTCAATGTCTTTGTATTTGGGTCGAATTAGCTGCAAACTTTTGTTTAATTTGCTATAATCAGGAAAAATATGTTAAAAATCACTTTTAATAATGATCCAAAGACTAAAGCATTTGTTTTAGGACTTTTCAAAAATTCCATAGATGACGAAAGATACATTTTGGATGATAAGGGAAATAGAATAATTGATTCTGATGGTCAAGAGATGACTATTGATCAGCTGGGAGCTATAAAGAATGGCTCGCAAATTTATGTCAAAAGAAACATAGTTTCCTTAGTTGGATTTTATAAGAGATATTTGCAGGGAAAATAATACCAACTTTATGAAACTAGTTGACATACTAAGTAAGCTAGAATCTTTAATAAAAATTGGAGACGGTAATAGTTTTTCAGTATTTAACAAATTTATTAACATTGAAAATAAGACCATTAACATTGATCTTAGTAATGCTAATGAAGATCAACTGAAAAAAATACAAGAATTAATTGCCCCAGAGCTGGTTAACGCTATAAAAATTTCTGATGATGGCCACCTGATTGAGGAAAATAGTGTTAAAGATGATATTAAACTCATTGAGGAATCGTCTTCTAAGAAGAGCTTACAAAATTCATTGTCATTTATAGAAGAAAAATTGCCAAAAAAAGATGTATCTATTTGGCATTCTGCACTTATCCTAAGAGAACAACATGAGTCTGGTAAAAAAGAAAAAGTTAGAATTTTAAAGCAGCAAATGATTTCCAACTCTGGACAAAGAGGAGCTAATATTGCAAATCTTTGCACAACTGGGTATCTTGAGAGTCATCTAATTCCTCTTCACAAACACTTAGTTGAGGAGCTTGGAAACGAAACTGAATTTCAGAGACAATATGAATTGATAGTTGAGGATACAATTTTTACCGTATTTTGCTCCATCATTGATACAAATGAAGAATTGGAAAAAGAAATAGTTGAAAAAATTGACATAGTTAAAAAATATGGCTGGGATAGAGTTTATGTCCACGCCATCGGGCAATCAAATGTAAAGAATGTAAAAATTGCCATAGAGAATATAAAGAAAATTTGTGAAAAAATTAAAGATATAAAAGAGATATCAGATAATGAACACATCGTCATCACGATTTTCATTTAACTTTTTCAAAAACTTTTTAGATGAATACTCATAAATAAGAAAAAGAGCTTTGCTTTAATTGAGAGAGATTTATAAAAAAAGTTCTCACTTCATCCACTAGTGCCATCGATTCTTTCCTCAGGCTATTTTCAGGTGTACAATAACCATATGTCAAAGAAACGCATCGTCGTATCTTTCTTTTTTATCATATTTTTCCTTTTAAACTTTACTTCAATGATCTTTGCTCGTAGCGGATGTTGTTCTCATCATGGAGGAGTTTGTGGATGCGGCTGTTGCGATGGCACTTCGCTTAGTGCCACTTGTGCTCCTTATTACCCGAATTGCAGCTGGAAATCTTCTCAGCCACCGACAACAGCTCCAACAAAGCTGCCAACTCCTAAACCCACCTACACCTCAAAACCAACGGTAATTCCTACTTACACTAAAACACCTGCTCCAAAACCAACTAAAGTATTTATTGCTTGTTCAGATATTAAAGACAATCAATGTCCCAATCAATGCGGATTAGGCAATGATGTTGATTGTTGTAACAGTAATGATAATTATCAATGGATTAAGAATGCTGGTTGTTATCCAAAACAATTAAATTGCTCTGCAATTCCTGATGGCAAATGTGATTGGTATTGTAGTGCTGGTAATGATGCTGATTGTTGTGAACAAAAACTAAATAATTACACTTGGTATGAAAACTATGGTTGTTATCCAAAACAAAAAGTAGAGTGTTCTGGCATAGCTGATGGAATATGTCCAAATAATTGCGATGACGGTTGGGATGCTGATTGTTGTGAACAAAACTTGAGTGGATATAAATGGTATGAAAATTGGGGATGCTATGAAGAATAAAAATAAGAAAAATAAATATAAAATTATTATTTTAAAAAACTTGAAATGGTTATTAGTCGCTTTTTTATTTATTTTTTTAGCATCGATTTCTTTTTTTCTTTATAAGCAACAAAAGGAAACAAACTTAAAAAGATTGGAAATAGAAAAACAAAATCAAATTTTACTCGAAGAGAAAGAAAGAGAAAAAGTAGAGTTAAAAAACAAAACAAGAGTAGAAGATTGTCAAAAAAAAGCAAAGTTAAATTACGAAGAAGAACTAAATTCTTTGGAAAGCAAAAAACAAGAAGTTTTAAGAGATTTTTATTCGACACAACAATATTTAGAAGCAAAACAAGATTTAGAAGAATCTAAAGAAATTTATACTGAAAAAGTAAAAAGCGTTAATGAAACATTGGATGCGCTTTGTGACTATTCAGACCGAGCTCCAGGAGAAAGTCCAACAGCTATATTATCTAGATGTCAAGATTATAGGGAAAACTTTTATACTCAATTGGCAGAATTAAAAATTACCTTAATTGATAACATGGAAAATAAAATAGAGGTTTTAAAGTCAAACTATTACAAATCAATTGAAGATGATTTTAAAAAAAATCTAAATGATTTAGAACAATCTTTTGATAAAAAATTTGTAGAATGTAATGAAATATAGATAAACTGAATTAGAAAAGATTTGTAAAGATGAAGAAATTGAAAGATCTTTATATTATTTGGGGAAGGCTTTATATGGATATTCACAAATGTAAATGTTTGAAAAGAAAGGAATGAAGAATGAAAAAAAGTAAAAACATTTTTATATTAATGCTCTTTATAATAATGATTCCAATTGTGTTTAAAGAAATAAAAGATAGGAAATTGCAAACTATAAAGGAAGAAACTTTCCAAAAAGATGAATACTGCAGAAGAACATATAGTAAATCATTTGTCGAAGATTACGAAAAAAAATTAGTAGGAAGAAACGAAAATGATGAAGAATATATAGAGCTAGTTGATATTTTCTATAGTCCAAAAAATAATGGATGTTTTGCTGTGTATGACTACTATTACATTAATTTAAAAAAACCTTTATTAGACAAAGACGGAAATAAAATTGATATTAATAGATTTGAAAAAAGAATAGCTAAAGCTATTAACGCTGGTGAAATCGTTGATGCTTTTGAATTGGGGTTTTTGGGAGGTGGTTTTAAAGCTGGAGAAAAAGAAAAATATGATAATACAATAATTGATTTAAAATCAAAAAATTAAAATAAATTAAATAAAGTGGAAAAACTCTTTTATATAATTCTATTAGTTTTCTCTAGAGAAAGAACTGTTTTTAATTATACTAAATGATGAATCTTTAGATTGCAAAGCAGAATAATTATAAAAATTTATGTGAATAAAAAATGAAAAATAGAAAAGCACTAATAATAATGTTAGTAATTTGTTTATTTGTTTTTCTTTGGTTTGAATTAATACCTTTTTTTGTTAGAAGAAACTGCTCTAAAAGATCTCTGATGGAGGGTCATTATGAAACAAGCAGTATGGAAAAAGCAGAAATAAATTTTGATGTAAAAAAAGCAAATGCCATAGAAACAGAAAGATTAAATAATTGGTATTTGAGTTGTGTTAGAGAATTTGGGCTTCCATATTAAAATTCATAAAGAAAGTTCTGACTTCATCCACTAGTGCCATCCATTTTATAAAATCTCACCAAAGCGTGAGATTTTCTGTTTAACTCACTTATCTGCTATACTTTTTTTTATGCAAGGAACCCCAATCGAAGATCAATCCTTAAAAAATGAACAAATTATTCCCGAATCTTTATTCGACTGGGCTAAAAAAGAATTAGTAGATTATCTGCAGTCTCAAAATCCTGATTTAGTTTTGTGTTTGGGAGATTCAGTTTCTGAAATTGCAGAAATTCTAAAGGCAAATGGTATTTCTGTAATTCACCTTAACCATGATGATGGAATTCAACTATATGAAAGAGGCAATTTAGAAGATCAAAGCCAAAAAATTAAAAAATTATTTGAGCAAAGAAAAAAAATTATTGTAGTAGAAGATACTGTAATTTCTGGCGGAAAACTTTGGCAACTTAAAATGGCATTTGATTACGCAAATATTCCTTTTCAAGCTGTTGTTCTAGCAGCAAACTCAAATCAAAAAGAAGATTACTTAAAAATCATTTCAACAAATCCTTCGCTTGTCAGTTTTATGCAAAAGAAAACTGCCAATTTCATGGATAGTAGAAAAAAATAAATCGAAAATCATTCAATTGTTTTGTTTATTTTATAGTGTTATATTATTCACATTATGAATGAAGGAGAAGGTTTTCAAAAAGAAAATGATTGCGTTGAAGGAATAAGCAATGGAAATGAGAATCAAGAGAATAGTAAAGATATTAGCAAAGTTCAGCAAGCCATTAACGAACTAGGCGAAAAATTTACCAGAATTGTTCAGATAGCTAATGAAGCAATGGATAGAGGTGCTGTAACAGAGAGCCTGTTCAACAACGAAGCTGAAAGGGATTCTGTCGTAGAAAAAGTCAAAGCACTTGTTGAAAGCGTGCAGAATGCCACTACCGCTCAACAAGCCAGCGAGGCAGTAAATATTTTTTCTGAGTGGTATCAAAAAAGTCAGTCAATTCTAGCCGATAGAACAAAAGCAAAGGTTAATTATTTCGGAGGAAGTCTTCCTTATGGTCTATTAACTCAGGTTAGCATGTTTGATTCATTGCAATCTAATATAGATAATGCAAATCATTGTTTGAAGCTAACAGAAGAATAATATTTTTCAAAAATAATAACAAACAAATTAAAACATCACAAGCCAGATGACTGTATGAGTGACTTTAATGATTTTAAGAGAAGCGTAATCTTTGTCATTTAAATACATTCTTCTTTTTTCCATTGAGCTTTCCAAAGTATAAAAGCTCCTAAAATAACCAAAACTAGCATTTGCCAATTTTGCCCCAACGCTCCAAGTCCTATTGAATTTTCCAAGCTGTCTCTTACCTCATCAAAACTAGAATGATAAACAGTGGATACTAGCAAACTGTTTGAAGCATGCCAAATATATGCGAATACGATGGCATGAAAAATTGTTGGTATGAGGCTGACAAGTAATACGACAAGAACGGAAATCGCGGGCGAACTATTGTTCATTTGCCAACCCATAAAAATAAGTACGGGTAAGTGCCAAGTCCATGTAAGCAATCCGTGAAGCAATAGAGCTCGACGCTTGCTATAGCGATCAAATAGTCTAGGTAAAAGATAGCCTCGCCAAGCAAATTCTTCGCTAAAAGCCGGGATTAAAGTAATCAAAAAACTTTGCAAAAAAGTTAAAATGAACTCACTAGTTGACCATTCCCGAATAGGTTGATGTATTCCCAAACCTCTCTCAATAATGCTTGGAAAAAGCCACAAAAACAAGGCTAAAAGCAATGATAATAAATAATGCTTGGGCTTTCCCAATTGCCATCCAGCACCCTGAAAACCATCCCTAAAAACAAATTTACCAGATATGTAGGTGGCCACCGCCACCATGGTCATCGATATCAATAATAAATAACGATATGACTCACCTAAAAAAGGATAGGCGATCTGAAATGGCCATGAAAAAAAGATCACAATTAATAAAAACTTCACTAAAGAAAAATTAGCTTGAAAACTAGATTTCATTTTTCACCTGTATATTTACTCAGCTATCATTTTTACTGAATCAATAATTTTCTGATTTTCTGCTGAAGATGTATTATTTAAAAAAGTAATAAATTTACCAGCACTTTCAACTACTTTTAGATCAGAGAGTCTTCCGGTATATTCTTTTTCATAAGCTGCCTTACTATTCCAGACCTCGATAACAATGTCGTAAGCCTGCCCACCTGCGTAAATCAGAGCTATTCCGTTTGGATGACCATATAAATCATCCTTGCTTGTTAAAACACGATAGGGAGTCTCATAATTCAATTTGAATTTATACAGATCATTTGTGTAGGTTAAAACATCATTTAATGCTTGAGTCGGGGTTGAGCTTGGAACAGCTTTAGCTGGCTCAAATAACTCAATAGTTTTAACTATGTCATTAAAGGTGTTGTACCATTCCTGCGCAATGCCTTGTCCTTGATTTTTTTGTAACAGATCATCAAAATTTTCCCTCTGATCAAGTTTCCACATTTTTTGCGAACCACAATTAGCCTCATCAATTTGGAAAAACTCTGGCATTTCATCTACAACTCTTTCTTTAGGAGCAGTTAAAATCAGCATCACGCGATACTCGCCTGGGTAAAATTTTAATTTTCTGGCAAAAAATACACTACACACTTCAAACCTAGAATATTCTGAAGAAACATTTCCACTCAATGAACCGATCTTGACCGCGCCGACTGCTTTTCCATTGTCTAGCAATTCTTTTTCTAATAAAGCGTCTTTACGTCCCATAAATGAAGGTAGATCTTCAGGAATATCAGCTAATTTTTCCGCTGCAACCGATAAAAAAAGCCCATCCACTTCATCTGTCTCAGAATAATTGACCAAAACTCTGTCTGGAGGATATTTAAAGGAAAAACCAGCTTCCTTGTCTGTATAAGTAGCCCATGAGCTCGTGTCTGTTGGTGCGACTGGCGAAACGAAAACCTGCTCAACCCCTGGAGCTTCACTAATAACATTATTTTGAATATAAAGTCCAGATTTTTTTATCAAAAAAAACACCAAAGCAATTAAAATCAGCACGATGGCTATCAATAAACCAATAATCAACTTACTATAATTTTTTTTCGATTCTGGTTTTACTTCTTCAACAATTTCTTCAATTACTTCTTTGGCTTCGTTAAGAGGAGTTTTTTCCATAATTTAATCTTACTTGAATTTCAATTGATTATCCATTTTAAAAAAACTATCACTTCATTTACTTGTACCATCACACTTGAAAATTCCCGTAGACTCTAGGGTCAAAAATTTTAACTGTTGTTTTATTTAATTTAGATCTATCTATCTGTCTAAATTGTGTTATAATTCCCGTCTTGTCAAAAAACGAAGCAAATGCGAAAGCTTCGTTTAGAAAGACAAATATGGCGGAAATCAAAAAAACAGTTGAAGTTACTGGCAACATCATCAAGATTGTTATTATCTTAGCTTTATTGTGGTGGATTGGAGAAATTCTTGAGGAAAATCGAGATTGTGATGCTCCAAAAAATTTATTGTTCCAAGAGCATTGTCTTGAAGAAGTTGATGATCCGAATAAAATTTTTCAAATTATTCTAGATCGCTTAAATTTTCATCAGGAAATCAGTCCGACAAGCAAAGCAAAAATCACTGAAGTGCTAGAGCTTGCAGCACAAGCAATCACGCAAGATAAATTACGTATAGTAGATTGGACTGCTTCAAAAACTGATGTGACCCCAATGATTTCTTTCGGCGATTGTACTGCTATAGAAAAACGCTTGGGCTTACATTGTGAACATACCGTCATTATCGACATGGATGATTTAAAAAAGCCAGGCGACTATTTCTCCTCTCTCGTTCACGAACTAGCTCACCATCAACAGTTAGTTAAAAAGCAAGAAACAGGCGAGGCTGATGAATTTATAGTTTGTCCTAGTGGAGGGAAATGTGAATTAGAGTTAGAAATTATGCCAGAATTTTTGTCAAATCTTGTTCAGTACGCCTTTAGAGATCTGGAGGATAAAAATACCTGGACAAATGAGGACACACAAATTGGCATTAATTTGCCCAATGTTGCCATCTTGCTTGACGAGAAAGGGCTTTCTCCTGATAAATCAGCACTTTTTGCAATTTTTGAATATATGAGCTTGTATAACTTAAGTGCAGAGCAATATCGCTTAACCGAAGAAATTCTAGCAAAAGGTCAAGCAACGATGAATGAAGAAGATTTGCAATTATATCGCCAAGATTTACCAAACATTGAAAGATATATGCGACTTTTAGTCGAACTCATGGAAGAAAATTACGCCACATTAACGCCAGAAGAACAAGAACTTTACAAACAAATTGTCACTGATCCTAATTTAGTTATCAACAGAATTATTTTAGACAATGAAATAAGTGGCACAGAATCAAATCAACCAATGGCAACTTCTCTTACTCCTGAAAGTCCGAGTCGTCTAATCAGTTTAGAAACAAACAATCAAACAATTGATTAAGCGTGCTATAATTCCAAAGCTAGCAAAAAAACCTGCTCATCATTTAGTTGATATTTAAACCAAAAAAACAAAGGTGAGCATGTCTAAATCTGAAAAAATTAAAGCAACAGAAACAGCCACTAGCATTTTTATAATGATGTTGGCCTGTTATATATTATTCCTCATTGCAGAATACGCTGAAAAAACCAGCAGTTGCCAAAAATTCGAAAATCCTCTATTACAAGGTCATTGTTATGACGAGTTTGAAACAAGAGAGATTCGATTGAATTTAAAAGCAATTATTCAGCGAGTCAAAAATGATTCCCAAATTAATCCAGATAGCCAAAAATTGATTGAGCAAAAAATTTTAAGAACTCTGGAGGCGGTGACTGAAGAAGACTTGCAAATAATCGCTTGGAACTCTCAAAATGCTAGCTTACCGACTTCAATAGCTTATAAACCGATTTGCTGGTCATCATTGTTCGCTGATTGGTGCCAAACAGTCATCGTTTTGGGCAACAAAGAAAGCGATGAGCTAAATAAAATGAGAGAGCTTGCTGCGCAAATCATGGTCTACCAACAATTTGCCGATCGTCAAAGTGAGGGCAAAGTCAGTAGCTTCTGGCGCTGTACAGGAGAGCTTTGTGGAGATCCGCAAGCGATTGAGGCTAAATATTTCAGCAATCTAGTCACCCATGCTTATATGGATGCAGATCAAGAAAAAAAATGGATTGAAACAGATTTAGATGATGGTTTCAATTGGCCAAGCATCGCTATTTTGCTTGATGAGCAAGGTTTTTCTCCAGATAAATCAAGTCTTTTTCCAATTTTTTACTATATGAACCTATATGATGCCAGCCTAAAAGAGCAAGCGCGAATCGAGCAAGTTTTAACTACTCCAGCTTTAAGTTTTGAAGACACTAAGTTTTATCAAAAATTGCTAAAGGACGAAAAAGAAAAAACTAAAATCTTAGAAAGATTAATGACCGCCAATTATCGAGTTCTATCTGACCAAGAAAAAGAATTGTTTGAACAAATTACTAATGATCCCAATCTGGTCAAGAAAAAAGTTAAGTGGCCAAATAAGTTCAAAAGTGCTCGGCCAGCCCGTTTTGCTTATGGTGCGGTAAGACTTGATAAAAAGACTCCACGAAAAATGGAAAGGCCCAGAATAGAAACGCCTGGTTTTAATCCAGGCTATCGACTGCCTCGAAAAATGGGATCAAAAGTGGTATAAATATCTATGCAGATTTTTTCTTAATGGCCTTTCTGCGCACCATCATCTACAAAAAAAATCTAGGATAACCGTGATACAAGCATCTGAATACCAAAACCAAGCTCCTGTTGGCCTGGCTGTTAGCTTGAAAGATGCTCCAGAAAAACCAGCCGACCCCGCAGAAGCTTTCAGATATCTAAATGAAATTAATAGATACACCAAGCAAATTAAAACATTAATCAGCGATAAAAACCAATGGTATGTTTTTGATGAAAACACAGAAGTGTTCTCTTGGAAAAAAAGCCTTGCTCGCCTCTGCGCCCTGCTTGAACCCTCAATTGATGAGGCCACCACTCAACAAATTCAAGAAATCATCGAACGCTGCTTCAATCAACAAGCTCTAATAAAAACTGGTGCCACCAGCTTTGCCAAAGCATTGCTAGCGATTGATGCTAATTTTGTTTTGTGGTCAGAGGGAGATTTGATTTGGCAAAATCGTAAACTTCAATTAACTGGCCTAGAGCAAATGCCTATACAAAAAAGGTTGATAGAAAGAGAAAAAACCCAAGCGCTCCAATCAATTATTAGTGGAATTCAAAGTAGAGCAGTGCAAGAAAATGAACAAGCGCAGTCAGAAAAAATTACAATTGTCATCATCGACGATAAAAACAAAAACTTACAACTCGATCCACAATTAAAAACATGGATAGCTGAACAAAAAAATTTAACAGTGCAGACTTTTTTAATCGATTTAAATGATCCTGCTAAAAATTGTTTAGCTTGCTTAAACTTTTTACAAAATTTAAGCCAAGAACAAAAAATTTACTTGATTGTCGACATGGACGGAGTTCTACTGAACACTAAAAACGTTTTGCGAGAAAAAGCAGCTCCAATGATAGCCAGATTTTTGGCCAAAAGAAATCTTAAACTACAAGCTTGAAATAAGATTGGCTATTTGTCTTGCTTTTTCAAAAAAGCTTAGTATATACTAGGCGTCTTGCTTATGAAAAAAGATTACTTACTAATTACCGTATTGCTCATTTTTTTGTTCTTCGTCGGCACTCTGAGCATTAAAAAAATGAACAAAAAAATCGACAAACAAACCGATGGCCAACTCAATATTAATTACCAAGAGAAAGAAGAGAGCATGCCAGCTAGTCTGTCAGCCAATAAAAAAATGAATCAGCCAGAAATGATCATCGATCAAACTAAACAATATCAAGCCACTCTCCATACAAGTGCTGGAGATATCACGATCAGTCTCAATACTAAGGAAACTCCCATTACTGCTAATAATTTTCTCTATTTAGCCCAAAACAAATTTTATGACAACACTATTTTTCATCGCGTCATTGATGGCTTCATGATTCAAGGTGGCGACCCTCGGGGCGATGGCACTGGCGGACCAGGCTATCAATTTGCTGACGAAAAATTTACCGGTGAATATAAGCGTGGCACTGTGGCTATGGCCAACTCTGGGCCAAACACCAACGGTAGCCAATTTTTCATCATGCATCAAGATTATGGATTACAACCAAACTACGTCATTTTTGGTCAAGTCGTCAGTGGACTAGAAACTGTAGACAAAATTGCCACCGCTGCCGTTACCAATAGTTTTAGTGGTGAATTATCTAAACCAGTCGAACCGGTGACGATTAGCTCCATCACCATTAGCGAAAATTAAACACTAGGTAAACGTTAGATAAACTCAGCAATAGCTTGACTCAAATTAATTTCTTTGGGAAATTGTTCAATCAAAGTCTTGTCTTTTAATTGAGGCACTGCTCTGTGATAAGCAGGCCGCTGGTCGTTGCGATATAAAACACCCAAGCTTAACTTTTCTTGATTTAATAACTCAACAATAGCCTTGGCCTGATTACTTGGATCATATTTTTCGTCTAAGTCAAAAACATTGTTTTGATACCAAGCGTAATCTTGTTCTTTATTAAAACTTGGGCAAGGCTGTAAAATATCAATCAGCGAAAAACCTTCGTATAAAATCCCCGCTTTAATTAATTCCACCATTTGTTTAAGTTTACCTGCATAAGCTCTGGCGACAAAACCAGCACCATTGCTAATCGCTGTACTCAGAGCAGCAATCGGATCTTCGATCAAGCCTTGTGGAGTCGATTTACTGATCGTTCCTTTCGCAGAGGTCGGTGAACTTTGACCAGTGGTTAAACTGTAACGGTGGTTATTAAACACTAGGGTAGTGATGTCATGATTGCCGCGACAAGCCGCCACCAAATGATTGAGACCTTCACCATAAATATCGCCATCACCACCAATCATAATCACTTTTTGGCGGTGATTGGCCAATTTAATGCCAATGGCATTGGCTAAACCACGCCCATGCAAAGCATGCAAGCCATAACACTTGATGAAGTCCGCGCTGTTACCACTACAGCCAATACCAAATACTAGCGTGACTTCCTCCATCGATAAGTCTAAGTCAACTAAAGCCTGTTTTAGAGCCGTTAAAATGCTAAAATTGCCACAACCAGGACACCAAGTGGGTTGCACTGGCGACATTAATTTTTCTAAACTCATTTTGTTCATATTAACTTATATTGTTGATCTAATTTTTGAGTTTTTAAAAAATCTATCAGATCTTCGCTGTAAAAAGGTCGGCCATCGTAACGTAAAATTGAACGAAGATTTTGTAACTTAGTTTCTCTTCTTATTAAAGCCGCTAACTGAGCAGTCGCATTACCTTCGACTACAAAAGCTTCTGCATTTTTTCCTGCCAGTAAAGCCTCTAATTCTTCGCTTGGAAACGGATAAATGCAAGGCAAGTGAATCACGGCAATGTTTTTAGCTGCCTCATCAAGTAAAACATCTTTTAGCACATTGATGGTGGAGCCAAAAGAAATGAAAATTTGTTGTGGATTTTTAGCACCTAAATAAAGTGGTTTTGGTAAATCTTGTTTCAAAGCAGCTAATTTAGCCGCTCTTTTCTCGACCGCTTTTTTAGTTTCTTTGGAGTCTTCGGTCGCAAAACCATATTCATCGTGTTCATAAGAATTGCTTAATTGATAAGCATGATTTTGGCCTGGGATTGAGCGAAGAGAGATACCGTCTTCAGTAACTTTGTAACGCAAATATTCTCCCTCTTTTAAAGTATTTTCACCAAGCTGACCATCATTGAGCATTGAAAAACGCGTGTTTTCCAACTCCAGAGTCATCTTGGGTATACTTTGCAGTGATTCTAAAATATATTTGTCAGACATAATCAAAACTGGGAGCTGATATTTTTCCGCCAATTCCACTGCTAATTTAGCTAACAAAAAATGCTCGCGTACATCACCTGGAGTCAAAACCACTCGCAAAAATTCGCCATGACCAGCGCCTAAAACAAAATTCAGATCTCCTTGCGAAGTCCAGGTGGGCAAACCAGTTGCTGGCCCCTGTCTCATCGCTTCCACCACTACCAGTGGTATCTCAGCCACACCTGCAAAAGAAAGAGCTTCCACCATCAGGGCAAAACCTCCACCTGAGCTACCAGTCATGGTACGTACGCCAGCAAAGCTCGCGCCAATTGCCTGATTAATCGCTCCAATTTCATCTTCGCTGTGTTTAACCACGATGGGATATTGATCTTGCAAACTCGCTAAGTAATGTAGAACTCCAGTTGCTGGTGTCATCGGATAAGCAGAGTAGAATTGCAAACCAGCCGCTAGAGCACCAAGCCCAAGCGCCTCATTGCCACTTAATAAAATTTGCTCATCCAGGCCGGTGTTTACCAATTGTCCAAGAGCGGCTAAATTGCCTTGTTGAAATAATTGTTGAGTTAGTTTGTAAGTTGCTTGCAAAACAGTCAAATTTTGCAAAGCTAAATTTTTATTTTTAGCAAATTCTTCGACTACAATTTTACTCATGCTTTGCAAATCCATATTTAATAAAGCCACGCTCATTCCTAAGGCAGCGATGTTAGCCGACAGGGGATGAGCGCCTTGATCTCTGGCAATTTTAGTTAAATTGAGGGCGTAAACACGAGTTTTGAGTTGAGGCAACCGACTCGCATCAAAAGTATTGGCATTGATGATGACTAAAGAATTTTCGTCTATTTCAGTCAAATGTTCGACAAGAAATTTTTCATGAAAAAGAATTAATAAATCCAAACGACGACGCTGACTGCTGGCTCCTTGTAGGGCAGCGTAAACTTGGCCACTTTGTGAGCCACCTTTGATCAGAGAAGGGTATTCGTAATAATTAAAAACTGCTAAGCCTTGTCGCTTACAAGCTTTGGCAAAAAGTTTCGCACTAAGCATCACTCCTTCACCAGCTTTGCCGACAATTTTCCAGTTAATGCTTTCCAAGTCCATAATCGTCAATTGTAGGAGAAGTCGAAGCAATGGTCAAATTAACTTGGTTTTGGCGAAGCATGCTACAATTTAATGATTATGGCAAATACTTTATTGATTTATGGCAGTTTAACTGGCAACACAGAGGGCGTTGCTTATAAATTACAAGCGCTAGCGCAAAATAAGGGCAAAAGCATTGAAGTTAAAAATGCCCTCGATGCTGATTTAGCTGATTTACAGGGTAATTACACTACTTATATTTTTGCCTGTTCGACTTGGGATGATGGTTTACCACAAGCAGATTTTGCCGATTTTATAGATAGAATTAAGCCAAGCCAAATTAAGCTAAATGGTAAAAAAGTAGCCATTTTGGGTTGCGGCGACAGCAATTATGTACATTTCTGCGGAGCGACTAAAATTATTGAACAAGTTTTTGTGACTGAGATGATGGCCACAAAAATTATCGAAACTTTACACCTCGATGGTTTTCCAGAAACAGAAGAAAATCAAGCTCAACTGCAAAGTTGGGCTGAAAAATTGATCAATTTGCTTGATTAATTATCGTTTAGTGCTTTTTTGCTTAGCAGCACCGGCGGCTTGACGGCTGATTTTTTGAACCGTAGTCGAAGCCTGACTGAGTACTTTTTTGGCAAAAGCTTCTGGATTTTTTTTGGCTTCGGTGGAAATTTTCTTGAGTGAAGCCTTGCTTTTGGTTACAACCCTGCTGGCTTTATCGCGATTTTTTTTATCTGCAAAAAAGACTGCCGCTGCGCCAGCCACCGCACCTACCAACATCGGAAAAACCCCAGTTTTTTTATTTGACATATGCTTAAAGCATAGCAAAAATTACAACTTAAAGCTAGTCAAAGTCTATTTAATATCCACTAACAGCAAACTATCTGTCTCTCGACCCTGCACTTGCTCGCTTAAACCAGCGATAATCAAAACTTTCTGACCAGCTTGCACGATCTTATTCATTTTCAAATTAGCTACTAGATCCATCTCGCCAGAATACTTGAAACTTTCATCATCAGCTAAAACTGGTTCAACCCCATAAACTAAGGCTAATTTGTTATAAACCGATTGATCACAGGTCACGGCTTTTATTTTAACGTCAGGCCTAAAACGAGAGAGCTGGCGGGCAGTTTTGCCACTCGCAGTCAAGCAGATGACTAAATCAACTTCAGCTTTGCTGGAGTCCAAAAGAGAAAAAGCAGCGTAAGTAATCGCGGAGACATCACCTTGATCGGCCCAATCCCACAAATAATTTTCGGTGAAAGGTTCATTGTAAGCTGCAATTTTAGCTTGCGTGGCTACACATTTAACTGGATACTTACCCAAAGTAGTTTCGCCAGATAGCATAACCGCATCAGTGCCATCATAAATGGCGTTGGCCACATCACTGACTTCAGCTCGAGTCGGGCGTGGATTAAAAGTCATGCTTTCGAGCATTTGAGTGGCGGTAATCACTGGTTTACCAGCGATGCGACATTTTTCGATGATCATTTTTTGGTAATAAGTCAATCTTTCAAAAGGCACCTCAACTGCCAAGTCACCGCGCGCCACCATGACCGCGTCAGCAGCTTCAATAATTTCGTCTAAATTATCAATTGCGGCTTGATTTTCAATTTTAGCGACAATCTGCGCATGTAAGTTTCTTTTTTTAAGCTCATCGCGCAAAATAGCGATATCTTTGGCATCGCGCACAAAAGACAAACCAACAAAATCAATGTCTGCGTCTGTCATGTTGTCTAATTGCACCAAATCATTTTCAATTAAAGAGGGCATCTCAATCACAATGCCAGGTGTATTCATGGTTTTGCGATGTTTAATCGTGTAATCGCCCAAAACTTTGACCGTCAAAGTTGTCTGGTCTTTTTCCACAACTTCAAACTCACAAATACCATCATCAATCGAAACCAAATCACCAATTTGAATGGCCTCAATCACGTTGCTGGGAATGTTCATTTCTTTGGCAGCTGGTGGCTGGCTAGTAAATTTAATCAATTCGTTTTCTTTGACTTCAAAACTAGCCCCATCTTTGGTATTAATACGAATTTCTGGTCCTTGCAAATCAAGTAAAACACCTATCGCTTGATTGAGTTTTTTAGCTACTTTTTTGACGCGATGAATACGTTCTAAATGCCATTCTGGCGTACCATGTTTGGTATTGAAACGTGCTACATTCATTCCAGCTTTGATTAAAGCTTCCATGGTTTCTGCTGTTTCGGTGGCAGGACCCAGAGTAGCAATAATTTTAGTGAGTTTTGACATAAATTTTCCTTAAATTTGCTTTATAATCATGTTGAGGAATTATTATCTCTTAAATCAAGCACTTAAGCAAGGCGATTAAAAGATGAAAGAAATTTATTTGGTGCGACACGGAGAAAGTGAAGGCAATGTTCGCGAAGTACATCAATCACCAGACACCCCACTGACTGAAGCTGGTTTGTTACAAGCCCAAACATTGGCACAACGTTTCTCTAGAATTCCAGGCCCTTTTTCAATTATTGCCAGTCCTTACCTGAGAACCATACAAACTGCTCGAGCAATTGCCGATCAAAATCATTTTCCCATTGAATTTGATAAATTATTAAGCGAAAAAAAAGTTGCCAGTCAATTAATTGGTCAGTCTCATCACAGCCCCTTGTCTCTAGAAATCAAAGCAAAAATCAATGCTCACGCACTGGAGCAAAATGGTCAGTGGCAACATGCTGATGAAGAAAGCGCTTGGCAATTTACACAAAGAATTCAGCGGGTTTTACAAAAGCTTGGTCAAAGACCTGAAAGAAAGCTCATCATCGTTAGTCATGCCTTGACCCTAAAAATGCTTATTACACAAATTCTTGATCCAACTGGTAATTTAGAACATTGGTGCGCTATGTATAATAATTTTAATCTTGATAATACTGGACTTAGTCGAGCAAGGTACGACGAAAGAATTGGAGCTTGGAAAATTATTTGTCTTAATGATTCATCGCACCTTGGCTAAATACCGATGCAGCGCAAAACTGATAGGCCAAATATGATTAAATTATGAAAAAACCCCTATTTATAGTCTTAGCTGGTGGCATTGGGAAAAATTTTGCTCCTTTAGTCACTAATAAAAGCCTTTTTCCTTTTTTTGGTAAACCACTAATTGAACACACTTTGGCAATGATTCAAGCCGCTGGAGGAACTGAAGCACTGGTCGTTTGCAATCAAGAAAATCAATCAGTGATTGCTAATTTATCGACAAAATTACAAATTATCACTGTGCTGCAAAATACCGCTGCGGGCCAAGCAGATGCCTTAACTTTGGTCAGTCATCTAGTTGCTGATGATCAACCGGTGATCATTCTCAATGCTGTTGATCTAATCGAGCCAAAATTTCTACAAAAATTTATGAAACAAGCTTCAACAACTTATGCTCAAATTTTGGGCATGAGAGTTAAGAAACATTTTTTGGGTGGTTACTTGCAAGTGGACGGAGAGCGAGTTTTAAGTATTGTGGAAAAACCGGCAGTAGGAAAAGAACCCAGTGACATCGCCAATCTTTTTTTTCATTATTTTGCTAAGCCTCAAGAGCTTTTTGCTTTATTAACTAAATATACTGCTGGCGACGATGCTTATGAAAAAGCTTTGGACGAATTGCTGCACAGTCAAAATGTGACTTTTATGGTTTATGAGGGTTATTGGCAAAAACTCAAGCAAGCGCACCATGTTTTAGATATGACTCAATTATTTCTGCAACATAAAATGAATAATAAGATTGATAAATCAGCAAAAATAGACAAAACTGCCAAAATTGAAGGACCAGTACAAATTGAGGCTAATGTGAAAATTGAGGCTGGAGCAGTGATTAAGGGACCGGCTTACATCGGCGCCAATACCATTATTGGCAATCATTGTTTAATTAGAAATTCAATCATTGAAGCCAATAGTATTATTGGTTTTGGTTCCGAAGTGGCGCGCAGTTATATTGGTCCAAATTGCAATCTACACCACAATTTCATCGGCGATAGCGTGCTAGAAGCTTTTGTTAATCCTAGTTACGGCACTTGCACTGCAAATTTACGCTTTGATCAGGACAAAGTTAAACTGCGACTCGCTCAAGAAAATGGTGAAGATTTACTGATTCAAACTGATAAAAATAAACTGGGAGCGATCATGGCTAAAGGAGTTTTTTTGGGCATTAATTGCTCAATTTTGCCAGGTATCACCATCGGTGCAGAAGCTCGTGCTCTACCTGGTTCAGTCATTAAAAAAGCAGTCAAAAGTGAAACCATGTTTGGCCAATAAATTAATATCTGCCCAACAAATACAGCTGATGATTATATGATTGGCTTGATAAGGTCCAATTAACCACTAACTGCAAACCAATAATTACCAATAAAAATCCCCAAGTAATAACTTTTTGCCAAGTCTTTGAAAATGGCAGATATACTATGCCGCCCACTAAAGGTAAAAATTTACGAGTTAGAGGCGTAAACGGCTCCAATTGACCCAAGTTGACAGCCCACATTTTCAGTAAAGGCAGTGCAAAGAGTAACCACAACAGCCAAATCGCTGCCTTGTGCAGATTTTCCAGAATAAATTTAACCACTGGGATAGTGCAAATAAATAGAATTGGCAAGAGGGCGTATTCATACCAGCCGTTGATATTGGTTTCATCAAAAGCCGCCACAGCAACAACTAAAAAGGTTAAAAAAATAGCTCCCAATAAACGAAAAATTTTAACTTGAGATTGATAAATCACCACACCGATCGTCACAACAAATAAAATACTTTTTTCCGCAGTTGGCCAAATTTCTGCCGCCAAAGAAGGATAGAAGAAAAAACGATGTAAAAGAGTAGTTAAGCCAATTGCTCTTGAAGATTGTTCGGCAAAAATCGCCATAAACAAATCCCAATTAAAAAATGCTCCGTACAAGGCAAAGACACCTCCTGCTAAAAACATGGCAGCCAAAATCATCGCTACTGACTGATATTTTTTTTCGGCAAAAAAATACAAAGCCAAGCCAGCGCCAAGAAAAGCACCCTGAACTTTTGTCAGTATCGCCGCCGCACTCAAGAACATTAATAAAAATAAGTTTTGTTTTTTCAAGGTAAAAAGTAAAGCCACCAGCAACACTAAGGTTGCTAATAAATTATCTGCCACAACCAAGCGACTGCTGGCTACCACTAGTGGGGAACTGGCAAAAAATAAGCTCACCAAAAACGCGGTTTTTTTGTCAGTGAGGCGATGAGCCAGTAAAACAAATAAAAACACGTTGAGGGTGCCAATCAACACCATCGGCAAACGAATCGCTACTTGAGAAGGTAAATCGTAAGTATTCTGGCCACTTAATAAATGAAAAAACCCAGGAATTAAAGCGAAAAGGGGCGGATGATCAAGTGCCGGCCGCACTAGAGGAGCGCTGTTGCCTCGCTCTTGATAAATATAGTCTGCCTCATAACTATGAAAAAGCGACCAGCTAGTTGGCTGACCCTCAGTTAGCAGTGAAGCGCCCAACCAAGTCCAAGCTCTTTCATCAACGGTGGCATCGTGAGCAGGAAAAAGAGCGTAATTATGGAAACGCAAGACGAAGGCTAAAAGAGTAATGAAAATAATACTAAGAATCAATGAGCGTTTTTTGAACCAAGAAACCATGTTTTCATTCTAGCATTTTTGCAAAAAAATGGGGGTTTGGTGGTTAAAAAAACTAGTAGCTCTGTCTCTTAATAATTTAAAAACCTCTTGCCACAGTAATTCTACCGTAGTCTTGCTTGCTATTGACATTAATAGATTCACCTTCATGGTGGCAAACAAATAATTTTCACCAATTAAACAACTAAAATTCTAGATCTAATTTTACCTCTCAAAAATTTTTGAATTAAAGTTTTATTGTAATCATTTTTCACTTTAATTATCCATTCATAAGCTTCGTTAAGATTAATTTCTTCGACAACTTCTTCATAGCGCATATTTAATTCTTGAGCCAATACTTCTTTGGCTTTAATAATCAAGCTGATTGAGTCTGGAACATTGTTTACATCCCAACCGCAGTGCTGTTCAATAAAAAATATTTCATTAATTGCTAAAGAACCATTTAAAATAAGTAAAAGTCCTGAAATATTTGGGGACTTAACAATTTGAAGTTTAGAATAACCAATTTTTCTTGCAGCTTCTTTGGCTAAAAAAATGATATCTTCTGGTTTTTCTTGGCTTTTCTTAAGGCATTGTGCTTTTTGCTCTGGCAAACAATTTTCACAGCAATCTGAAAATGAATGGCCGCTTGCGTTGGCCCAACGAGCCATTCTGTCTGATCGAGGCGAATTATAATGCAAGGTACAAATATGAGCTATACAACAACTATAATGATCAATAATTGGTGCTTTTACATTTAATTCGATTGCATGTTTTCTAAATTGTTCTTTAATTTCTGGTGGCAAAATTTTTGCCATTGAATAAATGTCTTGAAAATAAACTGGATCTAATGAAAATCCAGCTTTTTCAAAAACAATCTGAGTCAATCCATCATACACAAATAATCCCCCAACGGTAATCACATCTGAAAAAGGACTAATATCGGACAATATTTTTTTTATATTCTCCGCACCGTCATTTAATCCTTTAATCATTGGCCTAATGGAAACAATTGTGGGTATATTAAGTGAATAAATTTTTTTTAGAGCTCGCAATCGGTAAATTGAATCTACTGGCTCTATAGTTTTTGGCAAATTTGCATATGTAATGCTAAAAATAATTTTTAAACCATTGGCTTTTAACTGAGCCAATTCTTCCGCAAATTCATCTGAAATTCCTAGTTTTGTTAAAATAATAACTGGCCCAACATGTTTTTGCTCGTTTAATAATTTAAGCAAATCAAGAGTTTTTTTCCAATTTACTCCAGGATCGTTAAAATTTTCAATTAATAAAGAAGCATCGGGATCAAAAAATGGAGATTTGTTGAAAGCATCAAGTAATTCTTTTGGCTCAATTTCATGTGTCAACTGAGTCCCAGACATTAAACGCGTATTTAAAGAAATACCTCCGTCTACCATTAGTGATATGTATGGAGTTGCTTTTTCTCCAGAAATTGGATCCATTTCAAAAGCCTGCTGATTACAATAAATGCATTGAACTGGACATCCAGGAGAAAAAAAATTATTGTTAATAGGCCTGTGATTATTTAACACATCCCATCTTTCTCTTGGATTAAATAAATCGCTGTCAGTGCTTCTGCCAATTGTAGGACCTACGAAAAGATTTTCTTGCATTGTAATAAAACACCTTTTTGATAAGATGGGTGCCTGACGAGACTCGAACCCGCGACCTCCACTTCCACAGAGTGGCGCTCTAACCAACTGAGCTACAGGCACCGTTTTTTTAATTTTAACCAAACACAAAGTATGCTGGGTGGGATTCGGACCCACGACCTACTGCTTAGAAGGCAGTTGCTCTATCCAGCTGAGCTACCAGCACTTCTGTCTGTTAAAACTACAGGGGAATTATAAGGAAAAGCACTTCAAAAGTCCAGACACGCCCAACCGACACCATAGACTGTTCATCGTGAGCTAATTGCGGTATAATAACTGACTTTTTACAATGCCATTTAAGCTTCACTGCAGCTATCAACCGACCGGCGATCAACCTCAAGCCATTGAGGCACTCGTCGATGGCTTAAAAAATCAAGTCAAAGATCAAGTTTTACTCGGCGTGACTGGTTCTGGTAAGACTTTTACTATCGCCAACGTCATCGAGAAAACTCAAAAACCAACCTTGGTTATTGCTCATAACAAAACTTTGGCCGCTCAACTTTATCAAGAGTTGCGCGATTTCTTTCCCGAAAATGCCGTTTCTTACTTTGTTTCTTATTACGATTATTATCAACCAGAGGCATATTTACCAAGCAGCGACACCTATATCGAAAAAGAAGCCACTATCAATGAAGAAATTGATAAATTACGTCTAGCGGCCACCACTCATTTGATGACTAGACCAGACGTAATTATCGTTGCTTCTGTCTCTTGTATTTATAGTTTAGGCTCTCCTGTAGATTACAATCGTTTTATTTTGGAGATCGTCGAAGGAGAAATAATCGACCGCCAAAGTTTGCTCCTGCAACTGAGTAATTTACAATATGAACGCAGCGAAACTGATTTGTTACGCGGCACTTATCGTTTGCGTGGCGATACCATTCAGATTTGGCCAGCTTATCAAGACAATGCGATTAGAATTGAAACTTTAGCTAATCAAATCTCTAGTATTAGAGAAATTAATCCGATTTCTGGCAGTATTATCGAAAAACCAGCCAACAAATTTTACAAAAACAACATGGCGCTGATTTATCCAGCTAAGCATTACGCAGTGGAAAGTAGCAGTCAAAAAGAAGCTTTAGCACAAATTCGCCAAGACTTGAAAACCAGAGTAGAGGAACTACAAAAAGAAGGCAAAAGCCTAGAGGCTTATCGTTTAGAACATAAAGTTAATTATGACTTGGAAATGATTCAAGAATTTGGTTCGGTTAATGGCATTGAAAATTACTCCCGTTATTTTGATGGTCGCCAGGCTGGCGAACCACCTTATACTTTACTCGATTATTTTAAGTACAATCAAGAAAAGTTTGGTCAAGATTCTTTTCTAACGGTCATCGATGAAAGCCACATCAGTCTGCCACAAATTAAGGGTATGTATTTTGGTGATCAATCCAGAAAAGAAACTTTGATTAAATATGGTTTCCGTTTGCCAAGTGCCATTGATAACCGACCACTACAATTACACGAATTTTTGACTCGCAAACAACAAACGATTTATGTTTCTGCTACACCTGGAGAATGGGAGTTAAAACAAAGTCAAAATCGAGTCGTGGAACAATTAGTCCGTCCTACCGGTTTACTCGATCCAAAAATCGATCTTCGTCCTACTCGCAATCAAATAGAAGACTTAACTCTAGAAATTATTAAGCGAAAAAAATTAGGCCAACGCGTTTTAGTGACCACTTTGACTAAAAAAATGGCTGAGGCGCTAACTGATTATCTTAACGATCCTGAAAAAATTAAAAAATTAGTGCAAAAACAAGGAATACTCAAACCAGGAGAGATTACTTATCCACGAGTCGCTTATTTACATTCAGACGTGGAAACCCTAGATCGCAGCGATATTCTAGATGATTTACGTCAGGGTAAATATGATGTTCTGGTGGGAATTAATTTGCTGCGTGAAGGTTTAGATTTACCAGAAGTCAGTTTAGTCGCCATTCTCGATGCTGACAAAGAAGGCTTTTTACGTTCCAAAACCTCTCTGGTGCAAACTATGGGTAGAGCAGCGCGTCACGTCGAAGGCCAAGTCATTTTATACGCTGATAAAATTACTCAGTCGATGGATTACGCTATTAATGAAACCAAGCGCCGCCGCCGTGTACAAGAACAATACAATTCTAAAAACAATATTACGCCAACAGGGATTAACAAGCCAATTAGAGAAAAGCTCTTGCAGCGTCAAACTAAAGCAGAGCAAGAAAAAAATGGTCGCAAAGGTATTTTTCTCAAGATTTCTAGCAAAGAAGAGCTTAATTTGCTGGCGATTAATCCTGAAGAATTAACTCCTGGCGAAAAACAAAATTTAGTTAAAAAACTACATACTCAAATGAAGAAGGCGGCTAATGAACTTGATTTCGAATTAGCCACTATTATTAGAAATAAGATTAACGAAATAGAATAAACCAATCATGTCGCAAAATACTATCAAAATTACTGGCGCTCGCGAACATAATCTAAAAAACATTGATTTAGAATTTGAGAAAAATCAGTTGATCGTTTTTACTGGTTTGTCTGGGAGTGGCAAAAGCTCTTTGGCTTTTGATACTCTGTATGCCGAAGGTCAGCGTCGCTACGTTGAGTCACTGAGTTCCTATGCTCGTCAATTTTTGGGAGTAATGAATAAACCAGATGTTGATCAAATTGATGGTTTGTCACCAGCTATTTCTATTGATCAAAAAACTACTTCTCATAATCCACGTTCCACTGTGGGTACAATTACTGAAATTTATGATTATTGTCGCTTATTGTTTTCCCGCGTCGGTCATCCTCATTGTCCTAATTGTGGTAAAGAAATTAGCACTCAAAGCATTGACCAGATTATTGGTCAAGTTTTAACACGTATTGAAGAAAAATTTACTCAAGCTAAAAATCAGCCGCAAAAATTGATGATTCTTTCGCCAGTGATTAAAGAGAGAAAGGGAGAATTTGATAAGCTTTTGCAAAATTTAGTTAAAAAAGGTTACAACCGCGCCAGAATTGATGGCCAAATTTATAACCTAGATCAAGAACTCAACTTAATCAAAACTAACAAACATAGCATTGAAGCTTTAGTTGATCGCCTAGTTATTAGTCGCGAACAAATTAGAGATCAAAAAGAATTTAATACCCTTAAAAGTCGTCTTAATCAATCTGCTGAAGAAGCTCTTAAATTAGCTAATGGCTTGGTGATTTTTACTTGGGTGAATGATGCCAGCTTTGCTTTTCCAGAAAATCCAGAGGACACAGAAGATTTTTTATTTAGTGAAAATTTAGCTTGCAGTGATTGCGGGATTTCTCTCAAAGAACTGGAACCTCGTTCTTTTTCTTTTAATGCCCCAGAAGGAGCTTGTCCAGAATGCCATGGTCTGGGCTCTATTCTCAAAATTAACACTGAACGGATTATTGCTCCAAGTCTAACCATGAGTGAGGGAGCAATTATTCCTTTCGCTCGGATGATGGGCAATGAGGGTTGGTTTGCACGACTAGTGAAAATTGTCATTGAAGATTTTGGCGCTGATTTTCGCTTGACCAAATGGATAGATATGTCAAGAGAACTGCAAGAAGTTTTGCTTTATGGCAGTGAAAAAATTTACGACGTGGTCGGCGAAAACCGCTTTGGCAACATGACTAGTTATCAGAGTAAATTTGAAGGTTTTATTAAAAATTTAGAGCGTCGCTATAGTGAAACAGACAGTGAATTTATTCGTCGTGAAATTGGTCAATTCATGCACAAAGAAGTTTGCCCACTCTGCAATGGAGCGAGATTAAAAGCAGAAGTTTTATCAGTCACTATTGATCACTTAAACATCGCCCAATTTAGCCAATTAACTATTGATCGCGCTCTAAAATGGGCAGCAAAAATTGCTGATCCAGAACAAAAAATTCTGTCCGCTAAAGAAAATCAGATCGCTGAACCAATTCTTAAAGAAATCAAAACCCGTTTGCAATTTTTATCAGCAGTTGGTCTTAATTATTTAACCATCTCCAGAGAAGCGGCAACCCTTGCCGGTGGCGAAGCTCAAAGAATTCGTTTGGCTTCGCAAATTGGCACTGGTTTAACTGGCGTGCTTTACATTCTCGATGAGCCCACTATTGGTTTGCATCAAAGAGATAATCATCGTTTAATCGAAACCCTACAAGAATTAAAGAAAAAAGGTAATACCGTAGTAGTAGTGGAGCATGATCGTGACATCATGATGGCCGCCGATCACATCGTTGATTTTGGACCTAAAGCTGGCGAACAGGGTGGCAAAATCGTTTTTGCTGGTTCTTATGAAGAAATCTTAAAAGATAGCAATTCCTTAACTGGCAAATATTTGGCTAGAAAAAAAGAAATTACTAGAAAAATTGCCAAAGAGAGTGATGTTAAAAAGAAAGCTAAAATTGCCATTCATGGTGCCAAACACAATAATTTGAAAAACATTGATGTAGAAATTCCTCTCAATGCTTTAACTTGTATCACTGGTATTTCTGGTTCAGGCAAATCAACTCTATTACATAATGTTTTAAATAATCATCTAGCTAAACAGCTTGGTTACACTTATGAAGGTAAAT
This sequence comes from uncultured Pseudomonadales bacterium, assembly GCA_964637295.1. Taxonomy (GTDB): domain Bacteria; phylum Patescibacteriota; class Microgenomatia; order UBA1400; family PJMF01; genus UBA1364. The sequence goes on along the minus strand of CAZWWE010000003.1, from coordinate 80,800 downwards.
TGGCGCAAATCGAAAAGATAGCCATTCCTCCTCAAGTCAAAAGACTGAGCATGATCGATCAAAGTCCAATCGGTAAAACTCCACGTTCTAATCCGGCTACTTACACTAAAGCTTTTGATTATATTCGTCAAATTTTTGCTCGTACCAAAGATGCTGCAGTGCGTGGCTACAATATTGGTCGCTTTAGTTTCAACGTTAAGGGCGGACGTTGCGAAGCTTGTCAGGGCGAGGGGCAAATTAAAATTGAAATGCAATTTTTACCCGATGTTTATGTAGAGTGCGATGTCTGCCATGGTCAACGTTATAACGAGGAAACTCTGCAAGTTTTATACCAAGATAAAAATATTGCTCAAGTCTTAGATCTTAGTATTGATGAGGCTTTAGATTTTTTCAAAAATCACAGTAATATTCGCCAAAGAATGCAAACCCTACAAGACGTTGGCTTAGGTTATTTAAAGCTTGGTCAGCCAGCTCCTACTCTTAGTGGCGGCGAAGCTCAAAGAGTCAAGCTTGCCAAAGAACTAAGTACTCGTTCTCACGATCATGTGATTTATTTATTAGATGAACCAACCACTGGCTTGCACTTTGCTGATATTCAGAAATTACTTGATGTACTACACCAACTAGTTGAACAAGATAATACTGTTATTTTAATTGAACACAATCTTGACATCATCAAAAACGCTGATTGGCTTATCGATCTTGGCCCAGAGGGCGGAGAATATGGTGGTGAAGTCATCGCTTGTGGCACACCAAAAGAAGTGGCCGAGAATGAACATTCCTTTACCGGGCATTATTTAAAAGCAGAATTAATGTAAAATAAAGTCAATGTTGACTTTTAATCATCGTGGTTTGAAAAAAATTGCTGAACTAATTTTAAGTCTTTTTTGCTTGTTAATTTTGAGCCAAACAAACATTGCTGCACAAGAAGGTACGGAAAATTTCGCCATTAGTTTACATAGTATTTATACCATCACTGCTAATGGCAAAACTTTGGTTGAACAAAAATTCACCATTAAAAATAAAACTCCCGAATTATTCGTCAGCAAATATGGCATTATCGTCAGCTCAACTAAACTTGAGAACATCGAGGTTGTACATAATGGCAAAAAACTAATTCCAGATATTACTAAACAAAAAGGCCAAACCAATATTAACGTTGTTTTTGAAGAGAAAGTAATTGGTGAAGGTAAAAACAATGAACTCACGATTAGCTATACCGACCAAGATATTGCTTTGATTAGTGGCAAAGTTTTGGAAATCAATATTCCAGAACTAGCTAAACATGATCAATATCAAAGTTATCAACTGGAGCTACGCGTGCCCAGTATTTTTGACACTCCTAGTCGCATCAGTCCAAGTAATTTTAGCCTCAAACAAGAGGGCGACTACAACATTATTACTTATAGTGAGCTTGGCAATCAATCAGTTTCCGCGATTTTTGGCAATCAACAAGTCTTTGATTTGAAACTCAACTATTATCTAAATAACCCCACCAGTCAAACTGCGCTCACTCAAATTACTTTGCCACCAGAAACACCTTATCAAAAAGTTCATTATCTTAATCTCGATCCCTTGCCTCAAAATATTAAAGAAGATGCCGACGGTAATTTCATTGCCACTTACGAAATTCCCGCCAATAATTCTTTCAATGTTGAGTTGTTGGCACAAGTTTTGTTGACTTTAACTGCCAACCCGCTCATTCCTTTTAGTCAAGTGTTGACTGAACATTTACAAGAACAAAAATTTTGGGAAATCAATCATCCGAAAATCATTGAACTTGGTAAACAGCTAGCAACTCCTCAGGAAATTGCTGATTTTGTCGTCAAAAAATTAGATTACACCAAGCAAGCACTTGATCAAAACTTTGCACGGCTGGGAGCAGCCAGCGCCATTGAGGCGAAAAATCAAAATAACGCTACTTGTCAAGAATTCACTGATCTCTTTATCACTTTGGCTAGACAAAAACAAATTCCTGCTCGTAGAGTAGTGGGCATTGCTTATTCCAAAAATGAAGAGTTGCGTCCTAGTAATTTAGAAAATGACATTTTACACACTTGGCCAGAATATTATGCTCAAGAACAAGCCAGTTGGTTGAGAATCGATCCTACTTGGCAAGATACCACAGGAGGTATTGATTATTTTAATCATTTTGACCTTAATCACATTAGTCTGGCTATTAATGGTGTTTCTAGCACTTTGCCTCATCCGGCCGGTGCTTATTCTGGAGCAAGTGATGAAAAAAATAAAAAAATTTATTTAGAATTCTCTAAAACAGATTTTCAATCATCAGTGCCTAATTTAGAAATTAATTTACTGAACAAAAAATTTTACGAGCTCAGTCTGCCTGGCCACTACGAAATACAAATTTTAAATCAAACTGGTCTAGTCTGGTATTTCAAAGAACTCAGAGTGACCAGCGAAGATGCGGAAGTTGAAATTAATTCAGAAACAAAAAATTATAAAATTTTGCCGTTTGCTAAAATCGTCTTGCCGATCAGCGTTTATAATAAACAAAATCAATTGCAAAGCAATCACAAAATTAAGGTGAGCGCCATACTGCAAGAAGGACAAATCATTGAAAATGAATTCGCCGTTAGAAGTAGCTTCCAAATCCAAGTTGAAAACCCCAAAAAAATCATTAGCTTGGGCATCTATTTTATCGTCATTGCCACCCTTACCGGGAGTTTATTCTTTTTTGGACGCCGATTCGCAAATTCTTTACGTCGGCAAGGCCAAAAACTTGAAGAACAGGATCACCAGCTACAAGCGATCTCCGTTGCTCTCAAAGAAAATCAAAAAAATGACCGAACTGGCGCAAAAAGTGGAGTTTCGCGTCCTCGAAAGTGAACTTGAAGCGCTCATCATTGAAGCAGAATTAATTAAAGCTCACCAGCCATATTTTAATAGTTTACTCAAAGACGACAAATCGCATCTTTATTTATTGATTAGTAACGATACTTTTCCCAGAATTCTGCGGGTGCGCAAAACTGATCTAAGCAAAAAAAAATATCAACAAAAATTAGCCTTGTTTGGACCTTTCACTAGTGCTCTCAAGCTCAAAGAATTACTGAAAATCATTCGGCCAATTTTCAAATGGTGTAATCAAGCCAATCGCTCTCAAACAAAGGCTTGCTTTTATCATCATCTTGATTTGTGTTCAGGAGCTTGCGAGCGTGCAATCTCTCCACAGGAATATCGTCAAACAATTGATGAGCTCGTGCTTTTTCTCAAAGGCAAAAAAAAAGAGTTGCTCAAAAAACTAAAAACTGAGATGCTGGTTTTGGCTGATGCAGAAGCTTTTGAAAAAGCTTTGGTGATAAAAAATAAAATTCAACTCATTGAAGAAATCACTAGTCAACAATACAAGCTCAAATCTGAACTCATTTTACCCAATTTTGCACAAGAGGAGAGTCAAGAAGCGTTGGTCCATCTACGACGTCTTTTGCATCAGGCTGGTTTAGTTGATTTGAGACAGAAATTAACACGCATTGAAGCTTACGACGTGAGTAACACTCTGGGTCAAAATGCCACTGTGTCGATGGTTGTGCTGACCAATGGTCAAATTGATCAAAGTCAATATAAATTTTTCAAAATTCGCTCACTTAATACGCCCAATGACTACGGCATGCTCCAAGAAGCGCTAGAACGCCGACAAAAACACCCAGAATGGGGCGAGCCAAATTTAATTTTAATCGATGGTGGCAAAGGGCAGGTACGAGCCGTCAGTAAAATCTGGCAAAGCAAAATTCCAGTCATTGGCTTAGTCAAAAACCCAGACCGCTTGGTTTTGCTTAAAAAAAATAGCCAAAAGAAAGCTGGTTTAGAAAGCCAAGTAATTCATTTGCCAAGCGAACATCCTACTTTAAAAATTTTACAAAAATTGCGTGATGAAGCTCATCGCTTTGCAAAAAAACAGCACACTCGACTTAGAACAAAAAATCTTTTACAATGAACTTATGAAATTTATTAAAGCAGTGATTAGTTCCATCTTAACCATCGCTCTTTTAGCTTGGTTTTTTCCCAATATTCGCTACAACAGCTCTGCTACACTGATCATTGCTGGTCTAGTTTTAACTTTGCTCGAGAAAATTATGCGACCAATCTTAAAAATTTTATTTTTGCCCATCAACGTGGTCACTTTGGGCTTGTTTTCTTTAGTGATTAATGTTTTTATTCTGTATTTAGCTACTTATTTTGTGCCCGGTTTTGTGATCAGCAACGTAGTGATTTTTGGTCTTCACTTAAATCAATTCTTTTCCTTACTTTTTGCCTCTGCTTTGATTGGCTTTGTACAGGGTTTGTTTGCACTTGTTTTGTAAAATTGTTCCGCACAAAATGCTATAATTAAAAATCATGAAAATTATTGCCACCCCACTTGTCGTTTTGTTTACATGTTTATTCATGGGTCAGCTCAGTAGCACACCCAGCTGGGCTCAAGTGCAAAAAAGTGCCCTGCCAACTACTGTAAAACCTACTAGCATCTTGGCGGAAAATGAAGCCAGTAGTAGTGCTTTGGAAAGCACAGACAGTGCCAAATTATCTTCGCCTTCAGCAGAAGTCGTAGAAAAATTACAACAAAAAACTGATCAAGATATCACTGAAACTAGTGGCCAAAAGAAAAGTGTTCTTGCAGCATATTTAGACGAACATGCCATTGGCAAACTTAGTTGGCATAATTTTTTACAAAAAGCGATTCGCAAATCAATTGCTAGCGGTATGCCAGCCAATATTATTGTGATTTTATTGCTTTTTCCAATTATTGCTTCTTTAGTGGCTTTCTCCCGCCACGTCATTGGCTTGAAAGGTTTTGGTATTTATATTCCAGCGGTGTTATCAGTGGCTTTTGTTTCCACTGGGATCTTGCCTGGTATTTTGGTCTTTTTAGTGGTTTTAATGACTGCTCTCTTTACTCGTCCAATTCTAAAAAAATTCAGATTACCAATTCTACCTAGAACAGCCATGTTATTGATGAGTGTTTCAGTGGCCATTTTGGCCTTGTTATTACTCGGTTCAATTTATAATCTTGACTTAGTGATTGATATTAGCATTTTCCCTTTGTTAATCATTATTTTATTGACAGAAAACTTCATGGAAACTCAACTTTTTAATAGTCAAAAAGAAGCTTTGCAAATCACTTTTGAGACTCTATTAATTGCCGTTTTATGTTCTTTGCTAATTGGCTCAGAATCAATTCAAAAATTTGTTATTTTAAGACCAGAGCTAACTCTTTTGGGCGTCGCCCTGATTAACCTAGCGATTGGCAAATATACTGGGCTTAGATTTTTAGAATATCTGAGATTTAAAGATCTGCTCAATGCTAATCATCAATTTAAAAATGGCGTTGAAGATAAAAATTCGCAAGAAGAGGAATAGGGCATATGTTTGTGAGCAAAGCCAAAGATCTTTTGGGAATTAATGCACGTAATTCTTTGTACTTGAGTCGTAGTTCAAATAAAGCCAAGGCCATCGTTCACTCTAAATACGCCACCAAAATTTTACTCAAAGATTATCAAATTGCCACCGCAGAAATCTATGGTGTTTTAGCCACTAATGAAGACATCATGGATTTTAACTGGCAAAGTTTGGAAAAAAATTTTGTGATCAAACCCACCAATGGCTACGCTGGCACTGGAGTAGTGGCTTTTCGGGAAAAAATTGATCCCGATACTTGGCAAGACATGCTAGGCAACAAATGGAGTTTAGCAGATATTAAACTGCATTGTGATGATATTTTATCTGGACAATACAGCATTCATGGTCTCAATCACAATGTCATTATTGAAGAAAGAGTGCCAATTCATCCCAAATTATTAAAATATTCTTATAAAGGCACACCTGATATCCGCGTGGTAGTTTTTAATAGCGTGCCGGTCATGGCAATGTTGCGTTTACCCACTGAAGAATCGGGTGGTCGAGCCAATGTGACTCAAGGAGCATTGGCGGTTGGGATTGATATTGCTAGTGGGATCACTACTTACGCAGTGGCACACAAAAGTGAACCCATCAACTATTTGCCTGGTACCAAGAAGAAACTCAACGGCATTCTCATTCCTGAATGGAACCGCATCTTAGAAACTGCAGTGGCTGCCAGTAATGCCGCTGAATTAAATTTTGCTGGGGTTGATTTATTTATCCATAAAGACAAGGGCCCAATGGTGGTGGAGCTCAATGCTGCTCCGGGCCTATCAATCCAAGCTGCTAATCGCGCTGGCTTGCGTCGCCGACTAGAGCGAGTCGAGGATCTCAATATTCAAAACCCAAAACACGGAGTGAAAGTCGCCCAAGCTTTATTTGCCAGCGACTTTGCCTCTAAAATTAAAAATAAGGCTGAATTTCCTATTGTGAATTTACACGAAACTGTGTTGATTTGGGGAGAGCAAAAACGCAAATTGGAAACCGTGGCTTTTTTAAATACCGGTCGCTTTAGTAGTGCCATCGCCAAACAATTGGCTCAAGAATTAGGTTTGATTGATGTGGACGATTTGCTGTGGTTTCAGGCAGAAAAAGAAGAAGGTAAAGTCCCAGTTGTGGAGGTGAAATTTAAAATGAAAGAGCAGTTGGTTAAAACCACCATGATTGTGAGTAATAAACTCAATAGCAAAACAAATAAAATTGAAATTGGCCGCAAAGACTTAAAAAACTTCATCATTCGTTTCGATGAATGACAAGCATATGTTAAAACTGAGTGAACTCGTGCCTCTTAATTTAGCCAGTGAAAAAGCTAAGTTTTTTGCCGCCAATTACAAATATAATCCACAATTTGTTTATCAGCGACCAATTGCAAAAAATGAGCTTTTAGCCTACGGCAAGCCTCGCTTGACTTATTTAATCAAGGCTTATTATATTTTTAAAAAATATCAGGCAGCTTGGCAAAAACAAATTAGACAAACTCAAAACACTACTCGATATTTGAGTCAGCAGGAGGTAAGTGCTTACTTTGACAAACATTTGCAACAATATGGCTTAGAAAATAAATATAGACTCATCTTCTCAACAAACTTTGTCAGTCGCTGCGCCGTTCATTTAAAAAATAGGGAAATTAAAATTGCTCTACCGATCAAAATTACTCAAGAAGAGATGCTCGGGATCTTGGCACATGAAATAGATACTCATTTATTGCGACAACATAATTATGAACAGCAAATCTGGTATAAAAAAAAGAAAAGCTATGGTTTAAACAATCATCTGCGTACTGAAGAAGGACTAGCCATTATTCACGAGATGATCGCCAAAGAACAAAGTATCGCTTATAAAAGCGCCATCAATTATTTGGCCAATGATGTGGCTTGGCGAAAAGATTTTCAGAGCACTTTCAATTTTCTTTGGCGAGCTTGGCTAGATCCCAATAAGGCTTGGGGGTGGACGGTGAAGAAAAAGAGAGGCTTGACCGATACTAGCCAAAAAGGAGCTTTTAGCAAAGATTTAGTTTACTTTGAAGGCTTTATCGAGATTTTAAAATATTTACAAAAAAATGATGCTGATCCGAGTAAACTTTACTTTGGTAAAATTGCCGTTCAAGATATCAAAAAAGTTGAAAAGCTGGCCATTGTCCAGCCAATTCTTTTACCCAAAATTTTTACTGCCGATCCTGATTTATACAAAAGTAAAGTACGAAAAATCATTCAAGATAATCGATTTTTATTGTAGTTTGAATTTTTTTAAATAATTCTTTGGCCAAAGCTTGACTTTCTAAGGCTGTATTTTTCTTGACAAAAAAACTAATAATGGGTTTTCCCCCAAACTTAGCTTTTTCAACTAATTGACCAGGTTTATATTTGAGTTGAATATTGGTCACCGCAGGATTTTGGCTTAAAAAATCTAGGTTCAAATCTTGGAAATAACCTTTTTGCTTGGCAAAATATTCGACTACGGAAATGGCCCTTTGTGGGGCGGGTATTGATGGGGGCTCAAGGCCAGCAGCAACTTGAAAAACGGCTAAACTGTAATCAAAGCCAGTAGTTGCCAGAGTCATCTCTGCGCGATTACCACCACCTCTGGCTGTAGTTTCGATGACTGCACAATAATTTTTCTGTTCATCAAAAAAAACCTCAGTGTGACACACACAATTTTTGGCTCCCAAAGCTCTCAAGGCTTTTTCCACCACTTGATAAACCAAATCGCTTTGTGCCTGAGTTAAAACAATCGGCATCGTCCTAATTGGCAAATAAGTATCTTCAACATTTAGCTCATCAGCCATGACGTACTCGCAAATCGGCGTGTGTAAATAACGATCATTAAGCACAAAAGTATCCACCGTTAATTCGCGACCAGACAGCGTCTCTTCTAAAACAAATTGGCAAGCCCGTTTTGTTTGCTTGAAACCAGCCATAGTTTTAGAAACCACTTCGTCTTGAACATTGTTTTTTAAATATTGCCATTTATCCAATAAATCTGCCAGAGAAGTCACTCGTATGACGAAATTTGAATGAGCTGCGGAAGTTTTTTTCAACATCAAAGGAAATTGATGCTGCTGCAAAAATAAATCAAGATCTTGATGGTCATCTAAACAGATGCCTCGAGCGCAGGGCACACCTGCGGCTAGCCATTTTTCTTTCATCAAGTATTTATTGCAAAAATTACGCGCAGTTTGATAATCTATGCCTGCCAAATGTAAATGCTGGTTGATCGCTCCCACTACATTAATATGGTCTTCAGATCTAGTCAAAACCACATCAATTTTTGTAAATTGGTGAAGAGCTTTTTCAACTAGCGGCCAGTTATAGATGTCATCCACCACTACAACCTGCTGAAACATTGCTTCGAATGCTGGTTCATATTTGGCTCGAGAAATTAGTAAGCTGACTTTAAGACCAAGTTGCTGAGCTGATTCAACTTGAATTTTTTTGGCATTAAAACCCACCATCAAAAAATGCAGCTGTTGCAAAACGGAGTTAGACATAGAGCAATTTTACAACATTGTGTTTGATTAAAAAGTATTTTATTTAACTTTTTTTAAAATAAGAGGCAGCGAAGTCTGCGCTTGATTGCAGACAAATTGTTGCATGGCAACAATTTTTTGTTCATGCACTAAAGCCAGATTTTTGGCAAAAACTACAATTTGACCTTGTGTTAATGAGTGTTTAATTTCTTTAGATTTGGCAAAGTTAAAAGGCAAAACCACAGATTGGGCAGATTGGTAATTGGCTTGACTCAAAGAAACAATTAAATTGTCATTAAAATTAGTTTGCGCATCAATAGTCAGGGTAATTGACAGTTTTTTAGCAAACTTTTTGAGGGTCACAATTTTACTCATGGCCACTAAAATATAAAAACCCAAAATCAAATAATTTGCCAAACTTGGATAGCGCAGGGTAAAAAGCAAATTCAAAACCAATAATGTACTTAAAAACCACCACGGATATTCCAATAAATACAAAATCAAAATGCGACAGTTCTCCCAAAAAGGCAGGTGCTTTTGACCAGCAGCACGCAGGGTAGGCAGAAGAATGGCTTGGCCGCAATAATTCTGTTGATCAAAAATTTGTCCTTGATAGAATTGCCAAAAAGCTAATTGCTCAGGCTTAGTTTCACCGATAGGAAAATAAAAATTAGGATCTTTAACCCGCAAGCTCCATTGCTTCGGCAAAAGCTTAAAATCATCAAAATTGCCTTGCAAGTTGGTCAAGGTAAAATCCACTTCCTGCCCCCGATCGTCAAGTAAGCTCACTATGCTTAACGGACTAGCCGTAGTTTGACTGTATTCAAAAACTAAATTTTTTTTAGCTTTTGGTAAAAATGGCAACATTAATAAGACTAGTTTGCGGCATAATTTCCAAGATAAAAAATGCCAAAATTTGCTTAGCAAACCAACAAAGGCCAAAAAGTAAGCAAATACAAAAAACAATAAAAATAGATTAGGGGCTAAATTTAGCCAAGCTTGAGAACGCAAAAAATTTTTCACTTGCCAGGCAGCGTCACTTGGTAAAAATTCAATTAATTCATCGCTCAACTCATGAACCATTTCTTTGGGTGGCAAAATTGGGACAAAACCGCTAGGTTGCAAGCTTGGAGTAACTGACAAACTTGGTGTTGGACTCAAAGAAGAACTAGGGCTGGCGCTAATAGAAGGCTTGATAGACAAGCTAACTGAAGGAGTCACGCTAAAGTCCGGAGTGGGCGATCCCTGAGTGGGAGAGGCGGCTGTTGGCCAATATTGTAGGGCAATACGAAAATATACTTTTTCCAAAACACTCACATGATTGACGCGATCAGTAATAATAAAATCCAATCTAATATCAACATCTCGAGGCAAAATGCCTAGTTTAATTTCGTAAACTCCATTTTTATCAATTTGAGTATTAAAAACTTGAGTTAAATCATTGGGAATGGTCACAGTTAATTTGACCTGACTATAAGCTTCGCCGCTGGCCTTAAGAATGGGTTCGTTGGCAGTAGCGTCATTTTTAAAGATCAATATTGGCTCAGTAGGAACTGAGCCAACTTCGCTGGCTGAGATACGGACTGCGGTATCACCAATTTGGCTCAAAGTAAAATTGGGCGCTAAAGTGTCAATGGTAAAATCCCAAATATCTGAGCTGGCTTTCAAGTTTGCATAATCAACAGCTACTATTTTCCACTGATAAGTGCGGTCGCTTAAACTTTTTTTAACGGTCAACGTATAAAAACCATTCAGATGGTCAAATTCTAATTTGTAATTGCTATTTTCTACCGCACTTAAAGGAATTTGGTCATAGAGTAAATTATTGTTTAAATATAAAGCATAATGAGATAAACCATTGTTATCGCTAGATGCATACCACTTAAAAGCTGGTGTGTTATCACTAATAATGGCTCCGTCCTCTGGAGAAATTAAAATTGGCACTGTCGGGGGTTGACTATCCGGGACTAAGGCACTAACGCTCACGTCTTGTGCTCGGGCGCAGACAGATAGCGATAAAAAAGCTAGTAAGCCCAAAACCCAAGCTAAAAAGGGTTTAATTTTTTGCTGCTCCATCATCAGTTTCTTCATGCTGAGTTTCTAAATCAAGATCAGATTTAGCAGCAGTGTCTTGATGCTGGCGACGTTTTTTGATCGTTAAAGTCAAAATAATACCTAACAAAATAATGATTAAAATCAAGAGAATTAATTTGACTGGCACTAAATATAAACCAGCTGCCGCGCTTAACATGCGACCCTCACTACCGTAGCTAGCCTCAACTATAGCCTTATAATAACCTAGTCCCCAAATTTTATTCCAAGTGCCACTAAATTCGCGTTGTGTTTTGGGGAAAATGTTTCTCGCTTCAAGATCAATCTTGGCTACTTCTTTACCAAATAAATTATAAATTTTTAAAATAGGCTGTGGACTAATATGGACATCAGATTGGTTATCGATTTGTAAGGAAAAATTAACCGGACCATTTTCGAGAAATTTGGGCCAATGAAACTTGCTAATATAAGCTTCTTCATTGATTGGACCATCGACTACGACATATAGTAGAGTCCCAACGCGCTGAGCAATACCAGATCCAGACTCAGTTAAAGCTGTCGAGGCTAGAGGACGATGATAAACCATCGCGTAGTGTCCGCCTGGCAAAGCATTTTTTGGCACTTCGATTAAAACGTTAACTGTGCCCACTTCTTCATTGGCTAACTTATGCTCATTGGGCACTAAAGTCAGCCACGAAGCCAAACTCCAACGCGGATCAGCTTCTTTAGCGTCCACAAAAAGAGGAGAAAAGCCGTCTTCTGCGACCACAAAATCCAATGCTTTGCTTTCAATTTCCAAAGTATCAGTAGAACCGTTGCGTACTTTGACCTGCACTTGCTTTTTTTCACCTGGTTTCAATTTGATGCTGTAATCATCTCCCAATCTCACTGGGGTAGCGGTCAAAGATAAATCAGTGGCAGCTAAAGCCATACCATAGCTTTGCAAAAAACAAAACAAAGCCAAGATTGTTAAGCTAAGTTTATGAAAAATTTTAAAAACAGGGCAGTTTTTGCGCATAGTTTAAGCCTTAAAATGTAGCCGAAGCTGTATATACGATATAGTTTTCATAATTTCCAGCGGCATTGGTGGCTGCTGGAGCAATTCTGTAACAAACATTGACGGCATCGCTCGCAGTTACCGTCGAGCGTTGAAAAATAGTTTGCGCCAACTCTCCAGCAGCTAAATCAGCAAATTGCTTAGCAGAAAAAGTGCGTGAGGACTCATTGTAAGTAAAAACTAAAGTTGGTGAACCGACTGCCGAAGACAAACTGTAGCCAAAACCTGGATAGGTGGAGGCATTAGTCCAATCAGCAGCAGCAGTGTGGCTGGCGCCAGTCACGCTAGCATCGACCAAACAAGTAATACTCGCAGAACCATCAGTGGCACAAGCGTTGGCTTCACGACCAAGCTGATCATTCTCAGCAGCGGTCACGGTATAGCCGCCAATCGCGTTAGTAGTAACTGTTAAACGCTGGGCTGCATTCACAAAAGAACCAATGGTCAATTCTCCAAAAGGAACGGTCAGGGCGGTGGTAGCAACATTAGTACTGACTCCACAAGCACTGGTGGCTGCTGGCAAACCAGCAATGGTAAAGGTAATTTGTGGTGAAATTTGCGCTGAAACTTTGACTGCATCAACTACACCGATTTTGGTTAAAGTTTGATCAATCACCGTATCGGCAGCATCGCGATGTTGAATAATTACTGTATAGGTATCTGCTTGACCCAAAGTATGATTGTCAGTGCCAGTTTTCGGAGCCGGATTAATCAAGTTGCTAATCACAAAAGGATTAGCATCGGTGCCATCAAAATCGGTGCCTACTTCTCCCAAGCCGCTATATTCACAAACAAAAGAATGATAATTAACTCCATCAATTACTACACTTGCACTCTGGGCTGGAGTACTTGCAGCAGTAAAAGTGCCATAGGCAGCTAGAGTCGGACAAGTGATGGCGGCGGTGGTACCAGTGCCAAAATCGAAACCACCCGCATCTGGAATGCCATCGTGATCCGTGCCAGTGTTACTAATTGCTGGCACTAAGATGCGAAATGAACCAGCGCTTAAAGCACTGATGGTTTTTAGGCGCACGGTCAAACTAGATCTTTGATTGCCGTAAATGGGTGCATCGTTAGTAATATCACTGGCATCTAAACCAGCAGTTAAGTTAAAAGTATTATCACTAGCATCATCAATCGTAGTGGCCACCGTGTAAGTGCTATCATTAATGGTCAAAGTATCGCGATTTTGTAATTGCAAAACCGATTCGGAAGGGTAATTGCCGGTATCAATGGTCACCAAAGATGAACCTGTAGTTTGGGTGCCTTCCAAAGCTCCACGAAAAGACAAGCGAGCATTATTCAAGGTAGCAGAAACATTGGTGAATTCACCAGAAAAAACCAGATTTTTCTTGGCTGCCAAAAAAACTAAACTAACAAGGGTGAATAAAAACAATAATTGCTTGAATTTCATAAGTTTACTTAAGCATAAACCTGTTTAAGTCTGGTCGTCAACTATTAATTTGCTAATTATCGGGTTTTTTTAAAATAACTTTCTGCGTCAATTTTTGTAACAGACTAAATAGAGTATAAAGAATCGGCAGAATTAAAACGATGAACAATAGCGAAAAAGGCAAAACTATCACCCTTTTACTCGATGTTTGCTCGCCAACAGCTAATTCTAAATCATAAGCACCAAGTAAAAAGCTTTTTTTATAAAAAACTTGCGATTTTAATTTTTCTCTAATTAATTGAGCTTTGCGAGCTGCATAATCTTCACCGTTGGCAGCTAAAACTGCCTTACTTTCTTCGAGCTGCGTTAAACTTTTTAGCTCCGTCTCGCTCATTGTTCGAGCCAAGCGCTGACTGCCAGCCAAAACCATATCTGGATATAACTGATATATTTCTGCTTGGGCGGCTGGCCAATGACTAATTTTAATTTGTCCAGTAATAGGAGTAGCATTCGAACCAATGTTTTTTAACAAAGCGCTGAAACTAAAACCTATCAAACTGTCGGCTAGCTTGGGTACATTAAATTGTTCAATGACCAATTCTCCGCGATTTTGCCCTTCATTACTCACTGCCAAAACGACATTGCTGGCCACAATCGCTGACAGAATTGCTTGTTGTTGATGGCTGCTACCTTGTGCCACTTGTCTGGCTTGAAATAAAATTGATAAATGAAACTCTTTTTCTGGCACCAAGCTGGGAAGAGCAATAACAAAATTAAGATTTTTTTCTTCTCCTGGTTTAAGAATAAAAGATTTACCCCAATTGGCCGGATCGGCTTCTAAATTAAGGTAAGTAAAATCACTACTTTGCTCTAAAATAACTGCTCCAGATTTGCCATCAGTCTGAAAATTAACCAAAGTCGGAGCAATCTCTAAAGTGTAAAGGCCTTGATTGCTCAGCTTGACTAGGTGGTTAATGCCTGCGCCAGGCTTAACTGATAGATAGGCAACTGGTGGATAAATTTTTAAGTCCAAAGCTGAAGCCGCCAAAGTCGGTTTACTTAAAAAAACTAAAGTCAACAAACTAATAAGCAAAGAAAATGAGAGATATTTTTTAATTGACATAAATTAAACTTAATAGCCAGGTACGGCCACATAAACAATGCTTGTTTGATAAGAACCGGCTGTTTGATTGCCAGCCATAGCGGCCTTATAAGTCACAGTGGCTGTGTTCTGCAAAGCAACATTATCAGAACTCATAATTGCCTGCATGCTTTCGCCAGCTTCGTTATTCGCAAATTGACGAAAATAATTCTGATTAATAAAATCAGCGGCCACATCATCATCGCCCAAATTAAAAGTGCCGCCTGGCAAATTAGCATTAGGCAAAACATTGGCACTGACGTTGAAACCAAAACCAGCATTGCTTGCATTAGTCCACAGTCCAGCGGTGCTTTCATCACAGCCAGCATCGCAAGTGGTGTCACTTAGATCAGTGCTGGGGCTAGGGGTACTAGCTCCAATCAAGCGCAGCGGATGATTTTCAAAAACATACACTTTGTAGCCACTGGCCCCATTAGTGGTCACGCTGATTGTGTGTGAGTCAGTTTTAAAACTATCTGCAAATAATTCACCCAAATTGATGCTTAATTTGGAAATGCTAAAGAAAAAATAATCAATTTGATAAACATATTGAAAACCACCACCAATAAAGTAGCTGCTACTACCATATTGTCCATAGGGCCCCACAGCTAAGCCACCCATAGTATCTGAGAGAGCGTAAGTTTCACCACTTCTTTGACCAGAAGCCATATTAAAATTGCCAAATTGAATCTTATACGAATTAGACTGCATTTCCTCAGCCATGACTTGATTATTTGCTGGCAAAGCAAAACCACTCCATAGAAAGAAACCTATTATTAAAGATGCAATCTTAGTCGTTTTCACCTTTGCCTTGATCATGGGCTTTTCTTTTCTTCATGACTTTCTTTTTCCACTAGATCGATTAGAGCCTCCATATTTGGCGTTTTGGCTTCTTCCTGTTTCAAGATAAGCGATTGATCTGAATTTGAGCTTTCAGTTTTTTTCTCAATTTGTCTAATCAATAAGTTTAAATCTTGCTTTAAAATTTGGATTTCTGCCAAAATAGCTGCCTGATTCTTTTCTGGAAAACTCAGTAAAAATTCTAGCATCGGCAAGCGTCGATTAAGTAAAGAGGTGACAAATTCTGCTACGGCTTGATCATCGCTTTGCGCTCGCTCTAATTCTCGATTTTGCCAATCAAGCAACAAGTGATTGCGATAAGCTTTCTCATATTGGTTTTTGGCAAATAAATAAAAAATGCTCACAATTGGCAAAGCTAATAAATTAGATAATTGCGCTGTTTCCAATCTAAAATGGTTACTATTGGCAATGCTCAGACTAAAATGAAAAACCATGATTTCTAAACTCAACAACAAAGTATTTTTTGCCGATGTACTCAACGCAACAAAGAAAAGTTCAATAAAAGTCAGGGCAAAAAAGGGTGAGGCCAGAGAACCACTGGCACCCACCAATAATAAAAAAGCAAAATTGATTATCGCCAAACCTAATACAGAATGATTGGCTAAAAATAAGGCAGAATAGCCCCTCTGCTGCTTTTGTAAAAATAAATAAACAGCACTACTCAAAGCAAAAGCTTGCAAAAAATACTCTTTCAAAAAAGGCACTTGCAGATACAAATAAGCCGCCAGAACGCTCATGGTCAGTAAAATCGCTTGCTTAATTGCACTCATACTAAAAAGTATAGAGTAAACACTCACGATTGACTATTGTCTTTTCATAGACTTGCCCTTAAAATAACTCCCACTTCACAATTTTGTTCTTAAAGCCTATTTAACAAGTCCCTTTCGTCACGAAAGGCTGAAGGTTCGAGCAAAAAAAGATTTAGTTTTAGACGATAGTAGCTTTGTCTACTTGAGGATAAAATAAATATTTTTTTGCCGAAGTCTACAGACTTGCAGTAGAATGCGACTTGTCAAATAGGCTTCCATGGAATAAAATTCTTCAGCGTCTAGAGGAAGTACAAAAAACTAGAAAGTTTTTCTTTCTTTTTTTTGTTTGCTAGGCCAAATTGATCTTTAACAAGTAGACCTGTAAAGAAATAATAAATTGAGTTTATTAACCTTAGGTTTTACAATATTTTAATCTTTTCTGATGACGATAGTAGCTATGCCTACTTGAGGAAGAAGAAAAGAACTAAAATATGTAAAAGATAGGTTAAGAAACCTTTTTAGTATTTCTTTACAGGTCTAGTAACAGCCAATTGAAAATAAATATAGTGATAGAAAGTGTGCAAGGATTTTTCCTTTTTTTGGAAAAGTCCGTCAATTTTTTAAGTAAATCAAATTAGTTTTTTATAGAGCTAATCAAACTTTTTTTTAAGAGTTTGATCCTGGCTCAGGATGAATGCTGGCGGTGTGCCTTAAGCATGCAAGTCGAACGGTTCGCAAGAACGAGTGGCAGACGGGTGAGTAATACGTAGGAACTTACCCTCAAGTGGGGAATAGCTCATCGAAAGGTGGGGTAATGCCGCATATGGCCGTAAGGTCAAAGTCGCAAGACGCTTGGGGAGAGGCCTGCGCCCTATCAGGTAGTTGGTGAGGTAACGGCTCACCAAGCCAATGACGGGTAGCCGGTGTGAGAGCATGACCGGCCACAAGGTAACTGAGACACGGTGCCTACACCTACGGGTGGCAGCAACTGGGAATATTGCGCAATGGACGAAAGTCTGACGCAGCGACACCGCGTGTGGGAAGAAGCTTTTCGGAGTGTAAACCACTGTGGCAGGGGAACAAATTTTGAGCGTACCCTGCTAGAAAGCACCTGCTAACTACGTGCCAGAAGCCTCGGTAATACGTAGGGTGCAAGCATTATCCGGATTTACTGGGCGTAAAGCGTACCGTCGGCGGTTTATCAAGTTTCATCTTTAATACTGGGGCTCAACTCCAGATACAGGATGGAAAACTGATAAACTAGAGTTTACTATGGGGAGCTGGAATTCTCGGTGGAGGGGTGAAATCCGTAGATATCGAGAGGAACACCATTCGCGAAGGCGGGCTCCTAGGGTAATACTGACGCTCAGGGACGAAAGCTTGGGTAGCAAAAGGGATTAGAGACCCCTGTAGTCCAAGCCGTAAACATTCCTTGCTAATTGCTTGGTCCTTTATGGATTGAGTGATGTAAGCTAACGCGTTAAGCAAGGCGCCTGGGGATTACGATCGCAAGATTAAAACTCAAAGGAATTGACGGGGGAGCGCACAACCGGTGGAGCATGTGGTTTAATTCGATACAAAGCGAAAAACCTTACCTGGGTTTGACATGTACCTGCACGGCTTAGGAAACTAAGTCTTCTTCGAGAGTGGTACACAGGTGTTGCATGGCTGTCGTCAGCTCGTGTCGTGAGGCGTCCACTTAAGTGTGGTAACGAGCGCAACCCTTATCTCGTGTTACAAGTGTCACGAGAGACTGCCCTGCTTTTTGCAGGGAGGAAGGAGAGGATGACGTCAAGTCAGCACGACCCTTACATCCAGGGCTACACACATCCTACAATGGAGCCGACAACGGGAAGCAAGACCGCGAGGTGGAGCTAATCCTTAAACGGCCCCTCAGTTCAGATTGTTCTCTGCAATTCGAGAGCATGAAGTCGGAATCGGTAGTAATCGCAAATCAGCAGGTTGCGGTGAATACGTTCTCGCTCCTTGTACAACGTAAATATGCGCCTTTCGCCTATAAAAACAAGTTGGTGTGAATCCAACTACTTGGAAATAAGCCAAGTAAAGCCAAATTACAGTCTAATCTCCGCAAGGAGCTAGATGAAGGGTAAAAGTAGCAGTTTTCAGCTTGAAGTTTAAACGATTTTAAATATTGGTGACCCATTCGTACATTTGGGGAAACTACTTATTTAAGTATAGTATTTAAAATATCTGGGCTCGAGATGAAAACAAAAGGTCTTTATGGGTACAAAGGGAGATCCTGATGTCTCTCGCTTCTTGTTTAATAACGAGAAATGAGTATGATGGAAGTGATGAAATCAAACATTCATCAGGAAGTCTGCAAGAGTCATAGTACCTTTCATAAGAAAGGGAAGGACTCACTTGATAAAAAATTACCTGGCGAATATATAGCAGGATTTGTTGATGGAGAAGGCTGCTTCACCATCGTCATCTCTAAACATCCTACCAAGAAATTGGGTCTGGATGCGCGTTTGCATTTTCAAATCGAATTGCGAAGCGATGATTTAGAAATCTTGCAACAAATTCAAAAAACACTCGGCTGTGGTCATATCTATACTCTCAATTATGAGCGTTATGGGTGGCATCCACACGTTGAACTAAAAGTGTCTTCGATCAGGGAAATTATTGATAAATTAATTCCATTTTTTAATCAATATCCGCTTAGAGCTAAAAAACGTTTGTCTTATCAATATTTTCTACAAGCCGTAGAAATATTTAAGAGTAAACAGCATTTAACTTTAGATGGCATTGAGCAATTGCGAGCCATTCGCAAAAAAATGAATAAATTTAGTAAAAAATCAAGCGTCGGCTAGGGTACGGGAAAACCGTGTGCCCAGTCGGGAGAGAAGTAAAGTTCAGTGATGAACTAATTATCTCAGAACACTGCCCGTCAAACCAGCAAAGTTAGCAACACCCGAAGCGGGTGACCATAACGCGCAAGCGAGTGGCCCTTCTACGGTGAGGTTAGCGATGAGGGTTAAGTCGTAACAAGGTATCGCTACTGGAAGGTGGCGATGGATCACCTCCTTTCTAAGGAGAATGGGTAGGAGTTTTTTCACGACCTCCTTCTCCCGTCTAGAGCGATCTAGACGAAAAATACAAATCCTATGATCATTGTGTCTAGGTCATACTTTCTGTCACTGTATTTGCTTTCAATTGCTCTTGATGATTTTAAAACCGCTGTATTCTGGCGGTTTTTTTGTACTTGAGAGCTGTTTTGCATTGATTTGATTTTGATTATATATATCAAAATATATCAAAATATATATTGATAGATCAATCTTTCTCTCTGGAGGGCGATATTAGCAGACCAATTAGGTGATTGCTAATTAAGCAAAACAATGTTAGGATGCTATCTTGCAATCTTAAAATAGTTGATGGTAAAAAAACCAGCCTGTGCTAAAATATATCCTTGTCGAAAATAGGGTGTGTAGCTCAGATGGTTAGAGCGCAGTCCTGATAAGACTGAGGTCCTTGGTTCGATTCCAAGCACACCCACGCTAAATGACTTATTGACGCGCAAAGATGATTGATTTTCACCAATTTTTTACCACTATTTAAGAAAAACTAGCCATCTAAAAACTATGCCAGTAAAGCCCGATAAAGCGCAAAATTTACCCACCAGTCAATTAAGTTTGCCTGTTATTCCTATTCGCGAGGGGGTGCTTTTTCCATCTACCGAGTCAGTCTTAACTTTTGGCAGAAAAATGTCACTTGCTGCGATTAAAAAAAGTGAAATTAACAATAAATACGTAGTCTTGTTGACCCAAAAACAAGCCAACTTAGAAGAACCAAAAACCACCGATCTTTATCTAGTGGGCACTTTGGCGATTATTGAAAAAACTCTGGTCACTGATAACAGTGTCAGCGCTTTAGTCCGTGGCGTAGGTCGAGTAAAAGTGCAAAATTTTTTGCAAGAACAACCTTTTTTATTGGCCAGTGTCGAAAAAATTTACGAAAAATTTTCCAGAGACGAAGAATTGCTGGCGCTCAGCAATCAATTACAGAAACTGTTTAAAAAAACGGTCCAAATGGGCAAGCAAATTGAATTTTTAAATTTTATCAAGTTGCTCAGTGGCATCAATGAAAGTGAAATGGCCGATCAAATTGCCAGCACCCTCACTCTGTCCACCAAAGAAAAGCAACAAATTTTAGAAATGGTGGCAGTCAAAGACAGAATTAAAAAAATCATTTTTTATTTATCCAAAGAAATCAAGGTTTTAGAAATTGAGAAAGATGTCTCTAAAAAAACACAAGCAAAATTTGATCAACACATGCGCGAGAGTATTTTGCGCGAAAGATTGCACACCATTCAAAAAGAACTAGGCGAACTTGATGATGAAGAAGAGATTATCAGTGATTATGCTCATAAATTAAAAAAAGCTAAGTTGCCTGCAGAGATAGCCAAGCGAGTTGAACAAGAAATCAAAAAATTGCAGCAAATGTCACCCAATAATCCAGAGGGGGCTTATATTCGCAGTTGGCTAGATCTGGTTTTTGAACTACCTTTTGGCAAATTAAAAAACAAAGCAATTGATATTCAAAAAGCTGCTACTTTATTAGACAAAGATCACTTCGGCTTAGAAGAAGTCAAAGATCGCGTTCTAGAATACATGGCTGTTTTACAATTAAAACAAAAACAAGCAAAACGAAAAAGTCAAAATTTGCCCACGATTTTATGTTTTGTTGGTCCACCTGGTGTCGGCAAAACTAGCATTGGCCGATCTATTGCCAATGCCTTAGGCAGAGATTTTACCAAGATTTCCTTAGGTGGAGTGCGAGATGAAGCGGAAATTCGCGGTCATCGCCGCACTTATGTTGGGGCTATGCCAGGCAGAATTATTAAAGCCCTGACTAATGCGAAAAGCAGCAATCCAGTTTTTATGCTGGACGAAATTGATAAATTGGGTAACGATTTTCGTGGCGATCCCAGCTCAGCTCTTTTAGAAGTGCTTGACCCCGAACAAAATTATGCTTTTGAAGATCATTATTTAGATTTTCCTTTTGACCTGTCTAATGTTTTGTTTATCGCCACTGCTAATACTTTGGATACTATTCCAGCCGCCCTGCGTGATCGTTTGGAAATTATTCAATACTCTGGTTACACGGCACATGAAAAATTGGAAATTGCCAAACGTTATTTGCTTAAAAAAAGCTTACAAGCCAATGCTTTAAATAAAAACGTGGTGCAGCTTGATGAAATGATTTTGACTAAAATTATTAAAAATTACGTTAAAGAAGCCGGCGTCAGAGATTTAGAAAGACAAATTAATAAAATTATGCGCAAAGTAGCTCGGGAAATTTTAATTAAAGAAAGTAAAACAATCAAAATTACTCCTAAAAAACTGAAAGAATATCTGGGGCCAGCGATTTTTGACGAAAGTTTAGCAGAAAACAAAGATCAGGTCGGCTTGGCTACTGGTTTGGCTTGGACCAGCGTCGGCGGCGAGGTGTTATTTGTCGAAGTGGCCCTTTCTCCAGGAAAAGGCCAAATTAAATTAACTGGCAAATTGGGCGAAGTGATGAAAGAATCGGCACAAGCAGCTCTCACTTATGTCAGCGCCCATCATCGCGAACTAGGAATTAGCATGGAACTGATTAATAAATCCAACGTGCACATTCATGTTCCAGAAGGAGCGGTGCCCAAAGATGGCCCCTCTGCTGGAGTAACGATTGCAACCGCTTTGGTATCTGCTTTCACCAAGCGTCCTGTGCGCAAAGATGTGGCCATGACTGGAGAAATTACTTTGCGTGGACGAGTTTTGCGCATTGGCGGACTCAAAGAAAAAGCCATTGCCGCTTATAATGCTGGCAGCAAAACGATTATTATTCCTCAAGAAAACGAGCGCGATCTAGAAAAAATTTTGCCACTCCTAAATCAGCAAGTAACTTTCAAACCAGTGTCTGACGTGGCGACGGTATTAAAAATTGCCTTGTTGGAGCGTTAAGCCGCTATTAAACTGTTATACTGATCATTAGCTATGTTTAAAAAAACGCTAATTTTTTTAGCTGCTTTATTGGTTTTTGCTTTAGCGGTATTTTTTTATTTAAGCGATCCTCTGCAAAAAAAGTCTCGAGCAGGTTTACAAATCGAATATGTAAGTGGCAGCGCCGCAGTGTTTTTAAATGATGATTTTTTGGGCAAAGCTCCACTAGTTGAACATCAGCTCAAAAGCGGAGAATACATGTTGAAAATTGATCCTGATGAAGAAGGTTTGAGTAATTTTACTGTGCCCATTTTTTTGGAAAAAGGCACCTTGACGATCGTGGTTTATAATCCCGGCAGTAATCCTAAAAACAGCTCCAGTACTATTTTTGAATTACGCAAGCGCAAAGATGGCCAAACCGCAGTTAGTTTTGAAACATATCCAGAAAACGCCCTTGTTTCTTTTGATCAACAAGAAGCCAATTTCTCCCCCCTGACCATTGAAGGAGTCACTTCTGGAGCACATCATTTTTTAGTCAATCTGCCTTCTTACGAAGCTCAAGATCATAGTTTTCAAGTTTTGGCAGGTTATGAAACTAAAATTACAGTTAATTTGGCTAAAAATCTGCATTTAATTACTCCCACGCCAACCGTCGATCAGCAAACCAGTCAAACCATTCAAAGTAAGCTCGAAAACACTGCAGTGACAAAACAAACTGATGTCGCCAGCAATGGAGCGGTGGCGAGTGACTCTGCCCAAAGTGACCAAAATGTCATAGAATAAAAATATGTTAAATCAAACTCAAAATCTAAAAAAACCACTTATTTTTTTCGTTTTTATTTTGACCTTGATCGCTTTAACTCGTTTTACTAGCCTCAAGCCAAACTGGGGCAGTTTTGAAATGCGCACTAATCCCACCTCTACTATCACAGTGACTGGCAAAGCAGAAAAGCAAGAACTTAATCAAATTGCCTATTTTACTGCAGGAGTGGAAAGTATTGAAGAAAGCAAAGAAGCGGCACTGCAAAAAAGCACTGAAGCCATGAATCAATTAATTGATCGAGTCAAAGCGTTTGGCATTAAAACTGAAGATATCCAATCGCAAAACGTCAACGTTTATCAAGAAACAGAATACATCAAAGAAGATCGCGCTGTTAATAATCTCATGTATCCTGAACCAGATCGAGGTGAAGCCAGGAAAGGTGATTGGCGAGCCAATAATTCTGTGAGCATTACTCTCAGAGAAGTGGAGCGAGCTGAAGATTTGCTGGCTATTCTCAATGATAGTGGTGCCAATGCAATTACTGGCCCCAACTTCAGTCTCGAAGATGCAGACCAAATCACGGACGAACTTTTAGTTGAAGCCGTCAGCAATGCTCGAGCTAAAGCAGAAAAAATTGCCGCGGCCAATCATCAAAAGGTCGGCAAAATCATTACTTTGAGTGAAGACGGAGTTTATCCTTTGTATGAAAGTTATCGTTCCTCTGTCCCCATGGCTTCGGGGGCTATGGCCATGGATGCTAAGCTAGAACCAGGCTCAAGCACTACTTTGAAAACGGTTTCTGTTACCTTTGAATTAAATTAACAGAAATCATTAGTCAAAGAGTTTGATCAAGTAGTGATTGTTCACAGCTAAGACTGTTTCGCCTAAGCTTAGTAAGCCGGCAAGATCAAGCTCTGGATAAGCTTCAAATTCTTTAGAGCCAAGCACCACGTATTTCACTTGATATGTTTGCAAATATTTTTGTGCCTCGGTGCTGGTGGGTGTTAAATAAATTTTTTCTACTTCTTTTGTTCTTTGGGCTGGTTTATCCCAAGTTGCTCGCCACAACCATTCGTGCACACGCCAACCCAAAACGGTGGGTAGACCGGAAAAAGCTGAAATTCTAGCAAATTCAGTGTAAGACTCGCCCACAGCCTCAAGAATGTTAACTTGTTTGTTTTCATGTTTTTTTAGATAATCAAGAATTAAAAAATCCTCTGGATAACGCTCGGCAAACCAAGCTAAACCATCTAATCCTCGATAATTACGCCATTGACCGTAATAACTTTTGTAAGCTTGGTAAGGATAAACCAGTGTGGCAAAAAACAAAAACACTGCCATGGGCAGATAGAGGAATAAAAATCGGCGCAGCTTAGTTTTCAACCAAAACCACGATTGATGAGTGCGCGGTAAAAAAGCTCGTAAATCTAATAAACGCCAAGCAAAAATACTTTTTTGCTTTTCTTTGGGAAAAAGCAGCAAACTAAAAAACATGCTCACTAGCAAATTTAATAGCATAAAGGCTTGAAAAACCAACTTAAACATCGTGTTAGCTCTGGGATAAGTTTTGTAGATATCTTTGAAATAAAAAAATTCTGGAAAAACAAACAAAAACAGACAAAGCGCAAAAATGGCTAATAATAAAAAAGCCAGCGGAGCTAATTGATCAGAGCGATAAAATAATGGTTTGAGGAAAAACATGAAAGCAAGCGCCCACAATAAATGTGATCCCCACAACATGGCTAATTGCCAAAACGGAGTTTGCTCGGTTGTCAAAAGCAAATTACTGGAAATAGGCACAAAGTGACTGAGCCAAAAAAAAGATGTGCCGACAGTCATCAAGCCAATTAATAAAGCGCTCAAAAATAAAGGAAAAAAAACTTTGGGATTTTTGACTAATAATAAAACCGCTAAAATAATCAATAAAACCCCATAAACCATAATGTCCCAAGTATTAGTCATGGTCAAAATTCCAAAAATAAAACCAATGCTGAGTGACAAAAATTTAGGGCAAACCTTAGTGCGCCATAATTCTTGAGCCCACAAAAAAATACTCAAAAGAAGTAGTAAGCTGATAGGCAAAGATAAAACGTGAGCGTGCAAATCACTGACCACAAAACTGTAGGCTGGAAATTCATGAATAGTGTGCGTAATAAAGCGAGTGGCATCTGGGTACCAATAAGCTTCCATGCTGCCGTGCTGCCAAAAATACCAAAGTGGATGTCCGTTCGCTCCTAAGGCTACTAAAAAAATCGCCAAAACGGCGGCAGTTTTGGCAATTTGTGTGACACGCTTTTCGGAACCAATAAAAAATGGCTTAACCAACAGATTACTGGTTAAATTATAAACTAGGGAAAAAATTTCAATCACAAAAATCGCAAAAAGCGTCATGAGCAATAAGTTGTAGGCATAAGCCAGATCAATTCGCCACAAATGAACCAGAATGGCGTTATAAAAATGACCAAAACTATAATAATTGATGTTTTCAAGCGCGAACCAAATGTCTTTCGCTGGCAGAGTAGGCGACTTGAGATAAGCCTGAATAAAACCAGCGTCCATAAATTTTTCCAAGCCCAAAATTTCTGGCTGAAAACTTCTCATCACAAATAAAAACAAAAAAGCCAAGAGAAAAATGCTTTCTTCAACAATAATGACAGACTTAAATTTTTGCCAAAAAGATCGCCAAAAATGCGGACGTGATTTTAAAAAACGAGAAGTACTGTACAAAGAAATCAGTAAAAATAACATCAATAACAGTAACACGCCAGCATCGCTATTAATGGGAATTTGCAAAAAAGCTAATTGCCAACTTAAAAAAGCTAAACACAAAAGAGTAATGATGCGACCAAAACCCCAAGCCGCATCTTTGAGCATACTGAATCTATTTGACAAGTAAAAAATCAAAGGCAAGGCAATTAGTTGTAATAAAAATAAGCTCGCATAAGTCACAAGCAAATAAGCTAAATCACCCCAAATCATGCTTTCTACTATAACAAAAAGCCTGCAATTTTAGAAACTACACTTTGAAATGAAAAAAATTTGTGCGGATAATCAATCTGACGATCAAGAAAGTTACTTAACCACCAAATTTGCGTTTGTCCTTGTTCTTTGGCTAAATAATTGACCACGTCCCAATTATCTTCCACAAAATAATCAAGAGCCAATTCTTGCACCATTCTTTTTTTAAATAAATGTGGTTGTTCGTCCTGATCATTAAAATACATGCCTTGAAAAATGTGTTTCTGATTAATGATTTTTTGCCACTGACAAGTGTCCTTCTTTAAACAAGCAAAACGCGCACTGATCACATAAATTTGTAAATTTGTTTGTTCTAAAGCCAAACTTTCCAATTGGGTAAAACCCTTGGCTAATTTAAAACTACTTTTGTGAACCATGGTCCATAAAAATTTTTCCCAAGCAGAATTGGGATGATAAAACTCTAATTCTTTACGCGGAAACAAGTGAGCTTTTTTACTTCTAGAAATGAGGCTACGAAAAACTCGGCTCGGATTATCTAGTAAAACGCCATCGAGATCGAAACCAATTCTAATCATTTTTTGTGTTTGCTTCATAAGACAGAAGTTTTCATTCTAACATGTTGAGCAAGTTTACGAGCGCTCTTGATTGCGTGATTTATACCGCGATCAAAAGGATAGACGTGTTGCATGCAAACCCAATATAGGTTGGCCACACTGGTCTCAAATTTCGGCAAAAAGCGACTCTGTTGGGTGAAACTGAGCGGCTGAGCAAAAGGAGTTTTGAAAAGCAAAGCTTCTTTGAGGTCAGTGTTAAAAGTAGGACTTAGTTGTTGCAAGTAAGGTCGATAGTCATCGAGCAGTTCTTGGACAGATTTGCGATAAGCAGGATCACTGGCTTCCAAATAACGACCTAAGTAAACCAAGCTTTCCTGATTATAATGCTCACTGCTGATGTAATTATCATGTTCCACCACTGCGACAAAAGGCCAATTTTGCTCGTTTACGTTGAGCCAATAAGTGCCATCTTTAAGCAATTTATTTTTTAAACGCAAAAGCATGGTCATCGCTCCTAAACCCTGAAGCTTGTTTGATTTTAATTCTGGCAAATCAATTAAGCGAGCAAAAACTGGCGCTGTCAGGGTTGAAATCACCAGGTCATAAGAACGTTTTTCTGGCTGATGATTTGCTTTAAGTAGAGTTAGCGTTAATCGTTGATTTTCATCGGCAGTAATTTGTTGCACTTGCGTAGCAAATTCGAAATGCACACCTGCTTTTTTTAAACGTTGCACAATGAGTTCTGCCAATCTTTTAAAACCACCTTTGACATATCCCAACTGCGCACTGCGCGGATGAACTCTGGCCCAAAACCAAGCCATATTAATTTGATCTTTAAAACGAGCAAACTTAGCCTGGAAAAGCGGTTCCCAAATGACCTGCCAAGCTTCTTGACCCATGGTTTGCTTTAAAAAGTGGCTAGCTTGAAAATTTTCCAACAGCACTCCGTTGGGTAAAATTTTTAAAAATGCCAAAACTAGGCCAGTGCGCAATCGAGAAAATAAAGAAATCTTGGAAAAACGAAGCAAAGACCAAGGAGAATCAATCTGAAAAATTTGGCCCTGATATAAAGTAGAGCTTTTGACTTTTTTGAAAAATAATTGATCCGCTAAATGCAAATCTGTTAAAAAATCTTTAAAAGCCTGATCAGTGGTGAAAACATGGTGATAATGTTCTTCAAGAGACCAGTCCCAAGCTTGATTTTCAAAACCGCTAGCCATGCCACCAGGCACACTTTGCGCATCAATGACCTCAATTTGATTCTGCTGATCTTGACTTAAATCAAAACTGGCCGCTAAAGCGCCAAAACCAGCACCAATAATCGCGATTTTCATAGTTAATCAATATGTTGACGATAATTAGCGCAGAAGTCTAGAGGCATTATCGCCAACTAGCTAAGAAAAAATAAAGACTTTGAGCGAAAAATTGTGGTACTGGCCAGGCTGTCCAATGCGGGTAAAAAAGCACAAAAACTAAAAATGGCCAAAAAAGAACATTAAAAATTACTGCCAAACGCTTGGTTTGGTCTTGAATGCTGTTAAAAAAAACTAGGCAAACATAGGCTAAAAGGATCATTAAAAAAGGTACGGCCAATAAATAATGATAATAAAACATCATTCTGGAGAAAAACAGCCAAGGTAAAAAACTAATACCATACAAGGCTAATAAAAAAATCATCGTTTGACGCCGTGCAATTGTGATTTTTTTGCCAATTAGCTCTTGCCAGATAAAAATGAGAGCAATTAGCGAATAAAAAGTTAGCAGCGGATTGTTGAGTGCATAAATGTTGGCCACCCAATTACCACCAGATATAGCTTGATTAGTAAAATACCAAACAGGTCGCAAATTAAATACCCAAGATAAAGGCTCGCTGCTGTATAAATGCGTAGCGGGATTAGTAAGTTGTGAGCGCAAAATTGTTTTTTGTAAAAGCCAAAAAGCAGTTAAGTCTTGACCTTGAATAAACATCGGTAAATAAAGCAACAAATAAAACATGGCTGGAGTCAAGATCAGGGCGAAACACAAAAAAGGCCACTGGCGCGAACTTTTGCTAGACCAAAGTTCTTTGAAAAATAACAAAAGTAAAATCCAAAAAGCACTCCATTTACTCGCCAAAGCCAGACCAAAGAGCAAGCCGCTCAAAAACAAACTAAGCAAACGATGTTTTGCTTGATAATCTAAATAAACCAAAATCGCAGAGAGCGTAAAAAAAAGTACAAAAACATCATTCATGGCAATTCTTGATTGCACAAAAAATAAGCCATCGAGAACGAGAAAAAAAGTAGCCAATAAAGCCAGGTTACTGGCTTGATTGACTTGGCGATTTTTTTTTGCAGCAGAAAACAAAAAATGCAAAGCCAAAAAACGCACTAAAAAATAAAAAACCACTAAAGTCAACAAAGCAAAAATCACCGAAGGCAAACGCCAAGACCAAGCATTGAGACCAAAGCGCCAAATAAAAATTGCTTGAATATACTTCGCCAGAGGAGGATGTAGCCAATCATAAGCTGAGGCCGCAAAATCAGCACTCGCTGCAGTACTTGGGATTTGAAAAGGAGTGCGCCAATCACCCTCAGCCAATAATTTGGCTGCGCGAAGATGGTAGGGTTCATCAAAATACATCCAAGCAGGCTCAGCTAAACGCCATAAACGGCTGAAAAGAGCAAAAAACAACAAGCTTAGCAAAATTAATAGCTCTTTGAGGGTCATTGTAAATCAAACTATATGCTAAAAATTGTTTTGAGTAAAGTCAGATGTTTTTGAAGCGGCATATAACAAATCAATAAAATTTTGCAATTCTAAACTAGCTCCTCCCAATAAAACTCCTTCGCAGACTCGCAAATAAGCAGCTATATTATCTGCATTAACACTCCCACCATAAAAAATCGGCCCGTGTCCGTAGATGCTAGTTAACTGCTGACGAATAGCTAATATATCTCCTGGCGACTCAGCTTGACCACTGCCAATCGCACCGAGCGGTTCATAAGCCAAAAAACATTCTGTCAAAGCCTGACTGCTGAGAAACTGAGCTTGCTCAAGAAAATATGGTTGATCTAAACACAAAATCGGCTTAATTTTCCAAGACAAGGCTTCATGAATTTTATCAGCAATCAAGGCCGAACTTTCTGCTAAAAAACGACGTCTCTCACTGTGACCCACAAGAGCATAGTCAATCGATAAGTCTTGCAAATTGTAGGCTGAAACTTCACCCGTATAAGCTCCGCGGCCAAAAGCACTTAAGTCTTGAACCGCCAATTTGATAGGCAATTGGCGCTCGACAATAATGGCCTTGCATAAAGACAAAAAGGGATAGGGAGGAGCCAAAATAATTTCTAAATTGGCTAGAGCCTGTTTGCTTTCTTGCTGATTGGGAAAATTATTCAACCAAAATGTGGTTTCGGATAAAGTTTTGTTGGACTTCCAGTTGGCAACAATATACTTTTTCATGCAAGATTTATTCTAGAGATAAAAATATTTTTAGCAAGGATGTGGGTTGACCCCGCACATTTAGCACAAATAACTGACAACTATGCTAATATGTCAATCGTGCTAGAAATTGCTAATCTGCTCAACGAACTCAATCCAGAACAACGAAAAGCTGTGCTTCATCAAGAAGGACCGGCCATTGTTTTGGCTGGAGCGGGCAGTGGTAAAACCAGAGTGCTGACGACTCGCGTCGCCTATTTGATTAAAGAAAAAAAAGTAGCAGAAAACGCTATCTTCTTAGTAACTTTTACCAATAAAGCGGCTGCCGAAATGAAAAAAAGAGTTTTAGATTACACTGGCAAAAATCTAACTTATGGCGGCACTTTCCATAGTTTATCAGCCAAAATTCTCCGCATTGAAGCCGCCAACGGCCACTTAGCTGATTTTGGTCTTAATGCTAATTTTACTATTTATGACAGCGACGACCAACTCAGTCTCATTAAAAACATTTATAAAACTAATGGTTTTGATCCAAATACTTTCAAGCCACAGGTAGTCAGAGCCAAAATTAGTCAGGCTAAAAATGAATTAGTTAGTCCCATTGATTTTAAAGAAATGGCTAAAGACGGTTTACAGCTTTTTACTGCCAAAGTTTACAAAATTTACCAAAAAAGATTGCGCGATGAAAACGCGGTCGATTTTGATGATTTGCTAGCAATTTGCTATCAACTACTGCTTCAAAATGCAACTGTCAGGCAAAAATATCAAAAGAGATTTGAGCACGTGCTAGTTGATGAGTTTCAAGATACTAATCAAGTTCAATATTTTTTAACTAAAATCTTTAGCAATCCTGAAAATAATTTGTTTGTGGTCGGTGATTTTTCACAAAGTATTTATGCTTGGCGAGGAGCAGATTATCGCAATCTAGAAAGACTTAGTCGCGACTTTCCCAATATTCAAGAATATCGCCTAGAAAGAAATTATCGTTCTACGCAAAATATTTTGGATGCTGCCACTTCAGTGATTTCCAACAATCAATCCCATCCTGTTTTAGAATTATGGACCGACCAGACTTCTCAAGAAAAATTAGAAGTTTATGAAAATAGCAGTGGAGAATTGGAAGCAGAAAAAATCGCCTCGATTATCAGGGAAAAATACTTAGATCAGCTCGATCAAATCGCTATTTTATATCGCACCAATGTTCAATCGCGCGCTTTTGAAGAAGCCTTTATGCGCCAACAATTACCCTACAAAATTGTAGGTGGTACCAAATTTTATGAGCGCAGCGAAATTAAAGATTTACTAGCTTATTTACGACTGTGTTTTAATCGACTCGATAGCCCAAGTTTTGAAAGAGCGCAAAAAATTGGCAAAAGACGTCTAGAAAAATTACTATTATGGCTAGAAAAAACCGATCGACAAATTTTAGAAAATCCAAGTAGTTGCTTACAAGGCATCATTGAAAACACTCTTTATTTGGACAAATATGATCAAAAAGATCCCGATGACTTGGCGCGCTTAGATAATATTCAAGAATTATTCAATGTCGCCAGTCGTTTTGACAACACCTTATTGCTTTTAGAAAACATTGCTTTAGTTCAAGATGGTTACTTGGCCAATGAACAAGTAGAGCAAGAACTAGAGAATAAAATCACCATGATGAGTTTACACTCTGTCAAAGGCTTGGAGTTTCCCATTGTTTTTATGGTTGGCATGGAAGAAGGTTTATTGCCTCATTCTCGAGCAATTTTGGAAAGTAATGAAATTGAAGAAGAACGCCGTCTGTGTTATGTGGGCATTACTCGAGCCAAAAAAAAACTTTATTTTAGTTATGCGAGGACTCGTTTCACTTACGGCTACAGCAGTCATTGTTCTCCCAGCCGATTTTTAAGTGAAATTGATCAAAAATTACTGCAATTTAATCGTAGTTTTGAATATCAAGAACCAGCTGCTCAAAAAAAATATTATTATCAAGATAAAAAAACCACAAACAAAAAACCTAATCAGTCAAGGCGCCTGGTCATTGATGAAGACAGTTTGGAAGCTTTACTCAACGATGAATTGGATATCAGAGAATTTCTCCAAAAATAAAGTTGGCAAAAGTGATCTTACTCGCCTATAATAGAAAAAACCTTATGTTGATCAGAGAAATTTTGCCACAAGAAAAAACTTTGTTTAATCAAGTGGTCAATCATCCTCTGCAATCTCACCAGTGGGGTGAATTTAGAAAGCAAACTGGAGTTGTGGTTGAAAGATTAGGATTTTTTGTGGAAGGCGAATTGCGCCAAGCTTTACAAGTCACTTTTCACAAAATTCCATTGCTCAATCGCGTAGTAGGTTATTTTCCCAAAGGTTTTCCTCCAGATGATGATCAAATGGCAGCCTTACAACAGTTAGCCAAAAAACATAATGCCATTTACATCAAAATGGAACCAAATGTAAAAAAGCCCCTGGATCAAGATTCAAGCGCCAATCCTTATGTGCAATTAATGGAAAAATATCAAGTTGAAGAGGGCAGAGCCCTTTTTACCCGCTACACTTTTGAACTCGATCTGCAAGCCAGTGAAGAAGAACTCCTCAATAAGCAAAGCAGCAAAACACGCTACAACGTCAGACTAGCAGAAAAAAAAGGCGTCAAAATTATTGAAGACAGTAGCGAGCGTGGTCTAGAAGATTATTTAAAAATTTTGGCAGAAACCACACAAAGACAAGGTTTCTATGCTCATTCTCCAGCATATTTTCGTCAACTCTGGAAAAGCCTCAAAGATAGCGGTATGGCTCATATTTTCAAAGCCATTTATGAAAACAAGGTCTTAGTGGTTTGGATAGTTTTTGTGTTCAACGGCGTTTTATATTATCCCTATGGCGCTTCTAGCTCTTTGCATCGCGAAGTCATGGCCAGCAACCTGATGATGTGGGAAATTATTCGTTTTGGCAAAAGAAGTGGTTGTAAAAGTTTTGATATGTGGGGTTCTTTGGGACCTGATCCGGATCCAAAAAGCCCTTGGAATGGCTTTCACCGTTTCAAAAAGGGTTATGGCGGCGAACTAGTAGAATTTATTGGCAGTTACGATTTAATTCATGATTATCCCATGTACAAAATCTATACTCTGGCAGAAAATTGGCGCTGGAAATTTTTAAGACTCAAAAAGAAATTTTTTTAGGCAAAGAACAGAACATAGTCACAGAAAGGACAACATGCAAAAAAGATTTAAAAGAATTTTATTGAAAATTGGTGGCGAATCTTTACTTGGAGATAGAGAATACGGCATTGATCCAAAAGCGGTGCTCTCGGTAGCTGAAAAAATTAAAAGCATTTATGCCAAAGAAGTAGAAATTGCCATCGTCATCGGCGGAGGCAATATTTTTCGAGGCTTAAGCGCCTCCAAAAATGGCATCGACCGCGCTACTGCTGACTACATGGGGATGTTAGCTACTGTTATGAATGGCTTGGCTCTCCAAGATGCTTTGGACAAAGTCGGTGTACCAGTGCGCGTGCAGTCGGCTCTACAAATGCCAGCCGTGGCAGAAGGATTTATTCGTAATAAAGCCATTCGTCATATGCAAAAAGGTCGAGTCGTCATTCTCTCGGCTGGAACCGGCATGCCTTACGTGACTACTGATTCTGGTGCTTCCTTACATGCTTTAGAATTACACTGCGATGTTTTGATGAAAGCAACTAAAGTCGACGGGATTTATGATAAAGACCCTTTGACTTATCCTGATGCGCGTCGTTTCAAAACCATGAGCTATAAAGACGCTATTGAGATGGACGAAGTGCAAATTATGGACACAGCGGCTTTAGCCATGTGTAAAGAAAATGATATGCCGATCATGGTTTTTAATTTATTTGCCGATGGACAGCTAGAAAAAGCGATCAGCGGTGAAGAAATTGGCACTTACGTTTCCAATGAAACCCAAACTGTGCTGGCCTAAGAAAAGGAAATTCAATTCTCCTCCTCAGTGATCACTTGAGTAAATATATTTCCTCAGGTGATCAAATGCATCGTCGAATTAAATTTCCTTTTCTATTTAAACTTGTTGCAAAATACAGTTCTGTGGCATACTAATCTTACTATGAAAAAATTTGCTATTAACGGCTTTGGCCGAATTGGTCGTTTGGCTTTTCGCGTCTGGTTTGAAAAGCACCAACAAGAACTAACATTAACAACGATTAACACTTCTGGGTCAATGAATCTTGCTGCTTGGGTGCATTTGCTCAAACACGATACCGTTTATGGTTCTTTTAGGCCCAAAATTAATTTTAAAGCAACACAAACAATTGAAGAAATTAGCGATGAAAATCCAGAACTTGGCTACTTAGAAGTTGGCGAACACAAAATTGTTGTCACAGCCCAAAAAGACCCTGCCAAAATTCCCTGGAAGAAATATGAGGTCGAAATTGTTCTAGAATCTACTGGACAATTTAATAAGCCAGAAAAGGCTAAGGCTCATTTAACAGCTGGCGCCAAAAAAGTTTTATTATCTGCTCCTGCTAAAGCTGACAAAAACAATGAGGTTTCGACTAGTGTAATTTCAGTCAATCAATTTGACAAATCTAAAGAAATTTTTTCCAACGCTTCCTGCACCACTAATTGCATTGCACCCTTAGTCAAGATCATGAAGGACACTCTGGGAGTAGAAAAAGCAGTTTTAAGCACCATTCACGCTTACACCGATGATCAAAATTTGCATGATAATTCGCACAAAAAAGACCTGCGTCGGGCCAGAAATGCCGCCAGCAACATCGTGCCGACTAGCACTGGCGCCGCCAAAGCTAGTGCCGCCATTATTCCTAGCTTGAAAGGCAAGTTCGATGGTTTAGCTCTGCGAGTCCCAGTACCCACCG
The DNA here is from genome assembly GCA_964637295.1 of uncultured Pseudomonadales bacterium. Classification (GTDB taxonomy): domain Bacteria; phylum Patescibacteriota; class Microgenomatia; order UBA1400; family PJMF01; genus UBA1364. The sequence goes on along the minus strand of CAZWWE010000003.1, from coordinate 46,147 downwards.
TTTCACTCTCCGATTTAACTTTTTTGACCAAAAATAACACTACTGCTGAAGAAGTTAATCAAATTTTCAGAGAAGCGAGTCAAAAAGACTATCGAGGCATTGTTGCCGTCAGTAACGAGCCACTGGTTTCTAGTGATTTTATCGGCTGTGAATATTCAGCGGTCGTAGATGCAGAATTGACTCAAGTCATCGATGGTAATTTAGTGAAAGTGATCGCCTGGTACGATAACGAGTGGGGTTACACTTGCAGATTGGTGGAACAGTTGCTTAAAATCTAAAAAAGTTTAATTAGAACTTAAATCATGATCTTGGATAAATGAATCACAAGAGCTAAAATTTTTTAGCTTTAAAAAAATTGAATGAGCAAGAGATAGACTCGATCCAGCATTGCACAGATTAGTTAAAAAAGCTCTAGGGTTCTTGAGTTAATTTTTCATGCTATAATCCACTCCTATGTCTAAAAGCACAAAATCGATCGATCAAATCGCTAAAAAAGAAGCTAAAACAGCAAAAAAAGAAGCTCCTGGAAAATCTCTGATTGCTCCCAATGATTCCATCAAAATCACTCTTGAGTGGAAAATTGTCGAACCAGTTTATAAAAAAACCGTCGCTGCCTTCGCCAAAACCGTCAAAGCCGAAGGTTTTCGTGTGGGCAAAGCTCCATTGGCCATCGTTGAACAAAAAGTAGGTTTAGAAAAAATCATCGACCAGGTCTTACGCGAATTATTGCCAGCAGCTTACGAAAAAGAAATCAAAAAAAGTGGCAAAAAACCCATCACTCCGCCTGAATTTAATCCGATTAGTTTAGAAAAAAATAAAACTTGGGTTCTAGAAGCATTTTTTTCTCCAATTCCCGAGGTAAAACTAGGAGATTATCAAAAAGTCACCAAAAAAGCCAAAACTGAAGCTCTTAAATTTATTGAGGAACGTAATCAAGCGATTAAAAAAGAAGCGGCTGAGTGCAAAAGCAAGGATAAAGATCATGACCATGCCAAAGCTCATCAAGAACTAACTGAACAAGAAAAAAAAGAAATCAATTTACAACACATTTTCAAGGAGTTGGTGACCAATTTTGCTCCTGCCATCGGCGAACTCTTGTTGCGACAAGAAACTCAAGCTGAATATGAGCGATTAGTTGAACAACTAAAACAATATAAAATCTCTACTGAAGATTATTTAAAAAGACGCCAAATTAGCATTGAACAATTAAGTCAAGAACTAGCTGGGACGGTTTTGAGCCGCTTACAGCTAGATTTTATCTTGGCAGCAATTAGTCAAGCGGAAAAATTAAGCGTTACAGATGAAGAAGTAAAAGCTGAATTAGTGAAAATTACTAATCTTAAAATTCGTCAAGATTTAGAAAAAAATCAAAATTACCTCAATCAAATTAAGGCAAGCTTGTTGCAAAACAAGACCTTGAATCTTTTACTTACGCTTTAATTTTGCTATAAGTATGCTAGTCCATTGACTTGTCAAGCGCAAAAACCTATAATATGCGGTCAATAACAGTCTATCTATATCAAAATGGCAACATTAGGACAAGGCAGTAGTCACAACAAAGTAGCTACGCAAAAACCACTCGGTAATTTTGCAGACTCTTTGGTGGAAAATGAACAAAAAAGCAAACAATTTCCTAACGCCAAAATAGCCGATGAAATCAATCCTTTTGCCAATGCCTTGTTAAATAGTTCTGGCCAAAATCAAGATGCTTTTTCTGGTGAAAATATTTTGAGACAACAAGAAGAATGGCTCTTGAAACAAAAAAAAGACGCCCTGCGTCGTAAACTGCATGAACAAATCAATCCCGTCAATACTTACGATATTTTTTCTGCCAAAGAAGAAAAGAGTAAAGAAGAACTTAACCAAGTGAGAAAAGAGCTGGAGCTATTGATTGCCGACATTAAAGGTTTAAATCAAGATGTCGAAATTGCGGTCGCTCAAGATGTGGTCGCTCCAGGCAGTGAAGGAGCTAGTTATTATCACAATTTCTTTTTTCAATTGCGTCAATTTATCTTATTATTGCGACAAAAAGTCAGTAGCGCCAGAAGTTGGGCACAACAAATGCAAAGTAAGAGCAAAAAAAGATACGGTCTAAATTATAAAAAAACTAAAGACGTGCATCAAGGCATGAACAACGAAAGAAATTTCGGAGCCAATGCCGTAGGATAAGTCTTACAAAAAAATCCCCGTTTCGGGGATATTTTTGTGAGCTTGAGAGAACTCGAATCTCTGACCTCTTCGATGTCAACGAAGCGCTCTAACCAACTGAGCTACAAGCTCGTTTCGCAAACGAGCTATTATAAATCAAGAAGAAACATTCGACAAGAGAACTAAGCGTAAACTACACCCTTCTCTTGCTACACAAGCCTTCATCAGTTATAATTCCCTCAACTTCATAACTTGAAGTAAATTTGAATTTCGCACTTTGAATTAAGTCTCGTGCGAAATTCAAGTCCATAGTATATAATAAACGACCTTGCGTGATTAGAAAAAAATACAACAAAAATAGGAGTGAACAGATTTACGTGAAGGCGAATCATCAGATTCGTTTTCCAAAAGTTCGTGTGCTCAATGAATATGGCGAATCACTGGGAGAAATGTCTTCCAATGAAGCTTTGGAACAAGCCATGTCACAAGATATTGATTTAGTCTTGGTGACTGAAAAAGCTGAGCCACCAGTGGTGAAGATTATTGAACTTTCAAAATATAAGTATCAGCTCAAGAAAAAAACTGCTGATACGCGCAAAAAATCTAAAACTCAAGAACTTAAAGAGCTGCGTTTTACTCCTTTTATGGGTGAAGCCGACTTTGAAGCTCGCAATCGCAAGGTTAGAGATTTTTTGGAAAAAGGTAATAAAGTCAAACTAACCTTGACTTTTAAAGGCAGACAAATTGTCCGCAAGGATCTGGGATTTGAAGTTTTTGAAAAAATCTTTAGCAGCAATGCTGATGTGGGCAAGATTAGTTTGCCTCCCAAGTTAATTGGCAAAAAATTACAAGCTCAACTTGACCCAATTGGCAAGAAAAAATAGGATAGAAGTTTATGAAAAAAATTAAAGTAAAAACCAGAAAGGGTGTGGCTCGTCGCTTTCATGTAACTGGCACTGGTAAAATTATGCGTCGTATTCAAAATCGCCGCCATTTACGTAAAAATAAAAGCAAAAAAGCCATTAGAAATTATCGAGTGCCAGTAGAGATTACCGGTGCTTTCGCTAAAAAAATCAAGAAAATGCTAGGTTTAGCTTAATTTTTTTCAAGCAAGAAAGATTATTATGTCCAGAACTAAAACCAGTACCATTCGTCATCGCCGCCACAAAAAAGTTTTGACCCTCACTAAGGGTTTTCGTGGCACCAACAATCGTCTTTACAAAAGAGCTAAAGAGGCTTTATTGCATGCTGGCCAATACGCCTATATTGGTCGTAAGCTACGTAAGCGTGATATGCGTAAATTATGGATTGTGCGTATTACCGCCGCAGTCAAGCAAGTTAGCGAAAAACTTAATTATTCTCGTTTTATCAAGGGTTTAAAAACTGCTAAAATTGCTCTCAATCGCAAAATGCTCTCTGAAATCGCTGTTAAAGATTTTGACACTTTCAAAGAAATTCTTGCCAAAATTCAAAAATAAGTATATAAGTAAACAGTCATGTTAAGTTTTGATCGTCAACAAACTACTATTATGTTTCAAAGCTTTTTGTTAAAAAAAAGAGCGGGGTAGTTGATCGGCAAATTTAAGTTAAAAAAATAAAAACCCCGCAAAAAAGCGGGGTTTTTTAGTTTTGAAAGAAAAAAATATGAAAAAAACAGCTATGAATGCAGAAAAAATAAATCTTTGCTCAGAAAAAAGTCCTCAGTTTTCAACTCGCGCTGGAATTTTAGGAAAAATTTTACAAAAATATCCCAAGTTGCAGTCTAATTCGCCAGAATTATATGTTCTGAGTTATCTTGACAATCTTGGATCTCACAAGATATAGCGTTATAATAAACAAAAAATGAAATCAATATGAACCAATCGGATCCTTTCCAACTCTGCCAAGATCTGGCACAAACCATCAATCAAGAAACCGAGACTGACCAAGCCAAATTGCGCATCAAATATCTGGGTAAAAATGGTGCTTTTAAGCAACTCGCCGCTTTGATCAAAGATGTGCCCAATGATGAAAAAAAACGTTTTGGCCAAAAATTAAATCAATTAAAGCAAAAAATTGAACAAAAAATTGCAACGCTCGCTCAACAACCAAACGACAATGACCGAATTGACTTGACTTTGCCTGGATTAAAACCAAAAATTGGTCATTTACACCCAATTTCTCAAGCTATTGAAGAAATTTGTCAAATTTTTGAAAAAATTGGTTTCAATCGCGTTCGTTATCCAGAGGTTGATTTCGACTATTATGTTTTCGAGGCTCTCAACATGCCTAAAGATCATCCAGCCCGCGATGAGTGGGAAACTTTTTTTATTGACACGCCAGCAGATAAAAAATTGGGCAAGATGGTTCTGACCACTCACACTTCCAATGGACAAGTGCGCGAAATGGAGCGCCTTAAAGCCAAGCCGCCGATCCGCATGATCAATGTGGCGCGCACTTATCGTCGCCAAAGTGACGCCACTCACACTCAAATGTTTCATCAATTTGAAGGCTTAGTGATTGATCAGGGCATTAACATTCAGCATCTCAAGGGCACTCTGGATTATTTTGCCCAAAATTTTTATGGGCCGGGCACCAAAAGTCGCATTCGACCTTTTCATTTTCAATTTACTGAACCTTCTTTTGAAGTTGATTTTAGTTGCCATATTTGTGGCGGCACTGGTCAACTATCATCGGGAGAAAATTGCCGTTTTTGTAAATCTGGCTGGCACGAAGTCGGTGGCGCTGGCATGGTGCACCCCAATGTCTTGCGATCTGGCGGCATTGATCCAGATTTATACACTGGCTTTGCTTTTGGTTGGGGAGTGGAGCGCACTTATACTTTGAAAAAAGATTTGAACATTGACGACATTAGACTTTTTTATTCAGGTAATCTAGACTTTTTGGAGCAATTTTAAGTATGAACATTTTAATTCCAGATTCTTGGCTACGTGAACACTTACAAACTACGGCTAGTAAAACAGATATTCAAAAATATCTCTCTCTGAGTGGTCCTTCAGTTGAAAGAATTTACCATGATGACGTTTATGACCTTGAGGTAACTACTAATCGAGTTGATTGCATGTCGGTACGCGGCATCGCTCGTGAAGCCGCTACGATCCTGAAAAGAGCTGGTTTTGCAGCTAAGCTCAAAGCCATTAATTTTCCTGAAATTAAAAAGCATCCCCACAAGAACTTGCCTTTGCCAGAAATTATTTATGAAACTGAGGCTGTACATCGTGTTTTGGCCGTAGTGATGACCAACGTGCAACATGTGGATAGTCCAGAGCTCATGAAACAAAGACTACAAACCATTGACGTCAATGTTCATGAAGCTCTCATTGATATCAGTAATTATGTCACTCACGAATTGGGACATCCTTGTCACGTTTTTGATTATGACAAAATCATGAATTTGGGTGGCAAAATTATCATCAAAGAAGCCAATAAAGGTAAAAGCTTTGTCACTCTAGACGGTGCGACTCATCAAACTCTTGGCGGAGAAATTGTTTTCGAAGCAGAAAATGGCGAAATCATTGATTTGCCAGCAATCAAGGGCACGCTGAATACGGGCGTCGATCAGCACACAAAGTCAATTTTATTTTGGATCGAATCTCTTGATGCTCAAAAAGTACGTTATGCCTCAATGAGTCATGCTATTCGTACTGTGGCTGCCCAATTAAATGAAAAAAATGTTGATCCTCATTTAGCCAAAGCAGTGATGATGTACGGCGTCCAATTATTTAGTCAACTTTGCCAAGCTCAAGTTGCCTCAGAGCTTTATGATTATTTTCCTGCTCCCAAGTTAGCTCTGCCAGTCCAAGTCAAATACCAAAGCATTGAAAATTATCTGGGCATCAAACTGCCAAAGGAAGAAATTCAAACCATTCTTACCGATTTAGATTGCCAGGTAATTAGTAAAAATGATGGAATTCTGGTTACTCCGCCGACTTTTCGTTCTGATCTGCAAATTCCCGCCGACGTGATCGAAGAATTAGCCAGAATTTATGGCTATCACAATTTACCCAGTAAATTAATGAGTGGTGAACTAGCCGTCAACCCTGATCCTACTACTGATTATCACTTGGAAAATCTGATTAAACATTTTCTGGCCACACGAGGCTGGCAAGAAATTTATAGTTATTCGCTAGTCAGCGCCGAACAAGCTGTGTCATCTGGCTATGATTTAGAACAGCATCTCAAGCTGGCTAATCCACTCACTCAAGAACATCAATATTTGCGACGCAGTTTAATCCCATCTTTGTGTGAAATTTTGGCACAGAATCCAACTCGCCAACAACTCGCCGTGTTTGAAATTGCCAAACTTTATCATCCACAAACAAGTGGTTTACCTGAACAAAATCTAACTCTCACTTTAGTAGCCAAACAAAATTATCGCCAAGTCAAAGGAGATTTTTTAAGCCTTTGCGAACGCTTATTTATCTTTAATCACCAACAAAAACTCCTCATCAAAGAAAAACCAGCTCGCAAGCTCACTCTGCCACAAGCCAAGCAAGAGGCTGAGCTGATCATCGTCAAGCAAGATCGCAGCCGCCAATTCATTGGGCATCTGGTAATTTTAGATCAGGACTTAGTTGCTCTTGAAATTGATTTAGCTAGTTTATTAGCAGTGGCAAAAAAATATCCTCGTTATCAAAAAATTATTAAAACCGCCACCATCAATGAAAGTTTAACCTTCACCTTGCAAAACACCGTGGCAGTGGGCACTTTCATGGATGCGCTGAGTCAACTAGATCCACGTATTAAAAAAATTGAATTAAGTGATATCTATCAAAATAACTTTACTTTCAATTTTCTCTTTCAAGATCCCACTACTAATTTGAGCAATGAAACCGTTGAGCCAATCAGGCAAAAAATTGTTAGAATGGCAGAAAATGAATTTCAAGCACAATTGGTGGGACAAATTTAGAAAACTTTGGTTTTGGCCAATCGCTAAACTAAGTCTCTTGATACTGATTCTCAGCACTTTTAGTCTCAATTTATTTAAAAAAATTACCCTAGAGGGTGCTTATCTTGACGGTTTATTGATCGATTATTTAATTCCTAAGTTTTATTTAGTAGATATTTTTTTAATTTTGTTCTTACTAATCGAATGGCGATTTTGGCCCAAACTCAAAAAATCGCCTGGAGTCTACCTATGGTTGAGCGGCTTATTTGCGGTACAAATTTTTACCCCACGTCCTCTGGCGGCTTGGCACGCTTTACTTCATCTTTGTGCGTGGTGGCTGTTTTTCTACCTGATGCGCCAGGATCCATTTTGGCAAAGACCAAAAGTCCAAAAACTTGGCCTATTAACCCTTTTAGGCGTCATCATGGTGCAAAGTTGCTTAGCCATTTATCAATTCATTTGGCAACAACCTTTGCTGGCATATCATTTTCTAGGCGAAAGCAGATTGCTTGATTTGGCCAATATTAGCAAAGCTCAATTTTGGTGGGCAGAAAAAATTTTGCCCTATGGCAGCACTGCTCACCCCAATATTTTGGCTGGTCTAATCGTCATTTTGAGCATTTTAGTTTTGAAACAGAATCATTGGCAGCGCTGGCTTAAAATTGCCTTGATCATTAACCTGGTTGGTATTGTTTTTATCACTCAATCGCTAAGTGCTTTATTAAGCGGAGTTTTATTTTTGCTTTATACTTACTTTTTTTCCAAAAATTCAGCGGACAGAAACCCTTCAATGGGTCAAAAAATTTTACTATTTAGTTTATTTCTTGGCTGGATTGTTTTATTACCTTTATTTTTGGAACGATCAAGCCAAAAAAAACAATTTGACTCAATTGGCCGACGTGCCAATCTAAATCAGGCAGCCTGGAGAATGTGGCAAAGCAAGCCTATTTTTGGCGTTGGCCTCAATCAATTCACTTATTATCTAGAACAGTTTGCAACTACCAAAGAAACCGTGCGCTTTGTGCAACCAGCGCATCAGCTGCTTTTATTAATTCTGAGTGAAGGAGGCCTTTATCTGTTCTTTGGCCTGTTTTATCTGCTTAGAAGGGCGCGAATAGCCCATTTTTTGCTCAAATCTACGGTGCTGTTGGCAATAGTGAGCTTGGATCACTATCTATGGACACAACCGGTGGGTCTGGCTCTACTTAGTTTATTTTATTTATTTTTTTAACAAGAATTGTCTGATCAAAATTGAAAAATTGCTGTAAATTTTCTTGCGACAACTTCTATAAATTAGCACTAGATGAGGCGGTCGGAGTGGGTTCGCTGGGAGTGGGGGTTAACACTGGCTCCACATAGTCCCAAGCCATGCCACCAGTACCAATACGAATTTTGCTGCTTTCTTTGGTTTTGCCTTCTCGAGAATAAGCTTTGGCGTACAGCTCATAGCGACCGCGGGCAAGTTCTAGTTTGCCAACAAAACGATATTCATTTTCTTCCGTAGCTTTTAACTTGAAATCTTCACCATCTTTCTTGACATAAAGCTCAATTTTGGCAATCCCATCATCACTACCTGCTTTAATTTTGAAATTAACTTCTGTGCCTTTGATTTCATCTTTATCATCTGGTTCTTCCAATTTAACACTGACGTCACTTGCTTCACCACAATACTCAGTGGGGTTGGCAAAACGAGGGTCAGATTGCTGTTTGATCCACGCATCGATCGCTTCTTGAAAACGATTGCGCCCATCTTCACTGATTGGATCGACTTCATTAAGAATGATAAATTCTTTTTCAATCGAATCGCCTGCTACAATTTTGGCTTCAGTGGCCAATTTGTCTTCCTCGCCTTTGCACACTCTAATTTTGCGATGAATGGGATCAGGAGTATTACTGAGAGTGCCTTTAATCACGTAGTCAAAACGACTAGGAAAACCATCGTGACTGCGAAAGCCAGAAATTGCATCTAGTTCCACTTTTTCTACATTTTCTGGCATTTGCCATTCGGGAGCCTGATATCCCAAATCAAGAGCAGTAAAAATAATACGACGCCAAATCGGTGAGGCGCCAGTAATGCCAGAGGCAACATAACTCATGGCTGAATTGTCATTGTTACCCACCCAAGTGCCCACGATCACATCCTGACTCCAGCCAATCGTCCAGTTGTCTTTCATACTGTTGGTTGTACCAGTTTTAACTGCAATCGGCTTGCCAGTGTTAAGTAAAGAATTGGCGCCAAAAGCCAAAAGGCGAGCATTGTTGTCTGACAACATATCGTTAATGATAAAAGTTTCACCCTGGTCAATAATTCTGGGCCCCTCTACTGAGTGATGTTCGTAAAGCAAGTTGCCATTTTGATCTTCGACTTTGAGAATCGCCACTGGCTCAACCTTGAGTCCACCATTGGCAAAAGCGCTGTAAGCCGTTACCAAATCAATCATTTTGACTTCTGCACCACCCAGGGTAATGGCAAAACCATAGCGACTTAAGTTTTCTTTGGTCGGCTCAAAAGTTTTCAAGCCCATGCTGTAAGCTAAATTGAGAAAGTTTTCTAAACCAACAATCGACAATGCCTTGACTGCTGGAATATTGAGGGAACTGCCCAGTGATTCGCGCAAATTGACTGGGCCACGAAATTTCCCGTCATAATTTTTAGGGATATAAGGCTCTTCTTGATCATTGCGATTGAATGCCGTTTGTACATCCATGAGCATCGAGGCAGGATTGTAACCTTTTTGAATCATGGCCAAGTAAGTAATAGGTTTAATCGAAGAACCTGGTTGACGCAAACCGTCGGTTACCACATTGAATTGTCCACCAATTTCTGAATCAAAATAATCTTTACTACCCACCATAGCAAGAATTTCGCCAGTTTTGGGATTCATAGCCAAAGCCGCTCCATTGCTAATGTCATATTTTTTGACTCCTTCCACTTCTTCCATCACTGCCATCTGCGCTTTCTCTTGCAAGCGCCAGTCCAAAGAAGTGCTGACTTTCAAACCACCCTTGTTGAGTAATTCGCTACCAAACATTTCTTCAAGTTGTTGGCGGACGTAAAAAATAAAATGCGGAGCCTTAATTTGCGTCGCGGCGCGCTCAAATTTCAAATTTTCAATCGAAGATAGGGCTTCTTGATAAGCTACGTCTGTGATGTAGCCATTGTCTTTCATGGCAGCCAAAACAGCTCTAGTACGCATTTGCCAAAAAGGTTTGCCATCGTCGTCCAACCTGCCAGAATAAGGTGAATAAACACTGGGTCGCTGAGGTAAGCCAGCCAAAAAAGCAGACTCTAATAAAGTTAAATCGCTGATCGGCTTGTTGAAATACATTTCCACTGCAGTCCCTACCCCCCAGCCATTACCTCCATAAGGTGATTCATTAAGATACATCAATAAAATTTCATCTTTACTAAATTTTCTTTCAATTTGCGTGGAGATGACAAATTCTTTGAATTTGCGAGTGATGGTTTTTTCGTTGCTTAAAAAAACATTTTTGACTAGTTGTTGGGTGAGAGTAGAGCCACCCACCACTCGACCACCGCGAAAAATTAAATTATAAGGAATACGCACTAAAGTTAAAAAATCAAAGCCTTTGTGCTTGTAAAAATCTTTATCTTCAATGGCGATAGTGGCGTGTTTGAGATCGGCAGGAATTTGCTCAAAAACCACTGGATTGCGACGTTCTTCTTCATATAAATCATAAAGTAACTGACCCTGTCGATCATAAATCTTACTGCTAAAACCGGCTTTGCGCACCACTTCTCCCGGTTTAGGTAAATCTTTGGAAAACCAAGCAAACATCACTAAAAATACAAAAATTGAGGCAATCACCAAACCAAAAAACACCAAAGCCAGCAAACGCAGTCTTTTCGCTCTGAGCAGTTTTTTTTCTTCTAGAGATAAATTCTGCTGTCTGCGCCAGCGACGCGAACCTAGTTTATTGGGCATAAGCCGCGCCAACTTTCTTTGCCAATGTAGTAACCATAAATTTAATTTTTTCTCAAACACACTTCTATTTTAACAATTAGTCGCTACAAGTCTAGCAGACTTAATGTTAAAATAAAAATATGATTCCAGACATAGATTCTCAAAAAATTGACGCCGTCTTGAGTCGCGGCGTCAGTGAAGTTTTACCCGATAAGCAAGGCCTGGCTCAATTGATGCGTGAAAAAAAAATCCGCCTCTATCTTGGCATTGATCCGACTGGGGCTTTTTTACATTTGGGACATGCGGTCGGTCTGCGCAAATTACAACAATTTGCTGAGCTTGGTCATCAAGTCATTCTTTTGGTGGGCAATGGCACAGTCAAAATTGGCGATCCTACTGGCCGAGATGAGAGTCGCCCCATGCTAGACGACGCCACCATCGAAAAAAACTTTCAAGCTTGGAAAAAACAAGCTAGTAAAATTTTAGATTTTGCAAAAATTGAAATTCGTTACAATGGCGATTGGTTGGACAAATTAAATTACGCCGCCATCGTCAAGTTGATGGCCAAAACCACCGTTCAACAATTAATTGAACGAGACATGTTTCAACAACGTCTCACCAAGGGTTTGCCCATCTTTGGTCACGAAATTATGTATCCTTTATTACAAGGCTACGATTCGGTTGCCATGGACGTCGATTTAGAAATTGGAGGCACTGATCAAACCTTCAACATGTTGATGGGTCGTCATTTGCAAGAACAATACAATGGTCATGAAAAATGGGTGCTAAGCACTCCTTTGATCGAGGGTACCGATGGCCGCAAAATGAGCAAAAGTTACAATAATTACGTAGCACTAACTGATCCAGCAGCACAAATGTATGGCAAGTTGATGAGTATTAAAGACGATTTAATCAGTAAATATTTTGAGGTTCTAACCGATTTGCCTTTGACAGAAATTGCCAAGATGAAAGCTGAAATGGCCGCGGGCACCAACCCCATGATCTATAAAAAACAATTGGCTAGCACCATCACGACGATGTTGCATGATCAACAGCAAGCCTATGAAGCTGCTCTGTTTTTTACTAAGACCGTACAACAAAATGAAATGCCTGGTGAAGAATTCTTTCTGCCGCTACCAATTCAATCACTTGATAAAGCCAATGGACAAACAATCAAAACTCTCTCTCCTCAAGCACCTTTTAGTTCCAGCCAATTAACGCGTTTCTTGCAACAGGGCGCCATCAAAATTTTACCCAGTGGTCAAAAAGTTTTGACTAGAGCAGATTTTTTTGCCTTAGCGCCTTTGACCAAAATACAAATTGGCAAAAGGAATTGGTATAAAATTAAAATTATTACTTAATCCTATGACTACAAAACAAAGAACCCGTTTGATTAAAATTTTTGTGATTCTGGCGATTGGCGGCATGTTACTGGGTAGTATCGCCAGCGCAATGCTTTTGTTTTTAGCTTAAAAGTCAATCATGTCTTATTACCGATTAGATAGCCCGGTCGGCCTTATTAAAGGCGTGGGAGAAAGCTTGGACCAACAACTGAAAGCTGCAGCAATTCACACTGTTTTAGATTTATTACTCTATTTACCTTTGCGCTATGAAGATCGCTCACATTTACAAAGGATCAGCGAAATTAAACAGTTGGAGTTAAAAGACAGTTCAATTCAAAAAAGCTCCAAAAATCAACAGGTTCGGGAGAATTTTTTCACCACCTATGCTCAGGTCAACAAGTGGCAAGAGTATCGCAAGGGTAAATTGCTGATTAGTCGAGCCACGATCAGTGATGGGCAAGCAGAACTGACTTGCGTTTGGTTTAATAATCGTTTTTTAAAAAACACAATTGTTCGCGGTGCAAGCTATTTTTTTTCTGGCAAACTGAAAAACGGCGTTTTGATGCAAGCCAAAGTCGAAAAGCAAAGTTCTGATCATGATAACATTCACACCGCTCGTTTGGTGCCAATTTATGCTTCTCTAGGCCAAGTCAAGCAAGGTTATTTAAGACGCTTACTTTTAGAAACCATTGATCATTTGCAAGTGCAAACAGATTTATCGCAAATTTTTCAAGCCTTGCATTTTCCAAAGCAAATTGAGCAAATTATTGTTGCTCGAGAACGCTTAGCTTTAGAAGAAATTATTTACTTGATGCAAGGCGCTAAACAAAAGCAAGCCCTCCAACAACAGCGTTCAAGCGCTTATGTTTTCAAGTTTTCAAGAAAAAATAAATTACCCCAACTACCTTTCGACTTAACTCTTGCTCAAAAAACAGCCGTTCAAGAAATTTTGACTGATTTGAACAAAAACACCCCGATGAATCGCTTGTTGATGGGCGATGTCGGGAGCGGCAAAACCATCGTGGCCGCCTTGCCAGCCAGTCTGCTAGTAGCTAGTGGACAAAATGTTTGTTTGTTGGCGCCCACCAAAATCTTGGCTAAACAGCATTTTCAAAATTTAAGTCAAATTTTTGGCAAGACTAAATTTGCTTTGGTTGATGGAACACAAAAATATCAAGCTAGTCAAAGCGCTTGTTTTTATATTGGCACTCATGCTTTATTAAAACATTTGGCCACGATCAAACCTGCCTTAATTATTTATGACGAGCAGCAACGTTTCGGCGTCAAACAAAGACAGATTGAAGAACTAGCTTGCGAAAAAAAAGTTTATCCACATTTTTTGAGCATGACTGCCACGCCCATTCCCCGTACTTTGATGCTGAGCATTTTTAGTCATTTGCAAGTCAGTTATTTAGACCAAATGCCCAATGCTCGCCAAATTGCCACTACCTGGCTAGTACCTCCCACCAAAGAAGCAGCTGCTCTTGAGTGGCTCGTCAAAGAACTATTGGCTGATCCAAAGGCTCAGAAACAAGCTTTATGGGTTTGTCCTTTTATCAACCCTTCTACTTGGCAAGCGACGGAAAATGTGGCGGCAGTCAAAGCGAGCTTTGAAGCTTTGCAAAATCTTTTAGAAAAGCTTTACCAAAAATTAGCCATTCCAGCCAAGCGGCACTTAAAAATTGCCGTTTTACATTCAAATCTGGATAAAAAAACACAACAGCAAGTAATTAAAGCCATGTATGCCAAAGAAATTCAACTTTTGATCAGTACGCCAATGATTGAAGTTGGAGTCGATTTACCCAATGCTGATATTATGCTGATTCAGTCGGCTGAACGTTTTGGTTTGTCCAGTTTGCATCAATTACGCGGACGAGTAGGGCGCCAGGGTCAAAAAAGTTACTGTTTGCTTTTTAGTTCTCTCTCCGCCACCGCGCAAAGCAAACAAATACAACGCTTGCAACAATTTTGTCAAGAAAAAGATGGCTTAAAATTGGCGCAAATCGACTTAGAAAATCGGGGCGCCGGTAATCTTTTGGGCTATGAACAATCTGGCTTACACCTAGTTTTTGCTTCTTGGACCAACGCGGCTATTTTGCAAGAGGCCCAAGCCAAACTGGCTCAAGAACCAAATTATCAATCATTTTTAAGCGCTTATTTGCAAAGCAAACATACTTCACTACAGATGAACGGCAACTTGAACTAAAACTTGCTTGCCTCTCCTTCATTCTGCTATGATGATAAGTGCATGCAGAAAAAAACTCAGCGACCTGGCTTAAATCATCAAGCCGGACAGGTCGGGATTATTGTTTTATTGATTTCCGCCATTATTTTGGTGATTGCCTTGTCCATCGCCAATCGCGTGGTGAGAGAAAGTCAGGGAAATATCGCGGCCGAAAATAGCACTCGCGTGTTCAATACGGCGGAATCAGGCGTACAGCAAGCTTTGGCTAATATTTTTCAATACGAGAGCAATCAAGTGGATTCACTCAATAGTAATTTTTCTTTTGAAGATGCTAATCTCAATCAAGTTAGAATTGATACCCTCCAAAATTTTGAGGCTTTCTTGCCAGAGGGGCAGGCGACCACCATCAATATCGTCAATGGCCAAACGGGCACAATCACTCTACATTGGTCAAAAAGCACTTGCGATCAGGGAGCGGCTAATTTATTGATTGGTCATTATTATCGCGGTCAAACTGCGACAGAAACCTTGGTTAGATATTATTTAGTAGGCAACTGTCCTTCTTTTAGTGATCAAAATTTAATTGGAGCTAGCAACCCAACTCTCAGTGGTTACAAATTCCGCTATAGTCTGCCCATTACTGGCGGCACACTTGGGCCCAGTTATAATCAAAATGCTTTTTTGAGAATTATCCCGATTGAGAGAGGCACGAATTTGCACGTTGCTGGTAGTCCCGGTTTAATTTCTGGAGCGCAATATACCATTTTATCGCTGGCCCAAATGCCTGATGGCTCAAGTGCCAAAGCCATCGAAGTGACCAAATCCATGCCCAGTGCTCCAGCTTTTATGGATTTTGCCTTGGTCAGTGGGGGTTATTTAAGTAAAGCAGAATATCGAGAAATCTAAAAAAACACTATGTCAATTACTGCCCTAGACATCGGTACGCACAGTATTAAGGTGCTGATTAGCAAAGACAATAACGGCCGCTTTTTGCAAAAAGCCATCATTTTGCCCAACAAATTAGGTCTAGTGGTGCCCAAAAATGACCAAGAAGCTTTGCAATATGCGGAAATGGTTGCCAATTTGTTTCAAGATTATAAATTAGAGCAAAGTGATGTTAGATTAAGTTTGCCAGAATATCTCATTGCCAATAAAGTCATCGAGGTTCCATATTTAAGCGATGCCGAACTGGCTTCAGCTATTGGCTGGCAAGCAGAACAAGTTATTCCTATTCCGAAAAATGATCTAGCCCTGCAATATCAAGTTTTAGCCAAACCAGAGAAAAAAACTCCCGAAGCCAAAATGAAAGTCATTTTGGTGGCAACGCAAAAATCTTTAATTGAGCGCATCAACAATGCTTTTTTAAGCATTGGCATTGAAGCGACGCTAATGGAGACCCATATTTTCTCGGTCATTCGGGCGCTAGATATCACTCCAGATGATCCTGAAACATTGATTTTAAATATGGGAGCTAGCGGTAACGATATCGCGGTGGTAGCCAAAGGCATGTTTGAGTTTGTTTTCAATTCCAAAACCGGCTCGGCATTGTTAGATGCGGCTATTGCCCAAAGTTTTAATTTGGACCAGAAGCAAGCAGAAGAATACAAGATTAATTACGGTTTAGATCCCAATCAACTAGAAGGCAAGTTATTGCCGGTTTGTGCGCCACTCATTGATAATTTAATAATTGATCTACAAAAAACCATGCGTTTTTTTACGCAACAGCACCCTGAACAAAAAATTAAAAGGATCGTTTTGGCCGGCGGACCAGCCCAAATGAAGGGTTTCTTGGAAAAAATTAGTCAAAGCCTCAGCGTTGAAGTCTTGCAAATGGCGCCTTTTAACAATCTCAAAGGACAAATTCCCGAACAAAGTCAATTAAGCTTCGCTGTGGGAGTGGGTTTATTGGCGAGAAAACTATAATACTGCCGTATGATCAATATTAATTTTTTTGCTAATCGCGTCTCGGAGAAAATTAAGCAAAAAAAACAAGACGCCCGTTTTTTTCGCTTGAGCACTTTTGGTCTCATCGGCGTAATTGTACTGATGGTTCTGACTTTTGCTTTCAAATTTTACAACACCCTGCGTCTGAGTCGCTTAGAAAAAGCAATCAAAGACTATCAAGCTAGTATTTTAGGAGCAGAACAGATCGAGATGAATTATTTAATTTTTGTCAATAAAATCAAAGTCATTACAGAGATTTATCAAAAAAGAAGCAATAAACAAGAAGCGATGAATTACTTTGCCGAAGCCTTTAGTGATCAGGCAGAAATTATTGGCATGAACTATCAAGAAGATCAAGGCGGCTTGATTTTACAACTCAGTTGTGACAATATTTTCAAACTCCACAGCGTCAATCAACTCTTAGATTCGCCAAGCTTGCGTCAGCAATATCAAAAAATTGAAAAAAGCTCACTCAGTCGCACCGATTTGGGCACTTATAAATTAACTCTGAAACTTGAATTGAAAACCCATGTTCAGTAAACAAAAAGATTTTAACTGGAAATTATTTTGGAACACGCGCAAAGAATTAGTGCTGGGCATTTTATTTTTGACCCTGAGTTTTTTAATTGTTCTGGTGGGCATCGTCCAACAAATCAAACCAATTCAAAAAGACTTAGGTCAACTCAAGACCAAACAAGCCGAACTCGACAAATTTGCTGCCAAAGCGGAGCAGCTCAAAGATTTGGCCCTGGATCCCAATTTCAAACAATCTTCAGCCATCGATCAAGTTTTGCCTTCGCACAAACCGCTCTTGGAAATTTTGAGCAACTTAAACAGTGTTGCTTATGAAGCAGAAGTGATCATTAAAAATTTTAGTCTCAATCCTGGCGAAATCGCCACCGACACGACCAAAGTTAAAAAAACTAGTCAAAATCAAAAATATGATTATCTAGATCTAGATTTTAGCGTCAGCGGAGCACTCTGGAAAATTCAAAAATTTTTGACTTTGATCGAGCAAATGACTCCTATCAGCACCATTACTGAAATTGCCATCAATCGCAATATCGATGAAGATAAAAATGCTCAAGCTCAGGCTGATCTAGTTTTACGCACCTTCTTTTTCACCCAACCGATCAAAACTACCATTGCCAGCCCCTTGCCGAACGTTACTCAAGTTGATCAGCAAATTATTGCTGAGATCAATCGCTTAATTCCTAATAATTTGACCCCACAAAAAGAAATCGTCACTGGCAATCGGGGTAATTTATTTGGCTTGCAAGATCAAAACATCAATGAATTGGAGCAAAGCTTACTGCAGCAAGACAACGCCAGCAGTGCTGGAACAGGTACTTATCAAATTCCTAGTTGGGAAGAACCTAGCGCTGCGCCAAGCATCGAAGTCCAAATGTACTCTGATTAGTTTTTTTATTTAAATTATTGGCTTACTCTTCTGCCACAATCACCCGCACTCGCAAATGTTCTTTGACCGCACGCACTTGGGCCAGTTTGCGTAAAGCCTTGATCACGTTACCTGAGCGACCGATTACTCGGCCCACATCATCGGGGTGTAATTTCAAGCTAAAAGTCACCATGCCCATTTCTTCTGTTTCAGTGATCAATAATTCCTCTGGATGAAGAACCATGCGCAATAAAATAAATTCGAGGAGACTTTTCATAAGTTACCTTAAGCCTGAGGGGCTGTTGTTGACGCTGTTTCTACTGGAGTTTCTGCTGGAGCTTCTGCTGGAGCTTCTGTTGGAGCTTCTGTTGGCGTTGTTGCTGCAGCTTGAGCTTTGGCTTTGGCTTTTTTAGAAAGACCAGGTTTTTTAACTGGAAAAGGATTGCCTGATTGCAAACGCTTAAAAAGCGCGGCGACAGTCGCAGTTGGTTGGGCACCTTTTTGCACCCAAGCGCTGTAAAGTTCTTGATCAATCACTAATTCTTTGGGAGCCACTGGTGAATAATGGCCAACTAAAGCCACATAACGACCATCTCTTTTGTCGCGAGCTTCATTGACCACAATACGATAGTGGGCTTGATGTTTTTTACCGAATCTAGCAAGTTTGATTTTTAACATAGAGTTGGATTTTACCCTGAAACCAAAAAATTCTCAACTAGAGTTTCGCGCGAGTTTGGTGAGTGCCATAGCAGCGGCGGCTTGCTCTGCCAATTGCTTGCTGTGGCCACTACCGCAGCCCCAAACTTTTTCGCCAATCAACACTTCGGTGGTAAATTCTTTATCATGATCGGGACCAACCGCTTTGACGAGCCGATAAACTGGAGTGCTGAGGGCTTGGGCCTGCACCGCTTCCTGAAGTAAGCTTTTTTGGTCTTTGTAACTTTTGGTTTGTAAAATTTCTTGAAATTTGGGAAATAAATGAGTAGCCAGAAAAGCTTGAACTGCCGCAAAGCCTTGATCAAGATATAAGGCACCCAGCACCGCTTCCATCAGATCAGCCAAAAGACTGTCGTTATCTCTGCCTCCACCGCGCTCTTCACCCTTGCTTAGAAACATCTGCTCATTAAGTCGCAATTCTCGAGCCAGTTTAGCCAAGGTCTCGGTGCGCACTAAAGCACTGCGATAGGCAGTCAATTTACCTTCATTGTCATGAGGACATTGTTCATAGAGATAAAGCGTGGCGGCTAACTCCAAAACTGCGTCACCCAAAAATTCCAATCTTTCATTGGATTGAGTGGCAGTAGTTCCAGACTGAGTTTTTTCATTCAGGGCACTGCGATGAGACAAAGCAGTGATGAACAATTGCTGATTACGAAAAGCAGGAAGCATATTTAACCTAATTCATATTCATCATAAACCAATTTGGCTAATTCAGCCACGCTGGCGTGAGCTTCTTGAGTTAGCTCCTGATAAACAGTTTTTTCACTCAGTTCAATGGCAAATTCTTTGTTGATCCGATCTACTAGGCGATTTAAATCTAAATCTAAATCTAAACCTAGATCTTCTTCTAAATCCGCGTCTGGCACCACTTCTTCGATATTATTGCCAGTAATATCAGTGAGTAACTGACGCAAACGATTAAAAATTTCTGGGTCAATATGTTTCATTTAATCCTTTATGTTTGTGTTTGTTGTTGCTTCTATCTTAAACAGAATTTTACCCAAAACACCATTGACAAATTTGGGCGAAGTATCGCTCCCAAATTCTTTGGCCAATTCGACAGCCTCATCGACCAAAACTTTTTTGGGGGTGGCTTCAGTTTGACTTTCAAAAATAATCAGGCGCATAATCGCCAAATCTACTTGGTTAATTTCGGCGAGGGGTCGCTCTGGGGCGTGCTGAGCGATCAGTTGATCGATGGCCGGCACCGCTTGTTTCAGTGCTTGTAATGAAGCTTGATCCTTTGCGCTAAGTATCGAGGGGTCAGTGGCTTGTTCTAGATCAGGTGTAAAAGTCGTGGCAAACAGCATTTGCATCAAAAAAACTCGGTGCTGATGACGATTATCATCAGACGCCACTAACTGATCGTCATTAAAATACATAGTTTTCATCAATAGCTGATAGACTAGGGGAGAGCTTAGCGATTTTCAAGTCCCAATTTTTGCAAAATAGAGGCCACTAGACCTTGTTTATGCAAAGGAATGGCGTGACTGCGTGGATCTTTTTTGACCGCCGCTCGATTGCCAGCGCGACGCTTGCCTTGTTCAACTCGAGTAATTTTGTTTTTTGGTAATGCACCCATAAGTTCCTTTATGTTTATCTCTCACGAAAAAAAGTATTATACCTGTCTGATGGCAGAAGCGCAAGATTTGACTAAGTTATAGGATATAGTTAGAATAGCATTTCAAGATCACAACTAAAAATTATTGGGGAAACAAAAAATGAGTCAAATCGAAGAAGAAAAATTGCTAAAGCAAAAAAATTGGGAGTTGGGACAAAATCCAAATAAAGCAAACAAACAACTCGAGACTGAGTCCATCGAGGCAATGTTCTTCAAGCAAATTGATTTGGACCGATATCAACGATTTCTTCACACACTCAAACAACAGCCTGATTATAAAAAGATTTTGCAAGAGATTCAAAAAAAGATCGAGGCACAAAAAACACAAATTAGCTTGACTGAGCTGGCCGATCCAAGCAGTTTTTCTTCAGGATTAGATTTTGCTGGAGCGCTAACTGCAGAGACGGAGCGGGAGAGTGATTTTGCGCAAATTTTGGAAAAAATTTCTGCTGCTGCGAGTCAGCCAGCAGAGACCTCACCAGTCCTAAGATCAGCACTAGCCATTCGCACAGAGGAGAGTCAAAGAACTGTGAGCGGACCAGAAACAGGCTCAGCTTTTGCACGGCAATTGCTAGCAATGGTAGATAATGTTTTAGATCAACTTGCAAAAATATCGCCAAAACTTTACAAGGCTTCTAGCGCCGTCTTAATGGCTCTCGTCTTGGCTGCTTGTTCTGCCGGTGCTTTCCCACCCTCAGGAGCCAATCCCGAGCTCCAACCAGCCACACCAAGTAGTCAAAGCGCTAGTGGTGAAGCAATTGACCCGCCGGCAACGACAACAGAGGCTGCTGCTAAGCCTGCCCCAGAAATCACACAGACAGTCAGCGCCGAAGAATTGAGTCGTTTGAGTCAAGAAATTGGTGAAAAGCTAGATACTGCGGTCGATCAAGCTGACCCGGCGATTCAACTGCAGTTTGAAGACGAGGCGCGCACCAAAAATATCGCTGATGCTTTTGCCAAAAGTTTGACTGATCCAGAAAATCCAGAACAGCGCGTGCTCGATCCGCGCGCCTTCAGAGTCGGCTTGACTCCAGATGGGGCGGCATATTTAATGCTGACAGTGGACAGTCCTTGGGGCAAGGCGAATGAAGTGGCCATTGTCGACACTGGTAAAGATCGCGGTATGTTTGTGACTGTGCCCGGCTCTGGGGTAATTAACGGTAAATTGGTTTTTGATCAAGCGGGCGTTTATGTGGCTGCGACCGATGAACTTGGCCAAGTCAAGAAGGTGGTCGACGCAACTTATCAATGGGTCACGCCAGATCAAGCTGAAAAGCTGAACAGCGCGGGCGTTTGGGGCAGAGTGGTAGACGCTTACCTAGCAGGCGAAATCAGCTATCCAAAAGATTTAAGTCCTGAACAAAAAAATGAATTTGAACGCGCTTTGGTTGAAGCCGAAGCCAAATTGCCTGTGGCCGAACAAAAAAAGTTGATCGAGGGCCGTTTTGACCGCAGCAAGAGCGGAGTTTACGAAGCAGTGATTAAGGCCGATGGCAACTTGGAGTATTTTGACGGTAGTTGGAAAACACTCGAAGCGATGCGCAATCAAAACGGAGAAATCATTCCTTGGGGAGAAAGCTACGACGTCGTTTCCGAAGAAGGCCGCGAGGGCATGCTCAAAGATCTTTTTGGAGGAGAAGAGGCTTGGATGGCTGAGATGGATAGATATATAGCAACCCAAAAAGTAAATGCAGAAAATACTGCAAAAAGAAACAATTTCAGCGTGGACACTAGCAAGTTTAATAAACGCTACGTGACTTTTTATTTTGGTCCAGAAAATTTAAAACTTCATGAAGGAAAAAAAATTCCTTATTATACTCTAGATGGTTTGACCGTGCTCAAAAATCCGCTGACTAATCGACTCTTGATCAGCAAAATCACCGCTTTTATGAATCAAGCAATTTACATTCATGAGGGCCCCTACACCACCGGCTTTAGTTCATATGATGTTATAACTAGTAATTTTTTTGACCAAAAAGCAGGGTTTTTCACCATTAACTCAAAAGAAATTTTGGAAAAATTTCCTTATAGTGCGGATGATCGAAGAATAAAGTGGAGTCAAGAAGAAAACTTCCCTGCTTTTGAGACAATGTGGGCCAGCCACCTGGAAGATTTTGAAGAAAAATTGCGCAAAGACCCTGATAAAATTCAAGATGGTTTATATAACTTCACTGACCTGCTATTTCCATATAAAGAGTAATCCAAGTAGCATTTCTTTTGGCAACGTGCTTAAATGAACAGTGATGACGAAAACAAGCTGGTTTTCTTTTTTTCTGGTCGGTACACTACTTTTGAGTTATGGCATCCTATCGTATTTAAAACTGAAAAAGAATCAAGCCGCGCTCCCAAACTCTATTGTTTCAGAAGGTCAGCAACTCAGCTCAAGTGCAAATAGTCCAGAGCTGTTGCTGCGAGGTAAGATTGATCACTATGATCAGACTCAACAACTCTTGTATTTACAAACAGCAGAGCAGCTAGTCACTTATCCTTTAGCTCTAGATACCGAACTTGCTTGCTGGCCCACTTGGCAAAATGGGGTACAAATCAGTGAAGCCTACTTGCCACTTGGTCCTGGCCAAGTCATCTACATCACTGGTGAAACAAAAGCTCTGCTTAGAGCGCTTAATTTAGCGAAACTAAGTGGTAAATATCTGTTTCTACAGCAAGACGAACAAACACAATTAGTTAAAGTCGCCCTCATTAATTGCTATGATTAAACTCATCTTTTATCTATTTGTCATTTGTTACTACTGGAGTCAAAGCATCAATTTGGTGAGCGCTCAAGTCACTCCATCTCCCACTACAACGGCTTGCAATCCCAGTAATTGCTCACCCGTCCCTGATTGTCCCGCTCCTCCAGGAGATTGTGCACGTGGCAATTTTAAAGTCGGGAATTGCCGCACTCTCAGTTTCCCATATTACAAGTGTGCCATTT
Source organism: uncultured Pseudomonadales bacterium (assembly GCA_964637295.1). Taxonomy (GTDB): domain Bacteria; phylum Patescibacteriota; class Microgenomatia; order UBA1400; family PJMF01; genus UBA1364. Next base: position 23,038 of record CAZWWE010000003.1, on the reverse strand, counting down.
CCAATGCTCCCTGTTTAGAAAGTGAGCTAGGCTCTGCCTGTGATCAATATCCTAGCACTGATAAATATGGCAGTGAGCTCAGACCTGGTGATGTATGCACACTTTACGAAGCCAATCAAAGCTTCTGCGACGCTACCACCTGGACCACCTGCTGTTCCCCAGGAGGGTCAGAGAATGGCACACCTACACCCACTGAAGAGGGTGGCGAGCCTGGCACTCCGACTAATAGTCCGACGGCTCCACCTAGCGTGCCGCCAGCCGAAATCAGAGGGCAGATTCACCGCGATCAAGGCGCTAGCTTGAGCGGGCCAGTTTGTACACAGGCGACCAGTGATCCTCTCACGGTCAACGGCCTGAAATTACTTGCTCCTGGCAGCTCAGCCCTCTACATCAATTACAGTCGCTATTCTTTGGTCGCTCCGACTGGTGACAACTACACAGTTACCCTAGACTTGAGCCAACAAAGTGGCTACATTAGCTACGCCTGTACTTGTCCGCCACCGCTGGATCCAAGTTATCCTTTTCTTTGTCAATACACGAACGTCAGCTCACCGACTGAAGATCTCAATTTCTACTTGAGCATCGCTGGAGTGGCCAATAGTTCTTGGTTTCGCGTTTGGGGTGGCAATCTTTTCGGCCGTCAGGGTGTTTTTAGTCGCGTCAGCACCTATGTCACACCAGGTGGCGAGTTTACGGGTGAAGCAGAGCGTCAAGCACTCAATATGCCTTTGGCCATCAATCCTCAAAGTCTAAGCTATGATACTCTAAGCAAGGGTTTCGCCATCGCCAATACTGCCACTGTGATGAGTCAAGATGGCAGTCAGCAACACCAATATTTCCACCAACCTGAATACACTGCAGGCAACAAAAGTCTTAAACCCAACATCAATGCCTATGCGCCTTACACTGACCTAAGCACGCTCAGTTATGATTATTTTCGCAAATTAGCTGAAGAAGATTTACACGTCTTTGGCGATGGCAGTGATCATGAACCACTCTTAGCCGATTGGACCACCGCTCCTTGGTGGCTTAATAATGAAGTTAATTACCTCGAGATTAAAGGCAACGTCAGCATTGATGAAACTCAAGGTTTTCAACTCAATGCCAATCAAAAATTGGTCGTTTTTGTGGACGGCAAACTCACTTTTGAAGATAGTAATCCAAGTGATGCCGTTAATGCGGTGACGAGTGTGGCCAAAGGTGGTTTTCTAGCTTTCTTCGTCAAAGATGACCTAGTGATCACGCCCAGCGTGACTCGCTTGGAAGGAGTCATGGTCGCCGATCACGATCTGATCATTCAAAGCAAAATGGATATTGACCAAGCTTTGCCAGACTTAGCTTTCACTGGCGCGGGCACTTTTGTCGGCTGGCATGACGTCGTGCTCAAACGTAATTTTCTCAATTTAAGCACCGGCGATACGCAAAGTCGCTTAAATGCTGTAGAAAATTTCGTCTTTCGCCCAGATTTTTTGAGCAACTGGCCGGTCAAATTAAAGTCTAGCTTAAGCAATTGGCGAGAAGTTGATCCACAACAGATCAACAATCCAAATTAACTCATGTCGAAAAATCAGGGCTTTACTTTATTGGAATTATTAATCACCACCAGTGTTACTGCTTTGCTGATGTTGGCTATTAGTAGCTTGTTTATCACTTTTTTGGGCAGTGCCTACAAAACTCGCCTCAGTCAAAGTTTGCGCGAATCAGGCACTCACGCCATGAATCAAATGATTGAGATGTTGCGCAACGCCAATGAAATCAGCTCGACTTGTCAAGACAATCTAACAGAAATTAGCATGATTAACAGTGATGGACGAAGCACCATTTTCAAAGAAGATAATGATCGCATTGCCTCCATTTCTGGAGAACAAACCTTTTATCTGACCGACAGTCCTAGTAATAATGACTACGTGAGAAATTTACTTTTTAGTTGCACGCCGACGGACAGTGGCAAAAAATATCTTTCCGTCAGCTTTATGTTGCAAACTGGTAATGAGAACATCGAAAGCAACAATGCCAAAAATGCTTTTCTGGAATTTCATTCTGGCGTCGTCACGAGAAATTAAAAATTTTCAAAATTTTGCTCCAGTACTAAACTCTGAGTTTTGGCGTCTGCTTGCCAGAAGGCTCTTTTACCATCTTGCCAGGAAACCTCGATGCTCACCTTGATTTTATTTGGATCCACAGCCTCAACTCGCGCCAGTCTTTGAAATAAATAAATCGTTTCTTCTAAATTTTCTGGTGGAGGACAGGGTCCAGCGTCAGCCACCAGCGTCGCCATGTCACTTGGAAAATCGGTCATGCAATACAAACCAGCTGGATTACTGAGCAAAGCTTGGGCAAAACTGTACCAACTACTGGTCATGCGTTCTTTGCGAAAAAATTCCAAACCCTCTTCTGCTCGATGCAGAGCTAATTTTTTTTGTTCATTGCTGCTGGCCAATTTAATCGACATACTCATCATCGCTCCCACCGCAGTTAGCACCAAAGCAATAATCGCCACTGCCACCAAAACTTCGACCAAAGTTGAAGCAGTTTCTCGATGTATTTTTGGCTTATTCATATTTAAACTCGATGGCCGCCCCTCGATCCAAATTCAGCAACACTTGAGCCGCCGCCTCACCTTGATCACTCGAGCGGTGTAAAGTGATGCTTCCAGAGTCAACTGCTTGGCCAGCAATCAACAAATTGACTCCTTGTCTTGGCAAATAACTCACTTGAAAAGCAGAGCTTAAAATCACGTTTTTGTCACTGATAGTATATTCTTCATAACTCAAAACTTGTTCATTGGTGCAACGCAATTGAGCCTTGAATTGCAAGTAGCCATTAGCATCTTGACTCGAATAAACTTCAACTGCCTTGAGCTGTTCACAAAATCCCAAGTCCTCACTGCCCAAGAAACCTTGTTCCGCCTTGGCTCGCGCGTCTTTGAGCATCGCTTCCAGTTGCCCACCGAATTGATAGAGCTTTTGCTTTTCAAAAAATTGCAAATAATTGACTGTGCCCATGACCAAAACCAACATCATGATGATCACGGTCACCAAAAGTTCGACCAAAGTGAAAGCTGCTTCTGCTCGCTTAGTTGAACGGGCCTGAGTGGGCTCTGAAGATTTAGAGAGCGGTGATTGCATAAGGAGTCTCATCTGGTTCCAAAACTGCTTGGAGAGTTACCCGCAAACAATGATTGCCATCATCATGGTCGCAATTAGCTTGATAAACATAGGGCTCACTGTTTTTGGGATCAAGTAAATTCGCCTCAGTCAAATATTCTTGGGCAAAGAGCACAGTCACCAAATCGGTAAAGTTAGGATCAGTCTCTGCTGCGTAATAGCCAGTAGCTTGTTTATGTAGGGTCAGAGCCTGCCTCATGGTCTCTAAATCGGCTTTACGCTTGGCGTTGCGGCTACTAATCATCGCTTGACTAAAACTGACCAAAGCAATCGCAGTCAACAAAATCATCACGGTCGCTGAAACTAACAATTCAATCATGGTAAAAGCCCGGTTTTGGTTTCGTATAGGCATCTTGACAGGCACCTTTCTTTCGCTTTTTCTCTACTTATTGTAAATTACTCAAACAATAATAATCACCCGTCCCATAGCTACAAGCAGCACTGCTTTCTGCTGGCAAAGCGCTGGCATTCCCTGCGCTACTTTCCAAGCGAGCACAAAGACAAAAAGCATCACTATTCAAATTGTAAGTGTAAACATATTCTCCCTGGCTTTTTGGATCTTCTGGCAAACCCGCCGGAAAAATACTCAGGTCAGCTGCAACTTCTTTTGTTTGTGGATAACTATTAGTTTTGGCTCGAAATTGTTCGAAACCATTCTGCAAAGCCTTAATGTCCGCTTTACGTTTGGCATCACGACCCTTTTTTTGGGTGGTTGCGTAGGCGGCTGTACCAAGAGCAATCAAAATGCCAATAATAGAAATGACCACTAAAATTTCTAGAAGCGTAAAAGCATTGGCTTTCTTTTTAAGCATATCTTTCACTATCTCACATCTTCATTAATTTATCCACTTAATTAAGTTATCTACTGAGTTAATTTATCTACTGAGTTAATTTATTGACGCACTTTCACCGTGATTTGATTAGTTTCATTATCCAAAGACCGCGCTCCTTGAGCATCTTGAGCGCTGATTTGTGCTTGAAAATAACAACTACTAGTCTGACAAACGTAGCGATGATCAACTGTATCTTGCAAATTCTGACTTTGCCAAGTTTGACCATCACCAAATGTAATCGTCACTAATACTGGCAAAGCTAAGGTGGGCTGAGAGCTTTTAAATCTCGCTCCCCAGGCAGTTTGCAGTTTCTCCAACCAGCTCGAAGACGCGTTTTGATCAATTTGTCCCGCAAAAACATCCTCTTTACCGTTGCCCAAAACATAGGAGAAAGTTAAAGTCTCTGCGCCATTGATTTCCACCACCTGACTTTCTGCGTCTTTGCTTGGATTACTGTTAAAAGATAAAAACAGCGGTCGCAACAAACATGATTGATAACAGCTTTTTGGACAATCAAGCACCTGAGTCAATTGATTGCCTACACCATTTTCCACATCCAGTCGACAACAGGTAAAACCATGGGCTTGACAGCTACTAAGCGGGCCTACTTGGTAATCTAAATCTGGAGGAGCAGTATAAGAAAAATGTAGTTGTTGATCCTCAAGATAAAGATAAGCACTGCGGCCAAAAATGCTTAATTCTAAGAAAAAAGGTAAGTTGCGCTCATCTTTGATAAAACCTGTACCACCTGAATTCTTGGCTAAAAAAGGCGGCAGCTGATAGCTAGCGATCAAGAGGGGAGTGCTGGTAAAATCAGCACAGACCACTTCTAGCTGATAGGCCTTGTTAGAGACAAAACGCAATTGCGTCCAAGCTTCTTGCGCATAGGTAAATTTCTCTACGCACCAGTTGCTGTAATTTTTACTTTGTAAACTGCGATAGTGAGCCTGCAAAGTCTTGGCACCCCACAGCAAAATTATTTCTCTGCCCAACAAAAAAATCAGGCTACTAATCATGAGCAGAGACAACAAAGATAGTAAAAAAAACTTGATAATTCGCATTGTTAATTATTGATCGATCGCGGCTCTCCATCGCCCATATTTCAGAACAAAAATCCAAAATACCAATGCCAAATTGCCTCACCGTAGAAAAAACAGAGTAGAGTACTAATGATCAAAAAAGGAGCAAAGGGCAAGGCTTGGCCGATTTTTTTCCTCTTTATAAGCAACATTAGCATAGCAAAAAAGCCACCCAAAAGAAAAGCTAAAAAAAGCATCACTACGGCTCTTGGCCAAGAAAGCCAGAGAGCCAAAGGAAACACTAATTTTAAATCCCCAAATCCCATCGCTTCTTTGTGTAAAATTTTCTGCGCTAAAAAAGCCAATCCGCTCAAAAAAACAAACGCCAACACGGCACTGCCCACAGCTGGCGCCCAAGCTTCACCTTGTAAAAAGCGCCAAAAAATCACCAAAAATAACAATAAAAGCACCAAAAAATCTGGCACAATCAGATATTGCCAATCCGCCAAAAAAATAAAAAACAAAAGCAAAAAAATCAACACTCCCAAACTAATCACACTGGCTGACAAATTAGTCAACATCGGTAAATATAAATAAGCAAAAAAGACTGCTAAACCAAATAAAAAAGCCAAAAGCTCACTAAAAAAGTAAAGTGGAGCAATTTTTTGCTGACAATGACGACAGCGGCCGCGCAGAGCCAAAAAAGACCAAATGGGAATGTTGTCGTACCAGCGGATTTGCTGCTGGCAGTGCTCGCAGCGCGAGCGGCCGCCTAGAAAAGACTCTTCTCTGGCTGTACGGTAAATCACCAGGTTGAAAAAACTCGCTAAGATCGCCAAAAACATGGCAAAAAGAAAAGCTAAAAAAAAGAAGTAAACGGTCGGCATTATGGCAGACAAACGTATTCTTCACCTGCAGCACAAATTGTAGCGGCAGCGCCACTTAAATCTGCTGGTAAGCCACTGCCGTCTGTATCTACACAGCGATCAGCCGCTTCTTTTTGCATCGATCCAGACAGAGGCTTGAAGCAAACGTAAAGACTGCTACCCGGGTCACCATTGTAATAAACAGCTAGATGATTGTAATCAGCCTTAGTAATTTTATCGATGAAACTACGTTTTACTTCATTGGTGCCTTCACAATTAGCCCCATCGCCGTTGCCAATTTTATCCAAAACCGCACAAGCATCTGGAGTGGCGTTATCCAGCCAAGCATCAATTGAACCTTCAGTAAAAGTTATATTAGTGGCACCAGCCACTCCTCTCAAAACATTAATGGCAGCAGGATCATTGGGATTATTGACCCAAGGATAGTAGCCCTTATAAGCATAATAGCGATCAATAGCACTGAGTAATTGTTCCGAATCAGAACGCGAGCCAGCATCGCGACCACGATTAATTTGTTCAATTGGATTGATTGCCGCCAAAACTGCCACTGCTAAAATCCCTAAAATAGCAATTACGATCAATAATTCAATCATGGTGAAAGCCATTTGGCTTCGCAGCTGAGAAAAAAAACGCTTTTTTTGCATAATACTAACCCTTACTTCAAATTCTTAAATCGCTACTCCTGTTCAGTCTAGCGCATCTCAGCATTTAATTTCAAGTACTAAAACTAAAACTGCCTCACTAAAACTGACTGGTCAAACTGTAAATTGGCATAATGATGGCAATCACGATAAAACCTACACCAAGTCCTAACATGATCATGATCATTGGTTCGATAGCAGTCGTTAAGTTTTTGATAGCGTACTCACTTTCTTTTTCAAAGTATTCCGAGATTTTAGCCAAGATTTCGTCCAATTTACCGGTTTCTTCTCCCACCGCAATCATTTGATAGAGAATGGGGGGAAAATTTTCATAATGAGCGACAGCATCAGACAGAGTAACTCCTTTTTCCACTTGTTGATTGATTTCTTTTAATTGTTCACGATAAACAGCGCTACCAATCGCGCTAGCCACTACTTCAAGAGCTTCCAACAAAGATACGCCAGCTCCCAATAATAATGACAAGGTACGGGTAAAGTCAGTCAAGACAATTTTTTGTTGCAAAACTCCCACGATTGGCAATTTGAGCATGAAACGATTAAGAGTCAGTTCGCCTCGTGGCGTTTTTTTGAAAGCACGCAGGCCCATGCCCAGCGCTCCAATGATGAACACTAGTAACCACCAGTAATTGACAAAAAAATCAGACAAGCTCATTAAGATTTTAGTCGCCGCCGGCAATTCAGCCCCAAAATCTTGATACATGGTAGTTAATTTTGGAATAACTGCCACCATCATTACGATGGCCACTGCCACCATAGCCAAAATAATAATCACCGGATAAACCATAGCTCCCTTAGTCTTAGCGCGAAAATCTTTTTCCTTTTCCATAGTAATTGCCAAACGATCTAAAACGCTATCTAGCACCCCGCCCATTTCTCCAGCTTTGACCAATTGCACGTAAATACGAGAAAAATTATCTCGATATTTATCTAAAGCCATGGAAAAACTTAACCCGCCTTCGACGTCCTTAAGTAAATTACCAGTTAATTTGGCCATGTCGGTTTTACTTTGCTCTTCCAAAATCGAGAGAGAAGTGGCCAAAGGCAAACCGGCATTGATCATGGTGGCTAGCTGTCTGGTGAAATTGACTAATTCTTCAAATTTAATTTTATTGCGGTTCAAATTACCCAAGAAACCGCTGTTCTGTCCTAGTGGAGCTACATCGATCACAAACAAATCACGACCCAACAAAGTTGAGACAGCTTGCGAACGCGATACCGCTTCCACTTTGCCCCTGATGTTTTCACCGCGCTTGTTTTTGACTAAGTATTTAAAAATTGGCATGGTTTAATTGCCCAATAATCTCAATAATTCATTGGTACGAAAAGCCTTAGCAATAGCTGTTTCTTTGCTAATTAATTTTTGGTTCATTAGATCTATTAAGTGATTTTCAATTAAAATCATCCCTGTCGCCGCCGAGTTTTGAATCACATTGTCGATCTGATAAACCTTGTTTTCACGAATTAAGTTGGCAATTGCAGCGTTATTGAGCATCAGTTCCACTGCGGCAATGCGACCGCCATGAATTTTGGGCACCAGTCGCTGTGAAACTACTGCTTGCAAAACGGTTGATAATTGTTGACGGACTTGAGCTTGCTGATGGGAAGGAAAAACGTCGACGATGCGATTGATTGTTTGAGCCGCAGTATTGGTGTGCAAAGTTGCAAAAACCAAATGGCCCGTTTCTGCCAAAGTAAGAGTCAGAGCAATCGTTTCTAAATCGCGCATTTCGCCAACTAAAACTACGTCGGGGTCAGAACGCAGGGCGGAGCGGAGGGCGGCTTGCCAAGCTTTCGTATCTTTGCCCACTTCGCGCTGAGAAATAACACTGCGCATGGAGTGATAAACAAATTCTACTGGGTCTTCAATGGTCAAAATATGTCGACTATCCGTTTGATTGATTTCGTTGATGATCGCTGCCAAAGAGGTTGATTTACCTTCGCCAGTTGGACCCGTAAACAAAACCAAACCTTGTCCATAATTCGTAAAACTGTGAAAAATTTTGGGCAAATTTAATTCATCAATACTTAAAATCTGATCTGGAATTAAGCGCAAAGCAGCCGCGTAACTTTCCATTTGCTGATAAACACTAACTCTGAAACGGCCCTGCTGCAAGAATTGATAAGCCAAGTCAATTTCTTTTTGAGTTTCTAAAAGTTGTTTTTGCGCAGGAGATAAAATACTGAAAATCAAGCTTGCAGCTTGTTCGCGATTAAGTGGCGTTGGACCTGCTGGAAAACTTAAAACTCCATTAATTCTCACCGACAAAGGGGAACCAGCCACCAAATGAATGTCTGAAGCTTGATTATCAATCGCAAATTGTAATAAATCGGTCATTTGCATTATTGTTTGACCTCCGCTACGCGCAATACTTCTTCAATCGTTGTAATGCCATCAAGCGCTTTCAGATAGCCATCTTGTTTCATCAAAATCATGCCCTGTTGACGAGCCACTGCTTCCAACTCCGCTTCAGAAGCGCGTTTCATGATCAATTGTGAAATTTCTGGACTGATTGCCATCACTTCAAAAATAGCCACTCGTCCCTGAAAATCTGGCTCTTGATTGGGACGTTCGGCCATCGGTCTAAACAAAGTAATATTGTCTGGATCTTTATTTTTTTCTTTACAATAAGCGGTAAACAAGGGCCCCAATACTTCTTTGATATTGGCAAGCACTGCCGGATCAGGACGATATTCTTCTCGGTATTTCGGATTAATACGTCGCACTACTCTTTGACCGATGGTCAACTGCATAGACGAAGATAAAAGAAACGGCTCCGCTTCCATATCCAATAAACGGGGTAGAGCGCCAGCAGCGCTATTGGTGTGCAAAGTTGAAAAAACTAAATGACCGGTCAGAGAAGCTTGCAGGGCCAAATCAGCGGTTTCATTGTCGCGAATTTCACCCACCATAATAATGTCAGGGTCTTGGCGTAAAAACGAACGCAATCCAGAAGCGAAAGTCAAGCCAGCCTTAGGATTGACCTGTACTTGGCTCACTCCAGGAATTTGGTATTCGACTGGATCTTCGAGAGTAAGAATATTTACCCCAACATTATTAATCATGTGCAAAATCGAATACAAAGTGGTTGTTTTACCAGAACCAGTTGGGCCAGTGATCAAAATAATGCCGTGCGGAATTTTAATATTACTTAAAACCCGTTGCAAAGCTAAGCCACTTAAACCCAAGTCATTAAGTGAGGGAACCTTGGTATTTTTTTCCAAAAGTCTCATCACAATTTTTTCACCGTGCACCGTCGGCAAACTAGAAATACGTAAATCAACTTCTTTGTTTTGAGAAACATAATTAAAACGCCCATCTTGAGGAATACGTTTTTCATCAATTTTTAGATTAGAAAGAATTTTGATTCTAGAAATCACGGCATCGTGGACATTTTTAGGCAAAATTAATTTTTCAACCAAAATCCCGTCAATGCGGTAGCGCACCCGAATACTATTATTTTGTGGCTCGATGTGCACATCTGAGGCACGCGAGCTGATTGCAAAATCTAAAATATTTTCAACAATACGATTGATGGGTGCATCGCGCAAAATTTGCCCAGACTTATTGACCTCTACGCCGGCATTGTTGCGAGTTTGATACTGACTAGTAGTGCGCAAAGCTTCTCCGACCTCAGTGGACAAGTTTTGCGAATAACGTTCAACGATCAAGCGTTGCAAAATTTCACCATCAGCATAATAGGCTTCGATCTGTAAACCAGTTTTTTGTTTCAAAAACTCAATTTGAGTGAGATCCAGAGGGTCCCACATCGCCACTTTGAGTAACTTTTTGTCTTTATCCAGGGCAAAAGGTAAAACCTGATATTTTTTTGCAATCGCTTCATCAATCATGCCCAAAGCTTCTTGATCGATACCAATTTGCGGCAAATCAACATAACCCAAATGATTAAATTCTGCTTTGGCTTGATTAATTTCGGCTTCAGTTAGCCATCTTTTATCGAGTAAAAAGCGATCGTAAGTTTGCGCACCTCCCAAACTAGCCAGACGCAGTTCTTCTACTTGCGTCAAATCAAGTTTTTTTTGCAAAAAAAGCACATCTACAAAAGAGTTAGTTGGCACGTAAACATGACTGGCCGCTGAAGCCAAAGGATTGACTGATTGGTCGTTTTGGGCAGTTAACATAGACAAATTCTGCCTTTATAATGGCACAAAATGTCCAACTTTTACACTAGTGAAATTTTGCTCTTACCTAAAGTTTGGGCTGCTTTGCCAGTCGACGAGCAACTGGTACAACTAAAAAATTTAAGTCAGAGCTATGTCCAACAACATGCAGGACTGCAAGACTGCCAAAATATTGAATTTTTTAATCAAACATTGCTCAATTTTTCCATTGATGAAGTAAGACGTATGCAACTGGAAGCCAGCTATAGTGCCGGTTTACAAGGGAGAGCCAAACGAGTTTTTGTCTTGCTTAAATTTGACAGTGCTTCAGTGCCAGCACAACAAGCAACCTTGAAAATTATTGAAGAAAGTCCAGCTGAAACACTTATTTTATTGCTTTGCTATCAAGTAGAAAAAATTTTAACCACCATTCTTTCTCGTTGCATCTTGGTATCCAAGGAAGCCTTATTGACTCAACTGCCACCAACTAAGCAACTAGACAGCACTTTCACCACTTTATTAGACGCTTTCAACTGGCCGCAAAATTACAGTCAAGCTATTCAGCTGGCAGAAAAATATAAAGATCGAGAACAAGCTCTAAACTTAATAACTGCCTTGCTTGAAAAAAAGGAATTATCTCGCCCAATTAGAGAAGCCCTGCTTAAAGCCTATCAAGACCTAAATCATAATCAAAACACGCAACTAGTGCTCGAAAACTGCTTTTTTAGCCTGGTACATCTGGAGAGCTAAGCCTCTAAATACTCTAAAATCGGCTTTTTCACATTTTCTTAATAAAAACAAGCCCTTTTTTTCATCGAAAAACTGTGGTACAACAGATGTTCTTATGGCAAGCAGCAATGATTTAAAACACTATCGAGCCTCAGAAATTAAAGTCCTAGAAGGTCTGGAGCCAGTCCGCAAAAGACCGGGTATGTACATCGGTTCCACCGACGTCAAAGGCTTGCACCACCTAGTCAAAGAAATTCTTGATAATTCAGTTGATGAAGCCATCGCTGGTTTTGGCAAAACAGTGCAGTTGTTTCGCACCAGCACTAATGACTTGCATCGCCAACTTTTCGAAAAACATCCAAACAATCAAAATAAAAAAGCTACTCCGGAAGAAATTGGCGAGCAAGTCATTACCGTAGTCGATAATGGTCGTGGGATTCCCACTGATTTACACGAATCAGGCGTTTCAGCGATGGAACTAGTGATGACTAAATTGCATGCCGGCGGTAAATTCGAAGAAACTGCCTATAAAGCTTCTGGTGGTTTGCATGGCATTGGTTCTTCCGCCGTCAACGCTTTGTCGAGTTTGATGCAAGTGGCAGTTAAAAGAGATAATAAATATTTTTATCAATATCATTCTCGAGGTATTCCTGCGGCTCCAGTCAAAGAAATCAGCGAGCAAGAACTCAAAGAAAAATTTAGCGAACAAAGCGCCGCTTTCTTAACTTATGAGTCTGGCTCTATGGTCCAGTTTGTGGTTGATCCGACTATTTTTTCGACCGTTGATTACAGCCATAAACAAATGATTCAAATCGTCAAAGACCGCGCCTATCTGATGGCAGGCATCTATTTTCAATTTTTTGATCGCATCGAAAAACTAGAACAACATTATTATTTTGAAGGCGGCATCCGTTCCTTAGTTGAACATCTCAATATGGCACGCAAGTCGCTACACAAAGTTTTTTACGTCAACAGCGATTGGCAAGATCCAGACACTGGTAAAAACATCGGCATTGAATTGGCTCTGCAATACAACGACACCTACAATGAACACACCGAAAGCTACGTCAACGTCATCAACACTCCTGACGGCGGCACTCACGTGCAAGGTTTTCGCTTGGCTCTCGGTAGAGTCATGCGTGACTATGCTGAAAAAAACAATCTGGTCAAAGAAAAAGAAGTCTTCGTGGCCGATGATTTGCGTGAAGGCTTAACTGCCGTCGTCTTCGTCAAAATGCCCGCCAATGACTTACAATTTGAATCGCAAACCAAAGCCAAACTTAATAACGCTGAAGCACAAACTGCTGTTTATCAAGTTTTCAAAGACGCTTTTGCCACTTACTTAGAAGAAAATCCCAAAGTAGCTCGTGCCATCATTGATAAAATCATGATCTCTGCTCGCGCTCGCCTGGCGGCTCGCGCTGCCAAAGACGCCGTTATTCGCAAAGGACTTCTCGAAGGAGTTTCTCTGCCCGGCAAGCTTGCTGACTGTCAATCTAGAAATGCTAGCGAAAGTGAAATTTACATGGTCGAGGGTGATTCCGCTGGCGGCTCTGCCAAACAAGGTCGAGATCGTCGATTCCAGGCAATTTTCCCACTGCGTGGCAAAATTTTAAATACCGAGCGCACTCGTCTCGATAAAGTTGTCGCTTCAGAAGAACTCAAAAACCTGGTCATCGCCCTTGGTTGCGGCATTGGTGAAAGTTTTAATTTAGAAAAATTGCGTTATCATCGCATTATTTTGATGAATGATGCTGATGTAGATGGTGAACACATTACCACCTTAGGTTTGACTTTTTTCTTTCGCCATTTGCGACCGATTATCGAAGCGGGCTATCTTTATGTGGCCATGCCTCCTTTGTACAAAATTACTCATGGCAAAGATGAGCAGTATGTTTACAGCGATGAAGACAAAGACAAATTTATTGCCAGTCTTTTAGCCAAAGAACCCAACGCCAAGCTCGGCATACAAAGATATAAAGGTTTAGGTGAAATGAATCCTGAACAACTCTGGGCCACTACCATGAATCCCAAAACTCGTATGTTGAAAAAAATCAATATCGAAGATGCTGCCAAAGCTGATCAAGCTTTTACAGTTTTAATGGGTGATGAAGTCGCTCCACGCAAAAAATTTATTCAAAGTCATGCTACTTCTGCACAATTAGATATTTAAAAGAAAGGAGATCTTGATGAAAACTTATGTCATTGGCCATCTAAAACCTGATACTGACTCCATTGTGGCCGCCATGGCTCTCGCTGCTTTATATCAAAACACCCCTAATTGTGCTTACCAAAACGTTGAAGCTGCTCTGACTGGCCCGGTCAATGGGGAAACCGCTTTTCTCCTAGACAAATTTGCCCTGAGCGCTCCCCAAATTCTTACTGCGAGCGACTTGGCTTCAGAAGATCGAATCATCTTGGTTGATCATAATGAAGAAGCTCAACGCTTGACCGATTTAAAAGCCGAGCAAATCGTGGCAATTGTTGATCATCACAAGGCCAATCTCAATTTTGAACAACCTATCGACCTAACTTTCAAAACTTGGGGCTCATCCAACACCATCATTGCTGAAATGATGAAACAAGCTGGCTACGTCCCTCAACCAAAATTGGCTAGTCTGATGCTGGCTGCCATTCTTTCTGATACGGTTGGCTTTAAATCAGCTACCTGTACTAGCCAAGATCGGGCCATGGCAGAGTGGTTAGCTGCCATCGCTCAAATTACTGATTTAGATGCTTTCACTTTAGAAATCTTCAAGGCTAAATCAAACGTGAGTCAACTGAGTGCCAAGGAAATTGTGCAAAACGACTATAAAATCTTTGATTTCGCTGGTCATAAAGTCATGATTGATCAGCTAGAAACAGTTGAGCAAGACGACATTATTAGTCAACGCAAAAATGAGTTGCTGACAGCCATGCAAGAAGTCAAAACAGCATTGCAACTTGATTATCTTTTTGTGGCCATCACGGATATTCTTAAAGTCAACACTAAGCTGCTGATTCTTGATCAGGCAACTGCAGAACTAGCAGTCAAGGCTTTTGGTGGAGAAGTCATCGCTCAAGTTTTAGATATTGGTCCTAAGCTTTCTCGTAAAAAAGAAATTGCCCCGCCAATTGAAAAAGCCTTACATTAATAATTAATAAATTAGTTTTTAGCAGAAGACATGTCAGACTGCTAAAAGGGATTAAAGCATTTTTTGATTGAATTATCAATCTATTTATTAGGTATAGTCGCAAACATTATCAATATATAAAATAATAGATCAAAAAGTTTAATAATATGTCAGAAGAGCAACAACAAACAAACATTAAGGTGAGTGTCGAAAATTTAGATAATCCTGAAAGTTCTGACCATGTCCTTGAAAAAACCAACAATGAGCAGCCCATCGATCAAGAAGAGCGAAGTAAAAAAATCGGCACCATTGAAAATAGTCTCTACGGCAAACTCAAGCACACCTCCATTGTCAACGAAATGGAAAAATCCTACTTAGATTATGCCATGAGCGTGATTGTGGCGCGTGCTCTTCCTGATGTTCGCGACGGCTTAAAACCAGTGCATCGTCGCATTCTTTATTCCATGTATAAATCAGGCATTCACTGGAATACGCCCTATCGTAAATGTGCTCGTATCGTCGGTGACGTGTTGGGTCGCTATCATCCCCATGGTGACAGTGCCGTTTACCTAGCCTTAGTCCGTTTAGCCCAAGATTTTAGTATGCGCTATCCTTTGGTTGATGGGCAAGGCAACTTTGGTTCGATCGACGGCGATAGCCCTGCTGCGATGCGTTACACGGAAGCTCGCAGTGCCAAAATCACTCAGGAATTGGTGGCCGACATCAACAAAAATACAGTCGATTTTATTGACAATTTTGATGGTTCGACCAAAGAACCAGTGGTCATGCCAAATCGTATTCCCAATTTTTTATTGATGGGCTCAGAGGGTATTGCGGTCGGTATGGCAACCAAAATCCCACCACATAATTTAACTGAAGTCTGCAACGCCATTAACGCCATGATTGAAAAAGGCCATGCCAAGGTTGAACAAAAAATTGAAATTGGGGAAGAAAAATTAAGCTCCGACTCTCACTGCATTAACGCTATTTTGGAAGCCAAACCAGAAAGTTTGACCGGCAAATTTGAAAGCGAAATTACCCATGAAGAATTGATGGAACACATCAAGGGCCCAGATTTTCCAACCGCTGGGATCATTTACGATCAAAAAGCCATTTCTGAGGCTTACCGCACTGGCAAAGGGCGCATTATTGTGCGGGGCAAAGCCAGCATTGAAGAAGGTAAAAAAGACCAATTCTCAATCTCGATCACCGAAATTCCTTATCAGGTCAATAAAGCTCGTTTGCTCATGAAAATTGCTGATCTGGTACGCGATAAAAAAATCGTCGGCATTCGTAATTTGCGTGACGATTCCGATCGCAACGGTATGGAAATTACCGTTGAACTCAAAAAGGATGCTAGACCCAAAGTGATTCTTAATAAACTGTTTAAATATTCTGAACTCCAAAGCAGTTTTTCCCTCAACATGGTAGCCTTAAATAGCGATGGCACTCCGCAGCTAATGAGCTTGCGCCATGTTTTGCGTGAATACATCATTCATCGCCAGCTTGTGGTGGTCCGTCGTAGTCAAAATGAGCTCAAAGAAGCTCGTGATCGCGCCCATATTCTCGAAGGTTTAATTATCGCCTTAAATAATTTAGACGATGTCATCAATACCATTCGTTCCTCTAAAGATACGCCTACTGCTCATGACGCTTTGATGCAAAAATTTGGTTTGAGTGATGTTCAGGCTACCGCTATCTTGGAAATGCAACTCAAACGCTTAGCTGCCTTAGAAAGACAAAAAATCGAAGAAGAATATGCGGCTATTCAAGAAGCGATCGGCGTCTTAATTCATTTGCTGAATGATCCAGACAAAATTCTCAAGAAAATTATCTCTGAAACCAAAGAAATGATTGACACTTACGGTGATGAGCGTCGCACTAAAGTCATCAAAGGCAAAATTGGCGAATTCGATGAGGAAGATTTAATTGCTGAAGAATCCACTGTCATCACTTTGACAGAAAGTGGCTACATTAAGCGCTTAAGTCCAGACGCCTTCCGTTCTCAATCTAGAGGCGGGAAGGGGAGCAAAGGCCTGAACATGAAGGCAGAAGATGTCCTTAAATGTATTGTTACCTGTAATACTCATGACAATCTTTTTCTTTTTACCAATCAAGGTCGCGTCTTTGAAATGAAAGCTTACGAAATTCCCGACGCCAGTCGCCAGGCTAAAGGCACAGCCATTGTGAACATTCTTAATCTCAAAGCTGAAGAAAAAGTTTTATCTATTTTAGTAGTCGATCCAGAAGCAGACAAAGATAAATATGTGACTTTGGCTACCAAAAATGGTCTAGTGAAAAAAACTGCTCTGAAACTTTTTAGTAACATTCGTCAAAGTGGCATCGTCGCCATCATTCTCAACGAAGGTGATGAATTGGTCTGGGGCAAAATTACCACTGGCCACGACCACATCATGTTGATCACTCATGATGGTAAATCAATTCGCTTCAGTGAAGAAGAAGTCAAATCTTCTCAAAGAGATACCAAAGGAGTCAAGGGAATTACCTTACATAGCGGAGACTACGTTGTCGGCGTGGAAGTTTTTGAAGACAAAAAAGAAGTTTTAGCCGAAAATAGTCTACTCATTATCACTGAAAACGGCATGGGCAAACGCACTTTACTAGAAAGTTACCCCTTGCAAAAACGTTCTGGTCTTGGGGTAAAAGTCTCAGAAATTACTAAGCGCACTGGTAAAGTGGCCTCTGCTAAGATGGTTTCTGAAGAAAATAAAGAAGTGGTAATTAGTACTAAATTAGGCAAAGCCATCAAAATGCCGATTAGTAAAAACTCTATTCCGACTTTAACTAGACCAACTCAAGGCGTGATCTTGATGAAAATGAGTGACAACGATCAGGTCGTAGCCGTTGCTCTGACCATGGACGAGGAAGAGACAGATTCAAATTAAAAATAACAGTTGTGATAAAATGAAAATGTTAATACTGAAGAAAGGTAAAAATGTCAGAAGCTGGTTCCGTTATACTCAATGAACACTTTTCCCACCAACAGCCCCTTCCGGTTGAAAAAATGGAACCCCGTCCAGAACTAAGTAAGTTTCAACAACCAATTGTTTTAGATGGAAGCCAAAAAAACTTATCCTTACTCAAGCCAGAGGGATTACTTGATCGTCATTTTGAACCAATCTTGCCAGAACAAAAACGAGCTGCAGAAGAAAACGATGAATTGTGGATCATAGATACTGCAAGAGAGCTGCAAGCATATTTAACAGATCTTGGAGATAAAGAATTGCTTAATTCAGAAGGTAAGCCTATCAGGCTTGAACATCAACTCAAAAAAAATCATCTGGAATTAATGCTTCAGCTTGTTTTAGAAAAAAAGCAAAATGGCAATTTTTGCATTCCAATTGGCACAGGAGAAAATCGAGCCGTATTGCTTACCACCCCACTTAGATCAACTGGGGCAGATTTTCCAGATCCAACAATTTGGGGAAAAGAACCAGCGAAACAAGTTGCGCATCAATATTATCTAGTCACCGCCGAAGGCATTTTTTGTTTGAATTTCGATAAAACCATGATTAATTTTGAGTACGATCGACTACCTCAAGCAGATTTAGCACGCGAACAAGAGTTAACAAGTCAAGTTCTTTTTGGCTCTTTACAAACCGATCAACAAAAAGCAGAAAATGAAAAAAAATTATTAGCTTGGCAAAGAGAAAATGAAACAATTTCTGGCACAAAAAGCTTAGATGAGTCATATGGTGAACATAGTGAAAGAAGTTTTGCGCGAGCGATTCAAGAATTTTTGTATGGAAATGAATACTCTCTTCGCTTACAAAGTGACCGCTCACTAGCAGAAAAAGACTTAAAAAAAGACAAATTGCAAACTCTGATTAGTTATTTTTATCAAAAAAATGGAAGAAAACCAGATGAAAAAGAACTTCTTGAATTGGAAAAAGACATTCAACCAACTGAGCAAGAAATTACACAAAGAGCCACGTCGCTGATGAAAGATAGAATGAGGCATCAAGGAATTGAAAAAAATGGAACATTAAGAACTCTCCAAGTTGGCCAATTCAGAATCAGCATCGACAAGGTTTCTGCTAATAATCAAAGAAAGCTACTAAATGAAGCTATTGCAGCAAGTCAAGCAAATGCTCAAAGACCAACTGTCCAAAGTGAGCCTTCAGCTCAAGAAAAAGAGCTTTAACAAATTCAGCAACTACTCAACAACTAAATGTGGACCGAAGGGGACTTGAACCCCTGACCCCTTCTATGCCATAGAAGTGCTCTAGCCAACTGAGCTATCGGCCCTTTTTTAGAATGATGTTAATTAAAACAAGAGGAATTTTAGCATTGTCACCGGAAAAAACCAAGTCAGACTTTAAAGTTTGGAGTGGGTTTCATCGTAGATTTTTTTAAGCTGTGGCTGAGTAACGTGAGTATAAATCTGGGTGGTGGCAATATTTTTATGACCAAGCATCTCTTGCACATCGCGTAAACCAGCTCCATTAATCAAGAGGTCGGTAGCGAAACTGTGGCGGATGCCGTGAGGACTAAGCTTAACCGTCAAACGCGCTTTGCGAGCATAGTGGTCTACTAAGCGTTGTACGCTACGACTGGTCAATCTCATTTCTTCGCCATCCATCAATAAATCTGGTTTTTTACCAGAGAACCTAATAAAAACTGGTCGCCAGTTGTCCTCTCTCGAGTTCATATAGCGCCAAAGCCACATAGCCGCCCTTTCGCTTAAAAACACCACACGAGGTCGGCGTCCTTTACCAATCACCCCGAACTCGCGTCTCTTGGCATCGATTTGATCTCGATTTAAGCCCACCAGTTCACTCACACGCAAACCAGTAGAGAAGAGTAGTTCGAGAATGGCCTTGTCTCTCAAGCCTTCTTTACTCGCTAAATCTGGTTGAGCTAGCAAACGCTCCATTTCTTCAACGTTGACAAATTGCATGTGCGTCGATTCACCTTTGGGCAAATCAATTTTTTCCGGCTGTAAAACTTCTTGATCATTCTTAATCAACCACTTAAACCACGAGCGCAGAGCAATGATGTGATAGCTTTGTGTCTTTTTTGATAGGGTTCTTGACATTTCGTCACAGTAACGAGCAAGGTAAATGCGGTATTTACGCAAAATGTCCCGATCCAGTTCTTTTAAGTCACTGTGGCCATCATTTTTGAACCAATCATTAAAACGTCGTAAATAATGACCATAATTACGAATCGTCAGGCGGCTTAAGTTCTTTTCCACCTCCAGTGACTCCAAAAAGTCGATCATGGCGATATCTGGATTGGTTTTATTACTCATAATGTTTTAGTTAACTTATTTATTAGCTCTGCACTTTAATACAGTCCATTGAAGAAGCTGATAAGTCAACACTAAGAACTCTAATGCTTATAAACAGCGACTTCACTGAGCGAGACAAAGATTGTTAATCTTTATAATTAAACAATTTTAGTCGAGAGTGACTGTATTAAAGTGCAGAGCTAATAACTACTCATTGCATTTACTTCCTTCTTTACTCTACAATAAATTTGAGTGTGATGCACTAGCTTTATCTAGGCTGAACAAACTTTGATTTGATTTGTGTTTTTTTGTTTAATTTTTCCAGAAATTATTATCAGACATTAGCAAAGAGTTTAATCTTCTGCTAAAACGTCTTTAAGCAACTTATTTGCTTTGTATCAGTCTTTTTTCATTTATAGCCCATGCTCTTTTTGCTAAATAAAAATATAAGATTTTCACCAAAAAGGCCTTTGCCAGATCGAGACGTTATCTTCAATAAAAGGTGGATTAAAAGGGGAGACTCTGCCCTACAAAACCCATTGTGCAGAAGCACTCTTAAAAGTAAGCGTTTTAATTTTTGCAGCTATTTTTATAACAACTTGATTTCTATCGTTAAAATTATTCGCAATACAAAATAGCAATTTATTTTCAAAAAAAATTTAAAGCACGGCGCAATCGCAATCTACACAATATCAATTTTGTTAATAAAAGATAAATTTAAACTTCAACCAGAGCTAACCCAAGAAAATTCTAGCTTTTCCCACGACCAATTAATCATTTAAAGAATAAAAAGCCGTTTTTAGGCTTCTAAAAGGCTTGCTAGAGGTAAATACCTTGATATATCAATATATTTATCCCAAAAACCTAATTCGCAACCAAGTAGGAAAAACCAGAATTAAGCAAGTAAAAAACTAGTCAAGAAAGCAAACAATAGACAAGCATAACTAGGGGAAATAAGGAAAAATATTGTCATAAATTAGATAAGAGTAGCTGCTAAAAACAAACCAATAATAAGAAGTTTCAAAAACCCCTCCCAGCCAATTTTATGGTCTATGTCGCAAAAGTTATATTGTGCGACATAATCAATTGATCAAGCTTTTGCTGTAAAAATCCCCCTATCGCAGAGTAGCAGTGGAAAAAGCAAGCGAATTCAATAAGTTTTTATTTGCTCTTTTACCTTGGCACAGCTCTGTTCTTTTAAATTCCCTCCAGGAAAAGTCTTTTTGGGACTATTTAACCCTTCTCCGTGAAAGATGCATTCGGGTTTTTTATTGATGGATAGTGCTTTTTTGAGCACATCTATCTAGAATAGAAAGCTCCAGGCAGATTAGTCAAGAAATATATTGAACAATTTTATGGCTCAAAACAAGCCTGCTTAAGCCTGGTAGATTTATTTTTGCATACTTTTGCAACCAGAAAACTAATTTTAGTATATAAAACTATATCATTCCAGGCCATAAAGACCTATAACTATGGAGTTTTCCACAATTTTCACGACCATATCAAACTATATCACTCTGCCCTGTTCACAGAGATCCCTTTTCAATCTCTATTAAAAAAAATAGCCGTCACTTCTCTATTATTTTTTGCGCAATTTTTCTTGAAAAATTGCTAATTTTAGAGTTATTTAAGGCTCAAACAGTTTTGAACAAAGCTTTGACCCAAGCTTTGTTTATTGTTTCAAAGCAAAAACTATCAAGACCCCCAACATAACTACCCTGCTCCATCAAAAATAGATTTTTACATTGATTTATCAATCTTTTTTCCATTTATCTTGAGGAAAATAATCAATTTGTCATCACTCCGACAAGCAAGCTACTTCAGAGGAAACATCAATACAAATAACAACAACATGAAAAAAGCAACTAAATTATATTCATTGAGGGTATTGCGAAACAATCTGCCCTTAAGAAAACTTTGCAACACGCTCAAACCAACATATAAAAACGACATTAAAAACAAGGCCTGATTCCAAATTTGCATGGGTAAAAAAGAAAATACGGCGGCCAATTCTCCCATGAGCAAAGAAAAAACTAAGGCATATAAAATCAAGTCTTTACCAAGGTAAGATTTCAATTCAATTGACCACAAAGCTGATAAAACCAAGGGAAAATGAATCACGAAAATCAAAGCAGCGTTTAAATAAAAAGCTAAACGCAGGGAAAAAATCACGTTGCTAAACAATAAAGAAGTCAACATGATAAAGAACAAGGCTACGGCATGAGCAGCGTATAAAAGCTGAATGGTTCGGCCCTTGGCTACAGAAAAAATATTAGAAGTTAACAACAAGGCGTACATGCCGATGCCAAATAAAGCAATGATCAACAGGCGTGACAAAAAAACCTCTGGCAAAAGAAAATAAAATAAAGCTACTGCACTGGCGTACAAGGCAGGAAATGGAGCGATGGTGAGCCACTCATGTGCCTGCAAATCGGCAAATAAAGCCCAGACCGCAGCAAAATAGGAAGTAATTAATAAAAACACAATGGCAACGTAGCGCCAATCTAAAGGAACGTATTGAATCGCCAATAAAGCTAAACTCAAAACAATAGAAACAATAATAAATTTTTCGCGCCTTCGCATAAAATAAATTAATCTACTCTTCTAACAATTCACAAGCCACAAAAACATCTTCCACATCTTCATTGTCTCGCAACATGTCAATTAATTCTAATAATTTATCATGATCTGCTGCACTCACTGGAAATTTCATCGTGGCAACAAACTCCCCTTCTTCGCTTCGAGTAAACATGTATTTAACTGAACCAGGAGAACCTAGTGAACCACCAAACTTACTAAGAAGAAAACGAATTTCTGAAGAGCTGCGATTGAGATTGTCTGTCAATGCCACGATCATCATGCCTACTCCGCCTGGACCAAAACCTTCATAGATAATTTCTTGAATTTGATTGCCAGTGCCTTTGCCCAAAGCGGCATCGATGGCTTTTTGAATTTTCTCTTTGGGCATATTGGCCACACGAGCCTTGTCGAGAACTAAGCGCAAACTAGGATTACTCTTGGGATCGCCAGAAGCACCTTGCTTAGCTGCGGCTCTGATCAAACGAGATAATTGACTAAAATTTTTACTTTTTAGTTTATCTTGAGCACCCTTGCGATTTTTGATATTGTTCCATTTACTGTGACCTGACATTAGTTTAATTATAAACCATGACTCAACTCCCCAGTCTAGCCAAAGCTTGACTGACTAGGTCACGACACATTTGGCACTCTGAGTCTCTAAATTATGAGACTTCG